>NZ_VFPH01000003.1:945598-1260798 GCF_006717045.1 Pseudonocardia cypriaca
CCTGGCCGTGCTGCCGGCCGGCCATGTCGTCGTCCACGCCGAGCGGCACCACCGGCACCCACCGGCTGGTCGACGTCGGCTCGACGGACCCGCCTTCCCCCGTGACGTGCTTGCCGGCCTGAGCCGTCTCCGGCTCCGCAATGCGGCTCCCGTCGTGCCCGGCCCGCTCCGCGGTCCGGCCGGTGGCGTCGGTGGACTTCATCGGCTCGGACTGAATGATCCGCTCGCCCGGCGGCGCTGCCGCGCGCGGCTGCGAGCCGACCTCCAGAACGATCGACCGCTGCGGGGTCAGCACATCGATCACGTCGGCGTGCACGGCACGGGCCGGCAGGATGACGAGAAGCGGCATCACCCACTTGACCAGGACATGTGCCGCCTTGCGCGTGACGTGCGCGTACCAAGTCAGCCTGGTCGGCATCTCCTCGGCGCGAGGCGCCTTGAGCGGCTCGGGGCGCGCCGGCGGTTCCGTCGGGCGAGGGCGCGCCGTCCACGGCTTCCCGGAGCTCAAGCCCGTCGACGCGATCTCGTTCGGCAGCGCTCCGGTCTCCCGGAGCGACTGGCGGATCGTGTACAGCTCCGTGAGCTCGTGGCGGAGGTCCGCGAGCGTTTCCTCGTGCTTCTGGAAGGCCGTCTCGTACCTGGCGGTGCCGGGTCCTCGCGGCTCGGCCAGCGCCCCGTCGATCTCCTTCACGCGGTGCTCGATCTCGAGTGCGCGCTCCACCGCGGCGTACACGTCGTCCGTCCCGGAGAGGCCGCTTCGCTCCCAGGTGAGAGAGTTCCGCTCGGCCTTCAGAGCGTCGCGGTAGGCGATGTCGTCGTTGCCGCTCTTGCGCTCGAGCGTGTTCAGCTCGGTCTCGATCTTGTTCAGCTCGAACGACCGGCGATGGATCTCCAACTCGACGACGCCCAGCTGGTGGCTGTCGGCCGCCCCTCCTCCGGTCGTGCGGAGCCGATCGCGGGCCGCCAGCAGGCCGGCCAGCTCCTGCTTGGCATCGTCGAGCGTCTCCCCGCGCTGCGTGACGGCGTCGTCGTAGGCCCGTGCGAGGTCCGCATCGAGCTCCTTCGCACGCTGCTCGATGGCGACCGCGCGCTCGACGGCAGCCTGCACGTCGTCCGCCCCGACCAGGCTCTCCCGCTCCTCGGCGAGCTGCTTCTGCCTCGTCTTCAGAGAAGCGAGATCCTCGTCGAAGCGCGCAACGTCCTCAGTGCCGCGCGAAGCCTTGAGCTCCATCAGCTCGGCCTCGAGCTCGCCGATCCGCCGCTGCATGCGATGGATCTCCACGCCGAGCGGGTCGCTCCGGCTGTGGAGCTCGTCCACGCTCCGCTGAATCGCGTGGAGGCGGCGGGTCGCCTCCGCCGGGTTCTCCATCGAACCGACGCGCGACCACTGCTTCTCGATCCGCTGGTACAGGGCGTCGAGCCGCTTCTCCAGCGTGCGGGACACCGGGCTCTCGAACAGCGATGTCTCTGCCTTGGCGACGGTGCTACCGACCGCGGGCTGGGCACCGCGGTTGTGCGTGACCGGGCCGGTCTGCTCGACCTGGCGGCCGTCGCCGATCCGGATCCCCTTGGTCTTGCCCTCGTCCTGCTTGCCCGCGACCGGGAGGTTGGTCCGCGGCGCGTCGAGGGCCGACTTCGGGATCTCGGCCCCGATCCCGCCACCAGTGGGGCTCGCGACGATCAAGCCATCGGCACCGTGCGCGAGTCCGAAGCCGTCCGGAGCCGCGATGGCGTCGACGACCTCGTCCTTCGTGACCGTCCGGCCGAGCTGCTCGGACAGCTGCGTCGCGACGTTCTCGTCGGTGACGATCCCGCCGCGTTCTTCGCGCTCACGCCGATCCGTCTTGATCTGCTGGAGAGCGTCGCGGACGTGCTTCGCGTCGACCGGTGCCTCGCCGTCGTTCCCCGTGGGGGATACGGCTTCTGCCGGCTTCGTCGAGCCCTGTCCGTTCTCGTGCTTCGGGGCGCGGTTCGTGGAGTTCTCGACAGTGTTTCCAGCGCTCTGCTGCGTCTCCTCTCGGTGGACGTGCTGGGTGGTGACATCAGCGGCAGGCTCACCTGCCTGGGCGGAAGTGGGCGACGGGCTCGGGGGCCCCCTCGTCCCACCGCCCGACATCGGATCCGAGACGTGGCCCTGCGGCCCGCTCGTCGGCTTCCCGGCCACCCCGGCCACACGAGGACCGTTGGGGGCGCCGCCGACGCCGACGGTGGTGGTGCCGGCCCCGGACGCGGCGCCCGAGGTGCCGCCGCCGGCCGTCTGGTTCGCCGGCTTGACGGGCAGGATCGGGGCATCCGGCGCGCTCAGCCCATTTGGCGTGCCCGGTCCGTTGTCGCCGTCCCCGCTCTGGGCGTCACCACGACCCGACTTGGTCGCGCCGACGCCATCGGCGGCGCTCGGTCCGTTCGGCCCGCTCGGGCGCGTGTCACCGCCCGGTCCGCGATCCCGTTCGCCGACATCGAAGCCGAGCTCGCGGAGCTCCTCGGCGGTGACCTTCTTGCCGCCGAAGTAGTACGTGACGCGCTCGCCGTTCGAAGGCGGAGAACCGGTGTCCGGTGTGCCGGTCGACGAGCCGCGACGCGTGGGGACAGCGGGTACACCGAAGTCGGCGTCCGGAACCTGCGCGCCGGCGACCGGAGCGCCGCCCTCGACCGGCTGACCCGTCCTCGGCCCGCCGATCACACCTTCGTCGGCCGGGCCGGCGTTCGGCGCCGACTCGTCCGCACCCTTGCCGACCCAGTGCGCGGGAGGCTTGTCGGCCGCGCCGCCGCGGATCGTGCGCACCACCCAGAGGTGGAGGTTGTCGTGGGGGTCCAGGACGATGTCATAGCGGTGGCCGCCGTATCGGCCGTCGACGATCAGGACGTCGCGCTCGATCGCCTCCCGGATCTGCTTCTTGCCGACTCGCTTGTCCTTCGGCATGCCCTCGTTGACCGCCTTGGTCAAGTCCTTGAGCTTCATGGCGCCCAGCCGGGCACCCTTCAGCTCGAGGCCGATCCGGTCGATCACCGGCAGGTCTGCGATCGCGTCCCGAACCTGCTCCGGCGTCACATGCCGGTTGGCCGGCATTCCGTCGTTGAGCCGGTCGGTCAGCTCCTTCAGCGACGGCGAGTCGGTACCCCTCCTCACCTCGACGAGCACGCGGTCGGCGAGCGGCCCATCCGACAGGGCCTCCCGCACGTCCTGCTTGCTGACGTGCTGATCCGACGGCCGGCCGCGGTTCAGGCGCTCGGTCAGCGCCTCGAGCGTGGGCTTCTCGGAGGAGTTCCGACCGAGCTCCTCGCCGACCCGTTCCGCCAGCGGCCGCTCCACGGCGGTGGCGCCGTCCTGCGCGTCGGGCTGCTGCTCGACACCGTCGCGCAGCTTGCCGGCCTCGGGCGTCGGCGTCTGGCTCTGGCCCGGGTGCCCGCCGCCCTGCGGCGGGGCCGACTGCACCGAACCGCCTGAAGCCGGTGTCCCGGTTGCGACCGGGTTGCCGTGCGGCTGCCCACCCTGCGGGGCCTGCCCAACCGGCCGCAGCTGCAGGCCCTGACCCTGGACAGGTGACACCTGCACCCCTGGGTTGGCCTGCCCCGGGGGGCGCGGACCCACCGGTGCAACACCCTGCGGTGCAGCCGGCGGGTTGTGCAGCATCACCCGGCCGCGCGATGTCGCGGGAGGTGCGGTGAGGATGTTGCGAGCGACGCGGGCCAGGCCGGCGAAGCCGTGCCCTATCGCCCGGAACGGTGCGGCGATGACCCGGCCGGCCTGGCCCGCCGCAGTCTTCAACGTCGGAACCTGCGCGCCGCTCCACCCGGCGCGAGCCCAGCTCGCCCTGGCAGCCATCGGCATGCCCAGCATCGCCGCGTTCAGCGCGAGGCCGCTGAGCGCCTCGTTGCGCTGGTACGGGCTCATCTTGTCCCAGTGCTTCCACGTCGTGTAGACGCCTTCGCCGAGCTGGTACGCGAAGATCCCCGTGGACGTCCAGTTCGCGGCAGAGGCCAGGCCGGCACTCACAGGACGGAGCAGCGCACCCGCTCCGAGGAACACGTTCGCACCGAGCGTGAGGACCGAGTTACGCGCGCTGGCCGACTCGATGAAGTCGTTGCTCTGCCCGTGCGCACTGCGGTAGTGCAAGTTGCCGATGGCGTCGGCGCTGGTCCACCCGACCGTGAACCCGACAAGACCCCAACCAACCACGGCCGCCGCGCCACCGGTGCCAACGGTCAGGACCACGGCACCCGCGGTGGCAGCGACCATCGCAGCGGCATGGCCCACCTTGATCAGCGGCGGTGTGCGATGCGCCGCGGTGGTGTGCAGGTCGATGCGGGTCCACGTGGCGTTCTCGCTGTACGCGTTCGCCGGCGCGGGAACGTAGACGCCCTTCGCGAAGGTCAGACGACCGTCGTCGGGGAACGTCTCGTTGTGGCGGATGAAGTCGTTCAGGCCGCCGTAGTAGCCGGCGATCTTGCGCTCGTCCGCGTCGACGACATGGTCGATGTAAAGGACCGTGCCGTCCTTCGTCGTGATCCGGTACAGCGTCTCGAAGCGGCTCTCGACGTCCTTCTGGCCGTCGGGGGGCATGTAGAGCATCGGGATCGTCTGGACGCCCTTCGACCAGTCGATGTTCCGCTCGTCCATCCTGGCCCGCGTCTTCGCCGGCAGCTCGCCCTGCGTCAGGCTCTGGGACGCGAAGAGCCGGTCGATGACGGTCTTGGGATCGCCCATCGACGCCTGGTCCGCCAGCTGGTCGCGCTTCGCGACATCCTTCGAGAGACCGAGACCCCGCCAGTGCTTCCCCAGGTCGCCGGGTTGGTTCATGAGGTCGTCCCGGTACAGCGCCGACGTGAACGCCTTGGACATGTCCTTCGCACCCGTCGAAGGCAGCTGCATGTCGTTCAGGCGAGCGCCCGGCATCGGCACGCGGGGAGCGACCGCCGCGAGCCCGTAACCCGCCTCGACCGACTTGGCGAAGGCCGCGAGCCTGTTGGACCTGTCGAGCTCGGCCCGCGTTCGCGGCTCGGGCAGGGTCTTCGCGAATCCCTGGACGGCGCGGAGGTTCTCGTCGGCCACCCGCAAATTGGCTGCGACCGCCGGGTTGCCGGCACCCGCCAGGGCGAGGTCGTAGGCGCGCAGCTTGCTCTGCGACGCGTCGAGCTTGTCGATCAGCCCTTGCTGCACCCCACCCAGCCGATCGGCCTCTGCCTTGATCGCCCGCCGCTCCGCTTCCAGCGCGCCGTAGTCGCCGCCGAAACCGCTCTCGTACCGGGTGACCGCATGTTCGTAGGCGTTCTTGCGCTGCTGGAAGGCTTC
Organism: Pseudonocardia cypriaca; assembly: GCF_006717045.1. Lineage (NCBI taxonomy): Bacteria > Bacillati > Actinomycetota > Actinomycetes > Pseudonocardiales > Pseudonocardiaceae > Pseudonocardia > Pseudonocardia cypriaca. The sequence goes on from NZ_VFPH01000003.1 coordinate 950,889, forward strand.
CAGCTCGCCCCTCATACCGCCCAAGGTCAGCGCATCCTGGCGAGCCTGCTCCTGGGCGTTGTCGAGGTTGGTCCGCGCCTGCTGGATCTGCTGCTCGGTCGGCAACGGAACCGTGCAGTCGACGGGGAGCGGGTAACCGTTCGGGTTGTCCGGGGTCTGCGGGTTGTACTTGTGCACCAGCGCCGGGTCCGTGGCGAGCACCCGCTCGATGTCCTCGGTCCTGCGCGGCAGGACGGCGTTGCCGAGCTTGACGTCCAGCTCACGCTGCTCGTTGCGAGCGATCCTGCGGAGGTTCCGCGCGCCGAGATCGGTGATCATCGTGTCGAGCTGCGCCTGCTCCGCAGACGAGGTGACGCCGTCCTGCTTGGCGGCATCGATCGCCTTGGCAACCGGTGTGACCAGGGGGTTGCCGGTCTCGACGGCCCACCGGGCGTGGCTCGCGCCGTCCTGATAGCGCGACACCGCGATCGCCTTGGACATCAGGTCCTGCGCGCCTTCGCGCTCCGACTCGATGGGGCCGACGACACCCGGCTTGCGCTCGTGCTTCTCCTTCCAGGGGCCGAGCATCCCGTAGACCCCGGTCAACGCGGGGGTGGGCTCGGCCCACGTCAGCCGGAGGTGCTCGCCGGTCTTGCCCGGCGTGGGCGAGGTGGGCGCCGAACCCTTGCACTGACCGGCGGCGTTCGAGCACGACTGCCCGTCGTTGTAGCCGTCGTCCTCGGAAAGGCCCAGGTAGATACCCGCACCGTTGCCGCTGTCGCTGATCCACTTGCCGTAGGCGTCGGTCGCCTTCACCGTGCCGGCGCCCTTGACGAAGCCGACGACCTTGCCGCCTTCACCGTGGCCGTCGCGCATCCAGTGCACGAACCCGACGCTGCGGTCCTTGCTGTCACCGACGAACGGTGCCGGGATCTCGGCGACCGCCTCGTCGACGTTCTGCCCGTTCCAGTTCGCGCCACGGCTGGTGCACCTGCCGGCGGTGATGGAGCAGGTGCTGGTGCCGGGTGTGGCCACCGTCGGGTTGACGTGCGTGACGTAGCCGGTCTCCTTGCCGTTGCCGGCGCAGCCCTCGCACTTCAGCACACCGCCCTCGAGGGGCTCGATCGTCCCGGAGACAACGGAGTTGTCGCGGATCTTGCTGTCGCCCGGCACGTCGAGCTTCGGGCTGAGCGGCAGCGATGCCGGGTTGTTCGGCCGCGTGGCCTTGCCGAACGGCGAGTCGGGCTCCGGAACGGCGCGCAACGTCGCGTAGCCGCCGTAGCCGTCCTTGTTGTGGGTGAGGATGTCCGCCTCACCCGAGGCGAGTTCCACGCGAACGCCCTCGCGCGAGACGTACTCGCCGAAGCCGCGGAACTTGAACGACCCCTGGTTCATCACCCCGGCCCGGTCGCTGATGTCCGCCCACGTGCCGGTGAACGTGATCTTGTCGACCGTGATGGGGTTGCCTGCGGCGTCGAGCCGCGGCTTGGCGTTCGGCGGCAACGGGATGGGCTTGCCCGAGATGTCGGTCTTGGCGCCTTCGAAGGTGTACTCCCCGGGAGCGCTCAGGAAGTCCTTCGTCTCGAGCTTGACGGTGAAGGGCGATCCGCTCGGGTCCGACAGGCGGGTCGTGACCACCGTGGTGGGCGAGGTGTTGCGACCTGAGAACCGTGCCCCGGTGCGGCCGTTCTCGCTGTAACCGTCGCCCTGGAACATCTGGATACCGTTGCCATCCACGTCGCGACGGGTCAGAGCGTGCGACTGGCTGGCAGACCTGTCCCGCCGCGGGTCGTTCGGAGCGAACGAGTTCGAGACGTAGAACCGGCTCGCCTCCGCTGCGTTCGGGTCGTAGCCGGCGTACGGGCCGTTGCTCTCGTTGCCGACCGCGCACTTCTCGCTGCACGGGAGGGGGCGTTCCGCGGGCTTGCCGGACTCCTTGCGCTGGACGGCAGGGACAGCGCCCTCCGGCCTGGATTGGCCGAACGGCACGAACGTGTCCTCGGTCACGACCGTGCCGTCGGTCAGCTTGCCGCCGGCCCGGACCAACCAGCCGGCCTCGGCGCCGCTGTCCATCTCCTTCATGTCCTTGACGTGCAGCGGGTTGCCGTTCTCGTCGACCGGCGTCGCTGCCGCCGCGAGCGCCTTCAGCGACGGGCTGGTCTGGATGAAGTTGTTGTAGCCGCTCTGCGTGAAGTTGGAGCAGTCGCCGGAGCAGGTCGCCCCGCCGCCACCGCCGGGGCCGGCGTTCGCGTAGGCGGTGACACCGCAGCCGCCCCGCCCGCTGCCCGAGCAGGTTCCTTCGCCGTGTGCGACGTAGTAGCCGCCCGGGTCGTCCCAGGTCGGGGCGAACTCCTGGCTGCGGTCGTTCGCCTCGGCGTGGGCCGAGTAGGTCGAGGCGCAGTTCGGGGCGCCCACGCAGGACGACGCCGCCTGCGCCGAGCTGCCACTGGCGAAGGCCGACGCCGTGACCATCACGCCGCCACCGCCCATGGCGCCCTGGTCCGAGCCGTGCGCGTAGGCCTTCGCCCACGACGCACCGTCGGAAGCCGACGCGGAGACGGTGGCCGAGTAGGAGTAGCTGCAGGCGGTGCCCTCACTGCCCTGGCAGGAGGCGGCTGCCTGGGCGAAGCCAGGGCCGCTCGCTGCCGCGGCCATGGTCACGACCTGGCCGCCACCGGTTGCGCCCTCGCCGTAGCCGACGGCGTCACCGTGCGCGCCCGCGGCCTTGGCGTGGCTCTCGGCGCGGTAGGAGTACGAGCAGGTCGATCCTTCCGTGCCACCACACGCCGCGGCGGCCTGCGCGACGGACTCGTTCGCCCCGACCTGGCTCTGGCCGGCGCACTCACCCTGAGCACCCGCCGTGCAGTCGCTGACCGAGCTCGCCGTGTTGGTGCCCCCCAGGGCCGCCGAGGCCGCGGTGCCCTCGGTGTGTGTCCGGCAGCCGGTGCCCGCGCATCCGGCCGAGACATGGGCGACGTCCTTGCCCGTCAGGCCGGCGGTACCCGCCTGGCAGCCGCCCGTGCCCGCGCACGACGCCGTGGCCGTGGCGTGCACCGTCGGGCCGCCCGCAGCCTCCGTGGCGGAGGTCGCGCGGGTGGCGCAGCCGTCCTCGCTGCCGTTCTGGCACGCCGCAGCCACGAACGCGCTGGTCGAAACCCCGGCGGTGTCGGGCGAGCCGTCGCCGGTGGAGACCGTGATCGTCGAACCAGCGGTGATCTGCGCGGTGCACCTGCCGGAGCCGTCGCAGGCGGCGTCGCCCTCGGCGGTGCTGCGCGAGACCCGCCCGCCGGGGCCGGCCGTCGCGTTCGCGGTGCCGGTGACCTTGCCGGTGCAACCCGTCTCGGGGCAGTCGATCTGCGAGGTGGCCTGCGCGGTGCCGGTGAAGCCGGGAACCGGCGTGCCATCCTCGGTCTGGCCGGCATTGCGCACTGTGGCCGCGGTGGCCTCGCTCGCCGACGTGCACCCGGACTTCCCGCCGGTGCAGGTGGCGGTGGTGTGTGATGCGCCCGCGGCGCCCGACGTGTCCCCGGTCGTCGTCGCGGTGCAGCCGGGGCCTGCGCACTGCGCGACCGCACTCGACTGCGCCAGCGTCGCCGGTGCGTTGGTGACCGGCTTCGTCGCCAGGTCGGCTGCCTCGGTGGCAGCCTTCTGCGCGTCCTCGGCGACCTTCGCCGCATCGGCGGCGGCCTTCTTCTGTGCTTCGGTGGCGCCTGGGCGGGCCGCGATCCTGGCCGCCTCGGCGGCGTTCTTCTTCGCCTCCGCAGCCGTCTTCCCGGCCTGCTCGGCGGTGGTCTTGTTCTGTTCCGCCACGATGTCGGCCACGACCTGGCCCGACCCCGCGGTCGAGGAGCTCTGCGCGCGGCAAGCCGAACGGCCGCCGGTGCAGGTAGCGCTGGTGGAGGACGTGCCCTCACCCGGAGGACCACGCGCGCCCGGCTGACCACCCAGCGCGGCCGGGCCGTCGCTGCCCGATGCCGAGGTACGCGTGGTGCCCGTGCAGACGGTGCCGCTCTGGCAGTCGAGGGTGGCGCTCGCCATCGTCCAGCTGGATGCGCCGGGCACGGTCGGGCCACCCGAGTTCGCGCTCGACCCGGGCGCGGTGGGTGCGGGCGGAGTGGCCGGCTGGTCCTGGCCGGGTTCGCCGGACTGCTGCTGCGGGGCCTGGTCGCCGGTCGTGCCGGAAGTCACCGTCGCGTTGTCCGTGGAGCGCGCCTGCACCAGCGGTGCGATGCTGTTCGCGTCCGGGCCGCTCGACGCCGCCGAGTTGCTGACCGCCTGGCACACCCCGCCGGAGACGCCTTCACAGGACGCTTCCGAGTGCGAGCCCCGCGGATCCGGCGACGCCGAAGGGTCGGTCGCTGTGGCCGCGCTCGTCGCCTTGCCGGTGCACAGCTGCCGGCCGGCGCAGGTCAGTACCGCGCCCGCCGCGGACGCGGCCGACGGACCGGCCACGAGCCGGGCCGCGTTGACCGGCTGCCCCGGCCCGGCCTGCGACCGCGCGGCGAGTTCCTGGGCCGCGCCCGGTCCGGTCGACGCGGTTGAGACCGACCGCACCTCGCACCCACCCGTGCCGCCGGTGCAGGAAGCCGTGCCGTTCGACGTGCGCGGTGCGCCGCCGGCGACCGCGCCGTCCCAGGCGGCGGTGCTGGTGTGGACGGTTCCGGTGCAGCCCTTCGGGCAGTCCAGCGCCGCGGACGACGAGGACGTCGACGACGGTCCGCTGGCCGGCTGTCCCGCGACCGGCTGACCCGTTGCGGGGTCGATCGTGACGAAGTCGGGGGCGCTGGAGGCCTTCGAGCTCGACTCACCCGAGCAGCCGCCACTGCTCACCGCGCAGTCGGAAGCCGCGCTCGTGCCGCGGGCGTGCGGGGTGACCGCGGTGTCGCGCGCGCTCGTCGACGATGCCGTGGTGCCGCCGCACTCGGTGGTGCCACCGGAGCACTTCACGGTAGCGCCCGCGGTGGACATGCTGACCGGGCCCGACACCGCGGCCGCACCGGTGGCCGGCTCGCGGTCGGAAACCTTGCTGTCCGACTCGGCGGCGCAGCTCGCGCCGGCGCCACGAGCGGTGCAGTTCGACGAGCCGGTGCTGTCGCGCGAGCCGGCGATGTCACCGGACGCGGCACCAGACGTGGTCGAGGCGCCCGAACCCGTGCACCCCACCTCACGGCAGTCGACCCGCGCGCCCGACCTGCTCGTCGCGGTCAGCTCGTGCCCGGCCGGCCGGGCGACCAGCGTGCCGTCCGCGGCGCGGTCGAACCCGGGGGCGGAGACACCGCCGTCCACCGCAGCGGAGGCGGACTCGCTGCGGCAGCCGCCGCCGGTGACGTCGCAGCTCGCCGAACCGCTGGTCTCTCGCACCGCCGCCGGAGCTCCCGCCGTGGCATTCGGTGCGGCGACCTTGCCACCGGTGGCGGTGCCGGCCCGGCCCGAGCAGCCCGCGGCGCCCTTGCAGTCGACGCTCGCCTGGGCGGTGCTCGAGGCCTTGCCATCGCCGTCGGTCACCGAGAGGACCGCACCGGCCTTGCCGCGCTCGACGTCGACGGAGCCGTCGACCTTCGTGCTCGACCGCGCCTTGCAGCCGCCGCCGGTGGACTCGCAGCTCGCCGAACCGTTGCTCGTCCGCTCGGTACCGGCCTGCACGCCACTCGCCGTGCCACCCGTCGCCGTGGCCGCGTTGCCGGAGCAGTCGACGCGGCAGGACGTGCCCGCGTCCGCGCGCACGTCGCCGGATCGGTCGAACGTGATCTCGCTCTTCGTGCCGCAGCCGGATGCGCCCTCGCAACGCGCGGTCGCATTGCCCTGGCGCGACTCCTCGCCGGTGGCGGTGGATGCCAGCCTGGCCTGATCGTTCCCACGCCGCGCGCCCGAGCTGCCGGATTCACAGGAGCCGCTGCCGGTACGGCAGTCCGCCTCGGCGCCACGCGAATCTGCGCGGCTGCGCTCACTGCACCCGTCGGTCCCGAAAGAGCACTTCGCCGACGCGGTGTTCTCGCCCTTCCGGGCGGTGCTGCTGCAGCTGGAGAGATCACACGACGCCGCCGCCGTGTTGTCGCCGGAGCCGGTGGACACACCACACCCGGACACTCCGCCCAACGCGACGCACCGGTCGCTCTGCCGCTCGCCGCTCTCGTGCTCGGAGACGGAGCCGCACTCCGCGAACGCCCCGCTCACACCGCACCCGGCAGCCGACCCGTCCTTGCCCGCGTCGCGCGACGACACCGTCTCCGGCTTGTCCCGCCCAGCGGCCTCGCGCAACCGGTCGGTCTTCTCGTAGAGCTCGTCCTTGTCGGCCTCGAAGGCCTCGACGTTCTTCTCGTGCGTCGCCGCATCGACAGCGCCGGCGGCCACCTGCTGCGCCTCGGCGGCCAGCGTGTCCTCGCGACCCTTCAAGCCCTTGTGCCCGTCGACGACCTCGTCGACCAGCTCCACCTTCTCCTGCGACAGCTCGGCCCGCTCTGCCTCGGCCTCCGCGACCCGCTGCTGGTGCGCGGCCTCTTCCTGGGTGAACTGCTCGGCCGTCTTCGTGCCCGCCGCAACCTGCGTGCGGCTCTCCTCGAGCACCGCCGCGCTCTTGTCCGTCTCGATCCGATCCTCGAGAACCTTCTCGATGCGGCTCTCGGAATCCTCGTCCTCGTCGTCATCGTCATCGGACGGAGGACCCCGGGCAGACTCGGCGGAGAACAACCCCGAACCCGGGGCCGGCTCGTCACACCCGGCGCCCGCCGACTGGCACAGATCCGGATCGCCGGACTCGTCGACCAACAGGCCGTCGACATCGCCGCCGTTCTTCGCGGCCTCCCGCATCAGCACGGCAGGCTGCGGCTCCGACTCGTCCGACGACTCGCCGCTCGACTCGATGGACCTGGACACCTCGTCGACGAGCTCGTCCACGGCATCGGCGAGACCCTCGCCTTCGTCGGAGGCCGCTTCCCGCACGACGTCGACCACCCGGTCGCCGATCCGTTCGAAAGTCTCCGCGTCGACCCGCGGCCGCCGGTCCGACGCGTCGCTCAGGACCGGCTGCTCGCGGGTGCCTTCCCGGGCGACCAGCCGCTCGATGACCCGCTCGGTGTCGTCCGCATCCACCAACTGCTCACGCAGTGCGTCGCTCTCGTCGGACGCCTGCTCGACATCGACACCCTGACCGGCATCCCCGTCGACGTCCTGATCGTCTCCGAGGTGTCGGGTCAGTTCATGGACAGCCCGCTCGACGTCGTCCCGCTCGGGTTCGTCGCCGTCCAGCTCGTCCCAGTTCGCGCGGGCCTCTTCGACCCGCTCGGTGACGTCCTCGTTCGACGAGGCCGCCTCGACCCAGTCGGGAACTCGCTCGAGCACGTCGCTCACGATCGCGCCGGCATCCTCGCCACGATCTTCCACGAGATCCTCGACGGCGCGGTTCACCGAGTCGGTCGTGTCGTCCCGGACGTCTTCGGTCGAGTCCTCGTCCGTGCCTGCCTCGTCGTCCTCGCGGGCAGCGCTCCCGGCCGCGATCAACTGCCGCGCCTCGTCAGACAGCTCGTCGGCGAACTCCGGCCACTCCTGCGCGTCGCGCTCGTCATCCGAGTCGGGGTCGTCGTCCTGCGTCAGGCCCTCGACCAGGTCGAGGGCACGCTCGGTGGCGTCGCCGCCGACGCTCCCGGCCAGCTCTGCAGCCGACTCGGCCATGTCCTCGCTGCCGAGATCGGCGGTTTCGGTGTCCTCGGAGTCGTCCTGATCGCTGGAATCGTCCGAGCCCGAGTAAGGCTGCTCGTCGCCGATCTTGTCATAATTCTCGGGAGTCAGGTCGAGCGCGCGCTCAGCCGCGACGCTCTGGTTCTCGTCCGTGTCGCCGTCGACGTCCTCGATGTCCGCATCGCTGCCGGGGTCGATCGTCGCGCCGTCCGACCCGTCCGCGGAGTCGACCTGCTCCGTGGGCTCGGCAGCCTGCTCATCGGCGCCCTGCTCGTCGACGGATTCACCCTCGGCAAGCTCTTCGGCTGCATCGTCCTGATCGGTCGCGGGCTCACTCGACGCGGCCTGCGTCTCGGGGGACTCCTCGTTCTCGGAAGCCTCGACCTCCGAACCGCTGTCGGACGCGGGCGCCTCTGCGTCTCGGTCCTCTTCGACGTCGTCCCGCTCTTCCGCCGCGGGCGGCTCTTCGTCCGAGTCCTCGCTCCGCGACTCGCTCGGGTCGGTCTTCTCGTCGTCCGAGTCAGCGTCGTCCGTGTTGCTTTCCGCAGCCGGGCTGTCGTCGGATTGCTTCTCGTCGGAGCCTTCGTCGGACTTCTTCTCGTCGGACTTCTCGTCGGACTTCTTCTCGTCGGACTTGTTCTCGTCCGACTTCTTCTCGTCCGACTCCTTCTCGTCCGACTCCTTCTCGTCCGATTCGCTGGACGACTCCTCACGCGAATCACTGTTGTCCGAGTCGGAACCGGAGTCCGAGCTTTCGTCCGAGCCCGAGTCGCCGCCATCCGAATCGCCGCCGCCCGAGTCGGATTCGCCGCCGTCGTCATTCGAGGCGGTCAACAGGAACAGCGGGGAGGAGGATGCCCGGCCGCCGGCCGCCTTGTCCTTGCCACCCTTCACGGCTCCGTACACGAATGTCTGAACCGGAACCGCGGCGGCTGTGGACGGCGACGTGAGGAACGCGGAACCCAACCACAGCACAGCGACCCCGAACGCGGCACCGGTGATCGTGTGCAGGACCAGCAGCACCCGATCAACCGGCGACGTCCGCAGCCGCACCACGCAGGCGTCAGCACGCACGGCGAGGCCAGTGGCCTCGCCGTCGTGAGCTGGGCGCCCGAACATGTCGTGATGCTCCTGGGAAGTCGCTGATCCGGAGGAGAGGTCTTCGTGGCACACGAAGGGAAGAGCGCAGGATCTGACTGGTCGCGCCTGAGGCAGCGACACCTACCCGACGGAAAGAGTCACGTCGCGCAGCCCTGCAAGTGCTGAACCCTCTCCAGTCGCGCCTGAGGCAGCGACCGGGGCATCCAGCTCTGGTGCAGCGAACGTACCAGCCACGTGATCGGATGGCCAGACCTAGATCCACATATTCACCGAGCCGCCTCGTGACGGCCGTCTCACCGACCACGGGTCGTCCCCAACCCCCGCGGCCGAGTCTCCCGACAGCCGGTTGACGCCCGGCAGGAGCGAACCTCCGGAAGATCCCTGGCGCACAAGACCTGGCGCGCATCGGAATGCGGCATGCCGATGCCGTGGCGGGTGCACGAACATTCGCGGACCAGCCACCCATGAACGCCGTGGCAACGTTCGTGCGAATCCTGCCCTCGGCTACCGCTCCCGCGGCTTCGGCCGCCACACGACGATCGCTTGCCGGCGATCGACGGGAACCAGTTCACGCCGATAGGACGCGTGCACCGAGGCGGCCGCCTGCTCGGCGGCGGCACGCGCCGCGGCGATTTCCTGCGTCATTTCTTCGATCTGCGCGCGAAGCTCGTCGACGAGCTGTTCCAGCTCGATGATCCGCTTGATTCCCGCGAGGTTGACGCCCTCCTGCTGGGAAAGCCGCTGCACCTCGCGGAGCAGGGCGATGTCGCGCGGTGAGTAGCGGCGCCCGCCACCCGCGGCCCGGCCGGGGCTGACGAGCCCCAGCCGGTCGTAGCTGCGCAGGGTCTGCGCGTGCAGGCCCGCCAGCTCGGCAGCCACGGAGATCACGAAGATCGGGCTGTCCATGTTCGCCCCGGGCGGGAGCCCGTGGCCGTCAGTGGTCATCGCGTACCTCCGAGCAGGTCGGCCCGCGGGTCGAACTCCTTCGTGGCCTCGGCGTAGGACTGCAACGCCTCGGTGGCCTTGTCGTCGAGTCGCGCCGGCACCGCCACATCGACGGTGACGAGCAGGTCGCCCGTCTTGCCCTTGCGCTGCACCCCGCGCCCCCGCACCCGGAACGTGCGCCCGCTCGCCGTGCCGGGCGGGATCCGCAGCGACACGGTGGAGTCGAGCGTGGGCACGGTGACGGTGCTCCCGAGCACCAGCTCCGGATAGGTGACCGGAACGGCGAGCGTGAGGTCGTCCGGGTTGCGCTCGGACCGGCCGAAGAGCCGGTGCGGGGTGACGTGCACCTTCACGTACAGGTCGCCCGCCGGCGCACCGCCGCGGCCCGGCTCGCCCTGGCCCTTGAGCCGGATCTGCTGGCCGTCGGCCACCCCGGCGGGGATGCGCACCGTGATCGTGCGGGTGCGCGTGCTCACGCCGTCGCCGCCGCAGTCGGGGCACGGGTCGTCGATCACCCGGCCGGTGCCGCGGCAGTCGCGGCACGGCTCGGAGAACGCGAACGCGCCCTGGCTGCGGCTCACAAGTCCGACGCCACTGCACGTCGGGCACGTGCGCGGCGTGCTCCCCGGCCGCGAGCCCGTGCCGCCACAGCGCTCGCAGCGGCCCGGCGAGGTGAGGCGCAGCTGCACCTCGGCCCCCCGCACGGCGTCGACGAAGTCGATCCGCAGCTCGCTCTCGACGTCGGCACCACGCTGGCTGCGCGTGGTGGTCGGGCCGGCGCCCCGGTTGCCGAACAGGCCGCCGAAGAGGTCGCCGATCCCGCCGGCACCGGGTGCACCGGGGGCACTCCCGGTGCCGGCCCTTGCGAACAGGTCGTTCAGGTCGAAGCCCTGACCGGCGGCGCCGGACCCGAATCCGCCGGGGAATCCCCCTGGGCCGAACCCGCCACCGCCGGCGAAGAGCGCACGAGTCTCGTCGTACTCGCGGCGCTTCTTCTCGTCGGACAGCACCCCGTACGCCTCGGACACGGTCTTGAACCGGGCCTCCGCCTTGGCGTCGCCGGGGTTGGCGTCCGGGTGCAGCTCACGCGCGAGCTTCCGGTACGCCTTCTTGATCTCGTCCGCCGAGGCGCCGGAGGCGACGCCCAGCTCGCGGTAGAAGTCCTTCTCGATCCAGTCCCGCTGGGTCACTCCGCCTCCTCTGCCTCTGTCAGGGCTCTACGGCCGGATCGGTTGGTGTGGTGCCGGGGCCGCCGTACCCGTCCGGTCGGGTCCGCCCCATGTCGTCGGCCCGGTCGGCCACGGTGACCATCGCCGGCCGCAGCACGCGGTCGGCGATGCGGTAACCGCGGCGCAGCACCGCGGAGACCACGGTGACCGTGGGCCCGTTGACGCTGCTGGCCTCGTGCTGCACGGCCTCGTGGACCGACGGGTCGAAGGGCTCGCCCTCCAGCCCGAACGGCTCGAGGCCGAGCTTCTGGGTGACGGCCACGAGCTTGTCGGCGACGGACTTGAACGGGCCGGTGAGGTCACCGTGGGCCTCGGCGCGGTCGAGGTCGTCGAGCACCGTGAGCAGCTCGGCGACGAACTGCACGCGCGCCCCGACCAGCACGCTCTCCCGGTCGCGCTCGACGCGCCGCCGGTAGTTGGCGTACTCGGCGCTGACGCGCTGCAGATCGGCGGTGCGTTCGGCGACCTGGGCGGCGAGCTCGGCGGCCGCGACGGCGTCCGGCCCGGTCGCCTGCTCGGCGGGCTGCTCCGGTGCGTCGGGGACGGCCCCGGCCGGGTCTCCGGCCGGGGACCGCACCTCGCCGGTGACCGGGTCGATCCGGCGCCGGTCCCGGACCACGACCCGCTCCCCGTCGCCCCTGTCGGCGCCTTCGTTGCGGTCGTGGTCAGTCACTTCTTGTCCTTCTCCTCGTCGACGATCTCGGCGTCCACCACGTCGTCGGCGCCGCCGCCGGCCTGCTGGCCGTCCGCCGGGCCCGCGTCACCGGGGTTGGCAGCGCCCTCGGCGCCCGGCTGCTGGTAGAGGGCCGAGCCCATCTTCTGGGACTCGGTGGCGAGCTTCTCCATCGCCGCCTTGATGGCCTCGGTGTCGGTGCCCTTGAGCGCGGTCTGCGCCTCGCCCAGCGCGCCGTTCACCGCGTCCTTGACGTCGGCGGGCAGCTTCTCGTCGTTCTCCTTGACGAACTTCTCCGTCTGGTAGACGAGCGACTCGGCCTGGTTGCGGACCTCGGCCTCCTCACGCCGCTTCTTGTCCTCCTCGGCGTGCTGCTCGGCCTCGCGCATCATCCGGTCGATCTCGTCCTTGCCGAGCGCGGACCCACCGGTGATCGTCATGGCCTGGCTCTTGCCGGTGCCCAGGTCCTTCGCCGACACGTTCACGATGCCGTTGGCGTCGATGTCGAACGAGACCTCGATCTGCGGCACACCACGCGGGGCGGGTGGCAGGCCCGTCAGCTCGAACATGCCGAGCTTCTTGTTGTAGGCCGCGATCTCGCGCTCGCCCTGGAACACCTGGATCTGCACGGACGGCTGGTTGTCGTCGGCCGTGGTGAAGATCTCCGACCGCTTGGTGGGGATCGTGGTGTTGCGCTCGATGAGCTTGGTCATCACGCCGCCCTTGGTCTCGATGCCGAGGGACAGCGGGGTGACGTCGAGCAGCAGGACGTCCTTGACCTCGCCGCGCAGCACACCGGCCTGCAGGGCGGCGCCGACGGCGACGACCTCGTCCGGGTTGACGCCCTTGTTGGGCTCCTTGCCGCCGGTGAGCTCCTTCACCAGGTCGGTGACCGCCGGCATGCGGGTGGAGCCGCCGACGAGGACGACGTGGTCGATCTGGCCGACCGAGATGCCGGCGTCCTTGATCACCTGGTTGAACGGCGCGCGGGTGCGGTCGAGCAGGTCCGAGGTGATCCGCTGGAACTCGGCGCGCGACAGGGTCTCGTCCAGGAACAGCGGGTTCTTGTCGGCGTCGACCGTGATGTAGGGCAGGTTGATCGTGGCCGTCGACTGGCTCGACAGCTCGATCTTCGCCTTCTCCGCGGCCTCGCGCAGCCGCTGCATCGCCATCTTGTCCTTGGTCAGGTCGATGCCGTGCGAGTTCTTGAACTTGTCGACGAGCCAGCTGATGACCCGCTCGTCCCAGTCGTCGCCACCGAGGTGGTTGTCGCCGTTGGTCGCCTTGACCTCGACGACGCCCTCACCGATCTCCAGCAGCGAGACGTCGAAGGTGCCGCCACCCAGGTCGAAGACCAGGATGGTCTGCTCCTTCTCGCCCTTGTCGAGCCCGTAGGCCAGCGCGGCCGCGGTGGGCTCGTTGACGATGCGGAGCACGTTGAGACCCGCGATCTGGCCGGCCTCCTTGGTGGCCTGGCGCTGCGCGTCCTCGAAGTAGGCGGGCACGGTGATCACCGCGTCGGTGATCTCCTCGCCCAGGTAGGACTCGGCGTCGCGCTTGAGCTTCTGCAGCACGCGCGCGCTGATCTCCTGCGCGGAGTAGGTCTTGCCGTCGACGTCGCCGGTCTTCCAGTCGGTGCCGATGTGGCGCTTCACCGAGCGGATCGTCCGGTCCACGTTGGTGACGGCCTGGTTCTTCGCCGACTGCCCGACGAGCACCTCGCCGTTGCGGGCGAACGCGACGACGGATGGAGTGGTGCGAGCACCCTCCGAGTTGGCAATGACCGTCGGCTCGCCACCTTCGAGGACGGCGACGACGGAGTTGGTGGTCCCGAGGTCGATGCCGACCGCACGAGCCATGGTTTGTGCCTCCGATGGTTGGTAGCTTGAGCTGCCTTCACTCAAGTCTGCCATGCCTCGACCCAGAGCGTCGTCGACGCCTTGAGCCGGACACGCTCAACTTGCTACCAGCCCCAACGCACGACCTGGCGATCGTGTTCCCGGCACCTGTCGAGCCCTGCCCGACCACCGGGAGCGGCGGTCAGAGAGGCGCAGCGGGACGCGGCTCCACCCGGCCGGCCGAGGCGGGCGGCAGCGGGTCCTCCACCGGGGCGAGCACCCGGTGGTGCTCCGGGTCGGCCACCACGTTCTCGTCCGCGTCGAGGTACTCCAACCGGCCGTCCGGACCGAGGTCCGCGTGGTAGCCGGCGGCGGCGAGCTGCTGCTCGTCGAGATCGACCAGCAGCTCCCAGCGGCTCGGCACCACCTCGTACTCGGGCCACGGCAGGTGCCCGTACGCGTCGTGCAGGTCGGCGAGCAGCCCGACGAACACCTGCTGCCAGCGCAGCGGCATCGACTGCGCGAGGGAGCGCGGCACCACGAGGTGGTCCGGCGTGGCGCCGGGCGCCGGCCGGTCGAGGTAGTCCTGCACCGGCGTGGTGGATGCCGGGACGGAGCTGTCGGGGGGCATTACTACTCCTGCACTACTCCTGCCGTGGCGGATTGCCGAGCGCGACAGTATCGATACTGCTATGCGGAGTTCGGCGTGGTGCCGGGCCGCGTGGCCAGCGGCACGAGCTCCTTGAAGTTCCACGGCACGGGCCGCACCCGCACCTGCTCGCCCGTGTATGGCGCCTCCACCATCTGGTCGTCGCCCAGGTAGATCGTGACGTGGTGGATCGTGGTGGGGTCGCTCGGGTCGGTCGCGTAGAACAGCAGGTCGCCCGGCTGCGCCTGCTCGACGGGTACGTGTCCACCCGCGAAGAACTGCTGGCGCGACACCCGTGGCAGGTTGATCCCGGCCGCCTGGAAGGCGCGCAGGGTGAGCCCCGAGCAGTCGTAGGTGTTCGGGCCGGTGGCCCCCCAGACGTACGGCTTGCCGACCTCGCGGAGCGCGAAGGCGATCGCCGCGCCCGCCACGCCCTCCGGCAGCACCGCGGTGCGCCCGCATCCCGTCGGATCGGCGACGTCCGCCAGTCGCTGCACGAGCTCGGCGGCGAGGCCCTCCCACTTCGCGTAGGCGTCCGGGAATGCTGACCGCTGCACGGTCTGGGCCGCGACCGTGACCGGCATGGTCTCCCAGGCGGGGACCTCCAGCAGGCGCTCGATGAAGATCCGCGTGGCGTAGACGGGGTCGGTGACCTCGGTCGGCGATCCCCATCCCTGGGAGGGGCGTTGCTGGAACAGCCCGAGCGAGTCGCGGTCGCCGTAGTTGATGTTGCGCAGGGTCGACTCCTGCATCGCGGTGGCCAGCGCGATCAGCCATGCCCGCGGCGGCGCCCCCATGTCACGGGCGACGCCGATGATCGTGGCCGCGTTCTGCCGCTGCTCGTCGCTGAGGTCATCGATGCGGGTGCCGGCCCGCCTGCCGGCGAGCGGGCCGACCGGGGCGCGCACGGTGGGATCGCACGCCCCGTAGCTGGGGGTGCCACCGCCGAAGCCGCCGGTGCTCGCGGTGAAGGCCATGAAACCGACGCCGAGGAACAGGCCGAGCGCCGCCACGAGGACGACGACCGGCACGAGCAGCCGCAGCGGACGCAGGGCACGCATGGTGACCCGCTCATTCCCGGTCGTAGCCGGCGACCCGCCAGCCGTCCTCGGTGCGCACGACCAGCACGATCAGCTTGAGCTTGTCGGTCGGCACCTCCACCTGCACCGAGCGGGCAGCGACGCGGACGGGGCGTGGCTCGCCGGTGACCCGCGTCGCGGGGATGTTGTCGGGATCGACCCCCGAGAGCACCCCGAGGTACTCGTCGGTGGTCGTCCTGCGCAGCCCGTCCAGCCACTGCTGCGGCGTGGTGCCCGGCCGCGGGCGGACCCACGCCGCCGCCCAGCGGGCCGCGGTCTCGACGGCCGCATCCGGCGCCGCCGACAGGGGCAGCGGCGAGGGGGTGAGTTCGGGCACCGGGGGCAGCACCGTCGGAGTGGGGGTGCGCGGGGCGTCGGGTCGGCGAGCGGCCGAAGCGGCCGTCCCGCCGGAGGCGTCGGGCCCGTTACCCGTGCCCCTCGGCCCGAGCGCGGCGATCGCGAACGTCGCACCGACCGCCACGGCCACCACGACGGCCGTCGTGAGCGCGAGCCGCAGCGGTGAGCGCAGCGGCCACGCCCACATCGCCCGGTACGCAGCGGACCGGCCGTGCGGCGTCCTAATCGGCACGACCGCCGCCGGAGAAGAACGCGGTCTGGTCCGACCGCGGCCGGTAGATCCGGTACACGGGCACCCCGTCGACGATCTCCGCCTGCACCGGCCGGGCACTGCCGGGGCGCAGCGGAACCGCGTCGGGTCTGCGGTAGATCACCCGGTCGTCCATCTCGCCGGAGTCGCCCCAGCTCGGCATACCGCCGGTGGTCACCGCGTCGTCAGGAGGCGGCGGCAACGCGCGGCGGCGCGCGGCGGGAACGGCAGCGCGCTGCGGCGGCTCCGGGCTCGTGCTCCGCGGTGCGGGCACGTCCGCGGCGGGAGTGGACACCCGCATGGCCGGCTCCGACTCCGGGCGCGCGCCCCCCGGCCGGCCCGCGGACGCCATCGCGCCGCGCCGCTCGTCCCACCACCGGGTCTGGCGGTCGTCGTCGTCGGCCGCGGCGCCTCGCACCCGCTGCCACACCCGCGACATCGGCCCGGTGCCCGCGCCGGGCACGATGCCGCCGAACTGCTCGCGGGTGAGCGACACCATCGACACCAACCGCCGGAACGGCCGCGCGACGGCCCACAGGACGACCGTCACCACGCCGGTGACGAGCAGCGCCAGCCACAGGCCGATCCCGGAACCGGGCCGGAACAGCGACACGACGAGCAGCGCGTGCAGGCCGGCGAGCGCGCCGACGACGAGCGTGTTGACGATCGCGGCGCCGGCGACGCGCAGCAGCGCCGGCATGATGTCCGGCTTGAGGATCGCGATGACGGCGACGGCGGGCGCCGTCATGACCATGAGCCGCAGCACCAGCATCGCCACCAGCACGAGCACCTTCGACAGCAGCTGGAACAGCGCGATGCACATGGCCTGGACGACCGCGAGGACGCCCGCGCCGACCCGGCTGCCGGACTCGCCCTGGAAGTACGGGTACCGGTCGCCCATGCGCGCGGCGATCGCGGCGAAGTCGGCCTTCTTCTGCTCGGCCAGCTGCAGCGTGTCCTGGCGCTGGTCGACCTCGTCGATGGTGAACGTCTGCGCCCGCAGCAGGTCGCGGCCCAGCTCCTGGGCCTGCGGCACGTCCGGCGCACCGAACTCGCCACGTAGCCAGTTCTGGTAGATGACCTGGTCGACGAGCACCGTCGGCAGGGTGTCCCTGGTGCCGAGCCCGATCTGGCCCAGGAAGCCCTCCTGCATCTGGGTGACCCCGTCGAGCAGCAGGGGGTCGGCCGCCTTCGCCCAGTCGACGGGCGCGAGGTAGGCCGCCGACCCGACCACGAGCGCCACCACCGCGAGGGCCGCGCGCTGGGTCTGCCGGGCCAGGTCACCGCGCAGCGCGAGCACCAGCAGGATGACGGCGAGCAACAGCAGCACCGGGCCGATGAACGTGGTGAACACCGCGTCGTACATGGCGCGGGTGCCGTTGCCGATCAGCTGGTCCAGCGGGGAGAGCAGCTCGCCGCCGTCGGCGATGAGGTAGTGCGCCCAGTTGACCCCGCCGACCGCGAACTTCGCGACGTTCAGGGCCTGGTTGCCCAGCCACGTATCGGTGGTGGTGGACGGGTTGAAGGCCGCGCCCGCACACCCGATGTCGTAGTTGTGCCAGACAAGTCCGGCGTAGCCGACCTCGCGGTAGACGCTTCCCTCGATCCCACCCGACGCCCGAGGCGGGTCGAGCGAGCCGACTAGCCCGGTGCCGGGCCGGTCCGGCTCCGGCGACTCCTTGCAGTCGAACCCCTGCCCGAACGCGGGCTGCCCGAGCAGGACGGAACCCCCGACGAGCCCGGCGACGATCAGCATGGCGGCGCGCCGGCGCGGCCGGGCGCCGGCATCTCCTCGGCGCCGCCGCGCACGGCCGCGGCGCAGGCCGGCGGCGACCGCCGCCGCGATCACCAGGGCGACCGGCAGCCATCCTGCGGCTGCCGGGGTGCCTCCGGGCATCACCGACGGGCCTCCCCGGCCGCGGGAACGCGGCCACCGGCGGAACGATCGGCGCCGTCGACGGCGGACGGCTCGTCGTCCAAGTCGGAGCCGGGGTCGATGTCACCGAGCAGGTCGAAGTCCTCGTCGGCGCGAAGGTGGGGCCGGTCGCCGTTGCGGGCGGCGGCCAGGCCACCCGGAACGGTGCCGAGCAGGCGGTCCGTGTCGTCGAGGTCGTCGAACTCGTCGTCCCCCTCGAGGTCGTCGCCGAGGTCGCTGCCCAGGTCGACGACGGAGTTGCCCCGCCTGCCGAGCACCACGGGGCGGGACGGCATCGGCTCGTCGGGCGCGTGCACCGCGGCCGGGGTGACGACCGGCGCGCCGCTCACGGAGATCCGGTTGGCGTCCGGGTTGGTGTCGAGGGCCTCGCGGACGTGCTCGAGGTGCGGCGCCTCCAGGTCGATCCGGATCTTCTCCACGCCGCCGTGCCCGTCGGCGAAGATGAACTGGCGCGGGGTGTCGTCGGGCCGGTCGTCGTTGCGCGGGCGCGGCGACAGTGTGCCGAGCATCTGCTCGTAGCCCACGCCGGTGGGCACCTTCAGCAGCCGCAGCGCGTCGCGCTGGGCCTCCTCGTCGTCGGTGCGGCCCACGAACACGGCGTTGACCAGCGACGCGAACCCGGAGACCCGCAGCAGGTCGCCCGCCAGCTGCGAGGCGAAGAGCGCGCGCACGTTGAACTTGCGGGAGTCACGGGCGAGCCGGTCGATCAGCACCTTGCCGGTGGGCACCTGCGACAGGAAGTGGGTCTCGTCGAGGGCCACGCCCTTGCGCAGGTTGCGGTCGGCGTCGTAGATGGTGCGCTGCGTCAGCCAGGACGCCAGGTTGAGCAGCTCGACGGCCAGGGCCTCCGCGTCGGTCCACTCCTCGCGCGGGCTGCCGGGCCGGGGCAGCGTCATGCCCTGCATCGTGAGCACCGTGAGGCGGTAGTCGCGGTCGGCCTGCCACGGGTCGTCGCGGGAGGTGTCCGGGAACAGCAGGGCGGCCTGCGGAAGCTCCCGCCGTTCGGAGAGGAAGTCGGCCACGACGCCCGCGTGGTCCTCACCGTCGCGGGCGTGGCGGCGCAGCACGTCGATGACCTGGCCGGGGTGCCGGTCCGGGGATCCGCCGACCTCGCGCACGGCGCGCAGCAGCACGATCCGGGTGTGCGGGATCCGGGCGACGTCGAAGGGCAACAGCCCGGTGAGGACGTCGAGGACGAGCCTGCGGCGGGTGGCCGCGGCGAGCGACCGTTCCCGGCGCCACGCCCGCTCCGGGTCCTCCTCGTCGGCGAAGTGCTCCGGACGCGGCTCGGCGACAACGCGGTACGGGTTGAGGATGCCCGGGTCGGCGCGCAGCAGGTTGATGTGCCGGGAGAAGGGCGCCAGCTCGGGCAGGCGGGTGAGCTGCGCGAGCGGCCCCGACGGGTCCAGGAGCGTCCAGCGCGCGCCGGCCCGCAACGTCTTGTACGTGATCAGCCCGGTCAGGAACGACTTCCCGGACCCGAGGCCACCGATCACCGCCGTCAGCCCGGAGGCGCGGCGCACCTCCTGCGCGAGCCACGGGTCCCAGGCCACCGGTCGCCGGGTGGCGGTGCAGGTCTCACCGATCATGATGCCGCGCCGGTCGCCGACCGAAGCGGTGGCCGCCGGCACGGCTGATGCGGCCCACATCACCGAGCCGCGCCTGCGGTACGCGGTGGACGCGAGCGGCTCGCCGGGGATGAACTCGCGCGCGTAGCGGTACTGGGCCTCGGGGTGCTCGATCTGCACCTTCGGCCGGTAGACGTCGAGCACCTGCTGCGCGCGGCTGATGGCCTCGGCCTCGTCCTTGCCCGACACGGCGATCCGCCACCAGCCGTACAGGCGCGTGTTGAGCTGGGTGAGCCCGCTGGTCAGCTCGTCCTCGACCTCGAGCACCCGGTCGGCCTGCCGCGCGAGCGACATCGGCGGGTCGAGGTCGTGGTCGTGGGTGTAGTGCCGGATCTGGCTGCGCACCTTCCCCATCTGGCGCTGCAGCTCGCCCGCGACCTCCTCGGGCTTGCGCACGTAGATGCGGGCCGACCACTCGACCGGGAAGGGCAGCCGGTCGGAGTGCTGCATCCACGGGTCGTCGACCTCGGGGATGCGCAGGCCCTCCATCAGGCCGAGCGAGAGGACGGCGACGTTCCGGCTCACGGTCTGCGCGCGCAGCCGCCCGACCACCTGCACGGTTGGGGCGTAGGGCTCCTGCTGCATCTCGACGCCGTCGGTGAACGCGGCGAGGTCCTCGGTCTCCCAGCGGTGCGAACCGCCCGGCACGACGTTCAGCGTGCGCGGTGCGGGCAGGCCGAGCGCGCAGGACCGGTGCATCAGCCACGCGATGTCGTCGGACGAGGCCGGCACCGCGTCGAGCCCTGAACCGGCGACCAGCGCGTCCAGGTGGGCGACCTCGGAGGACAGCGCCTCGATCTCGGCGCGGACCGCGGCCGGAGCTACCTTGCCGAGCACCGGCGCGGCGCGCTCGACCCAGCGGTCGAGGGTGCGCCGCCCGGACACCTCGATGCCGAGGAACACCTCCTTGTCCGACATCGACAGGCCCATGAGGTGGCGCTGCTCGCCCTCGAGGAAGCCGTCCCAGCCCAGTGCCCCTGCGACGTCGGGCATCCGGCCGAGCGCGTTGTGGTCGAACGCCTCCGCCCACATGTGCACCGGGTACGGCCGCGTGGTGACCCGCAGGTGCAGCCACCGGCCCTGCAGCTCGCCGAGCTGCGCCGCGATCTGGCGGATCAGCACCTCGCGCTGCGAGTCGCTGCGGAAGCTCCATGCCTGCGCCGCGAGCCGGTACCAGGCCATGACCTGCGTGCCGGTGCGGGTCAGGTGCCCTTCGATGGAACGCAGCGCGATGTTCGGCTCGTACGTCGGCAGCCCGCCGTCACCCGCGAGCGCGCGGCCGCGCCTGCGGCTCGCGCGCTCGTTGGGTCTCCGATCCCGACCCGCGTCACCTCGTGACACGCGAACGCCCCTCCCGACGGCCGGGCTGGACCCGGCGTCCTGCCTGCTGCGGCTTTCCCCGCCGACGCACCTTGCGTGGCCCGACGGCCGGGCCGACGCGCACGTGGCTCGAGCGGATGACCCCACCGGTCGCGGCGGTGCGTCGCCGCGGGCCCGAGATCTCGTGCCGGAAGAGCCCGACGACCTGGCCGAGCGGGCGCTCGTAGTCGATGCGCTGGCCGATGAACCGCGTGATCAACACAGTGAGCACGAGCGCCCACGCGACCGAGAAGAAGTCGAGCCCGATCCCGACCCGGCGCTGGACGAACATGATGACGATCATGACGAGGAGGCCGAGACCGTAGCTCACGTACCTCGCGCGCCAGGGGAACGTGGCGCGCGGCGGCCCGAGCCAGACGGAGTCGACGCGGTAGATCTCGTCGTCGGTGCGGACGAGCATCACCCGACGAGGAGACCGGCCAGGAAGCTGCCGATCTCCGGGCCGTTGCCGGACACCGCGATGCCGAGGGCGATGAGGCCGACGATCAGGCCGACGCTGCGGCGCGCGACGCCTGCGTTGTCACCCTTGCCTCCTATCCACAGGAGGATGATCGCGATGCCGAGCAGGATGAGCGGGATCACGTTGTCCTGGATCCACCCTTGGAGACCGCCGGTGCTCAGGGTCTGCGCCTGCAGTACGAGCACCTGTGGTCCGGTCATGACGGCTCCTCCTCGTGGCGCTGCCAACCCGAGTTCGCCGCGTACCCGACACCTCGGGCTGGTGGTCGCCCGACCTTGGTCTGCTCGGGCATTCGCGCACGAGTAGACCATGTTGACCACCGGGAGCATAGCGAGTCGCCCGCGCGTCAGAGGCGACCGACACGGACAGCGATTCGCCGGGGCGCAGGGGTGAACGGCGAGATCGTGACGCCGGATCTGGACCGGTTGAGTGACGAATTTCCGCCGCGCACCCGAAGGCGTGACCACCGACGGCGGGTTAGGGTCACATCGCGCTCCGCTGTTACCAGTGAGTAAGTTACGGTCTGATCAGCCGGAACGACGCCGGCGCGCGGCGGGGAGCACCGGTCTACCCTGCTCCGCAACGGCCCGCGGTCCACCACCCGCGGCGCCAGCCCTTGGAGGAAAGCCGTGGTTGTCAGACTCGTCATCGGACTGGCGATGACAGTGCTCGCCCTGGCGGTGTCCGGCCGCCGCGCCTACTGGCTCTACACGCTGATCAGGTCCGGGCAACCGGCGCACGACCGGCTCCAGCAGATGAACGAGCGGATCAAAGCGCAGTTCGTCGAGGTGTTCGGCCAGCGCAAGCTGCTGCGCTGGTCGGTGCCCGGCCTCGCCCACTTCTTCACGTTCTGGGCGTTCGTGATCTTGATCACCGTCTACCTCGAGGCGTACGGCGCGCTGTTCGACCACGACTTCCACATCCCGCTGATCGGCCGCTGGCCCGTCCTCGGGTTCCTGCAGGACCTGATCGCGTCACTGGCGCTGATCTCGATCGCCGTGTTCACGGTGATCCGCATCCGCAACGCCCCGAAGCGGCTGGAGCGGGCGTCGCGGTTCTACGGCTCCCACACCGCAGGCGCGTGGCTCATCCTCTTCATGATCTTCAACGTGCTGTGGACGATGTTCTTCTTCCGCGGCGCGTCGGCGGCGCTGGGCGTGTTCCCGTACGAGTCGGGCGCGTTCGTCTCACTGGCCGTCGGCGAACTGTTCGCCGGAGTTCCGGAGAGCACGCTGTTCGTGCTGGAGAGCATCGGCCTGCTGCTGCACATCGGCGTGATGCTGGTGTTCACCGTGATCATCGCCTACAGCAAGCACCTGCACATCTTCACCGCCCCGCTCAACGTGTCCGCCAAGCGGCTGCCGAAGGCGCTCGGGCCGCTGCAGCCCATCGAGCACGAGGGCAAGCCGATCGACTTCGAGGACCCGCCGGACGAGGCGGCGTTCGGTCGCGGCAAGGTCGAGGACTTCACGTGGAAGGGCATGCTCGACTTCGCGACCTGCACGGAGTGCGGTCGCTGCCAGAGCCAGTGCCCGGCTTGGAACACCGGCAAGCCGTTGTCCCCGAAGCTCGTGATCATGGACCTGCGCGACCACCTGCTCGCCAAGGCCCCCTACATCATCGGCGGCCAGGACATGCCCGAGGAGGGCGCGGTCTCCGTCAAGGGCGGAGCCGACCAGGCGGGCGGCCCTGTCGATGCTTCCGGGGGCCACCACGTGCCGGAGTCCGGCTTCGGCCGCGTCCCCGGGTCGGGGCCGGAGCAGGCCGCGCGGCCGCTGGTCGGCACCCTCGAGCAGGGCGGGGTGATCGACCCGGACGTGCTGTGGTCCTGCACCACCTGCGGGGCGTGCGTCGAGCAGTGCCCGGTGGACATCGAGCACGTCGACCACATCGTCGACATGCGCCGCCACCAGGTGCTGATCGAGTCCGAGTTCCCCTCCGAGCTCGGCGTGCTGTTCCGCAACCTGGAGAACAAGGGCAACCCCTGGGGTCAGAACGCCAAGGACCGCCTGGAGTGGACGAAGAACCTCGACTTCGAGGTCCCGGTCTTCGACGGCGAGCTCTCACCCGACACCGAGTACCTGTTCTGGGTCGGGTGCGCGGGCGCGTTCGACGACAACGCCAAGAAGACCGTCCGCGCCACCGCCGAGCTGCTGCACCGCGCAGGCGTCGACTACGTGGTGCTCGGGCCGGAGGAGTCGTGCACCGGTGACCCCGCCCGCCGCTCCGGCAACGAGTTCCTCTTCCAGATGCTCGCCCAGCAGAACGTCGAGGTGCTGAACGCGGTATTCGACGGCCGGGAGCCGGGCACGCGCAAGATCGTGACGACCTGCCCGCACTGCCTCAACACCCTCGGCCGCGAGTACCCGCAGCTGGACGGGCACTACGAGGTCGTGCACCACACCCAGCTGCTCAACAAGCTGGTGCGCGAGGGCAAGCTCGTGCCGGTCGCCGCGCCCGACGCGATGACCGACGTGACCTACCACGACCCGTGCTACCTGGGCCGGCACAACGAGGTCTACGCCGAACCCCGCGAGCTCGTCGGGGCCGCAGGCGTCAAGTTGGCCGAGATGCCCCGGCACGCCGACCGGTCCTTCTGCTGCGGCGCCGGTGGAGCGCGCATGTGGATGGAGGAGAAGATCGGCAAGCGGGTCAACCTCGAACGCGTCGACGAGGCCCTGTCCACCGGGGCGGAGAAGATCGCGACGGGCTGCCCGTTCTGCCGCGTGATGTTCTCCGACGGCCTCACCCAGCGCCAGAGCGAGGACAAGGGCGCAGGCGTCGAGATCCTCGACGTCTCGCAGATGCTGCTCGCCTCCGTCAAGCGCGGTGACGGCGCCGGGAACGGCCACGTCACCGACACGGTGGACGCCCTCGGCGCCGGGGCGCCGCCCACCGCCGACACGACGCCGGCCAGCGGCACCCTTGCGAACGGTGCGGGCGACGAGTCGGCGGCCCAGGCGGATCCGGCGGGCGACGTCTCGGTCGGGGGTGCGAGCACCGGAGGCGCCGAGCCGAAGGGCGCGCGCGCCGACGGATCGGCATCGGACCAGGAACGCTCGACCGGGCAGTGAGGCGCGGACGCGCCTCTCAGCCGGCGCAGGGTGCGAAGCCGCGCACGGCGAAGCGCTGGACCGACGGGTCGGTCTGCATGATCAGGATGCGTCCGAGCTCCCGCCCGGCGGCGCCGGACCATGCCGTCGAGCACGCGTCGACGACCAGCCCGTCCGGGGACGCCTGCGGCTGAGGCAGCTGCTTCTCGTCCTGGCCGGGCACCCCGGAGGTCCGGCGGTGCAGCTCCGCCACGGCATCCGGGCAACTCGCGACGCCGACCGCCGCGAGGAGCTGACCTTCAGCCTCGGGCGTGAGGAGCCGGCAGACCGGGTCCGCGTCGTCCTGCTGCACGGCGGTGAGGAGTGCAGGCAGGACGCGGGCCGGACGCGCCTCGCCCAGCTGCACGCGCATCGGATCGCCCGCCCTGGCCTGCATCTGCTCCATCTCGACCCGGTCCTGGCGCAGCGACGTGCCGAAGCCGATCCCGCTCACCACGCACAGCACCGCCCCGACGGCCGCGAGCCGCCACCACGGCAGCTGCGCCAGCCCGGCCAGCAGGATGCCGATGCTCGCCGCCATCGCCCAGGCCCACGGGCCGGTGCTCAACATCAGCCCGATGACGACCGCGAGGCAGGCGAGCGGGACGTCCCAGCCTCGGAGCGGGCCGTCGAGCCGGAGCAGTCGCAGCACGACGAGTGCGACGATCCCGATCAACCAGGGGATCCAGGAGAAGCCGGCGAACGGCCAGAGCAGCAGTGCCGCAGCCAGGACGGCGAGGCCCGCGGCGCCGCGGGGCGAGCGGGACAGGCGGCGCCAGTCGAACCGCGGTCGTGGTGGCTGCGAGTCGTTGCCCGAGGTGGGGCCGGGTTGGACCGGTACGGGCGGCGGGTACGCCGGACGCGTCTCGGGAAGCCACGGGTGGCCGGGTTCGCGCGGCGGTTCCACGCGGCCCGAGGTTACTGGTTTCTCGCGCCTGCGCGACGCCACTCGAGCGGTGAGGCGCCGTGGGCTCGCCGGAACCGCCGGGCGAAGTAGCCCGGGTCGCGGTAGCCGACGCGGGCGCCGACCGCCTCGACGGTCAGCTCGGTCTCGGCGAGCAGCCGCCGCGCCTCGACCATCCGCCGCTCGGTGATCCACTGCTGCACGGTGCGCCCGGTCTTGCGTCCCACCACGGTGGTGAGGTGGCCCGGGGTGAGCCCCACCGTCGCGGCGACGTCCGCGAGGGTCAAGGGGGCGCGGAAGCCGGCCTCGATCGCGTCGAAGACGGCTGCGAGCTGCGGCTCGTCGCGCAGGACGAGGTCGTCGGACACGTCGGCCGCGAGCCGCGAGACCGCGACGAGCAGCAGGGTGAGGTGCGCGATCGCGGCCTCGTTGCACCCGTCGCGCCGCTCCCGCACCTCCCGATCGACTGCGACGATGTGCTCGACGAACGAAGCGCGCTGCTCCCGCGGGACGTGCAGCCGCTGCGCCCCACCCGCCACGCCTCTCACGAACGGGAAGAGCAGGGGGTGGGCGCGCCAGGACAGGAACGCGCCCAGGTCGCCGGGCTCGATGACGTCCGGCGGGAAGTACACCGACCACCCGTCGGCGCGCGGCAGATCGGGCTCGTCGAACGTGACCACCTCACCCGGAGCGACCAGCAGCACGTCACCGGCCTCGACCCGCCACTCGCGGTCGTCCAGCCGGATCCGTCCACCGCCGCGCTCCACGTACACGAGCACGAGGAAGTCGTGGGCGTGGGGCCGGGGAGGAATGACGTCCGGCCGCGTGTGACCGTCCTGGGTGCGCACCACGCCGACCGGCGGAACACCCGGCACCCGACGGTAGCCGTATACCGGCGCACCCCCACTGGTCACCGTCTGGACCAGAGCCGAAGATAGTCCCAGTACGTCCGACGAACGTCCCTTGGCAGCAGGTCCTAGCCGCTCCAGCCTGGAGTCCGACACCGGAACATCGTCGCATCCAAGAGGGAGAACGGCCATGCCCCACCGCCATCAGGAGCACGACTACCTGCCCGCGATGGGCAAGGACTGGTTGTTGCCGTTCTACGACACGTTCACCTGGCTGCTCGGCGTGCCGCGGATCCACCGGCGCCTCGTCGAGCTGGCCGCCATCGAGCCGGGTCACCGGGTGCTCGAGATCGGCTGCGGCCCCGGCGGCCTCGTGCTCCGCGCCCAGCGAATGCACCCCGACGCGGAGATAGTCGGCCTCGACCCCGACCCGCTCGCCTTGGCGAGGGCCAGGCGCAAGGCGGACCGGGCGGGCCGGCCGGTGCGCTTCGACCAGGGGAAGGCGGGTGAGCTCCCCTATCCGGACGCGAGCTTCGACCGGGTGCTGTCGTCGTTCATGTTCCACCACCTCGACGACGCCGAGAAGCGCCGCGCGCTCGCCGAGGTCCGCCGCGCGCTGCGCCCGGGCGGGCAGCTGCACCTGGTCGACGTCGCAGGCCACCACCGGGGCACCTTCGGGCACCGGATGCAGCGCGACGAGCGGCTGCGCGACAACGTGGGCGACGGCATCCCGGACCGCATGCGCGAAGCAGGCTTCACCGACGTGCGCACCGGCGAACGCGGCCGCCTGGGCACCACCTTCTACCGGGCGACTTCCTAGCGGCGGGTGTCGGCCCGGTGGAAGCTCCGGTAGGCGCGGGACGGCGTCGGGCCGCGTTGACCCTGGTAGCGGGAGCCGACGCCCTCGCTGCCGTATGGCCGCTCGGCGGGGTTGGACAGCCGGAACAGGCACAGCTGGCCGATCTTCATCCCGGGCCACAGCGTGATCGGCAGGTTCGCGACGTTCGAGAGTTCGAGCGTGATGTGCCCGCTGAAGCCCGGGTCGATGAAGCCTGCCGTCGAGTGGGTGAGCAGGCCGAGCCGCCCGAGGCTCGACTTCCCCTCGAGCCGGCCCGCGAGGTCGTCGGGCAGTGCGACCTCCTCGAACGTCGAGCCGAGCACGAACTCGCCGGGGTGCAGCACGAACGGTTCGTCGCCCTGGGTCTCGACGGGCGAGGTCAGCTCGTCCTGCTGCTGCGCCGGGTCGATGTGCGTGTAGCGGGAGTTCTGGAAGACGCGGAAGAAGCGGTCCAGGCGCACGTCGATGCTCGACGGCTGGAGCATCGCCTCGTCCCACGGGTCGAGCACCAGCCGACCGGCGTCGATCTCCTTGCGCAGGTCACCGTCGGACAGCAGCACGGCGTCAGGGTAGCCAGGTGCTCAGACCTGGGTGTTCGTCGGGGACGGCGAGCCGAGCAGCGGTGACGGGCACAGCCCGAACATCCACGCGACCGCCTGCTCGACGCGCGCGGCCGCGAGCCCGTCCGACGGGCTGACCGGCGTGATGCCGGCGGTGGCGAGGACCTGGCGCACCGTGGTCATGACGGCCGGGCTCAGGATGCTGCGGATCGAGTCGCCGGGGTGTGGGACGTGCGGCCCGTCGACGAGCACCGCAGGCGTGCCGAGCCCCGGCGCGTCGGCGACCAGGTCTGGATCGTCGGAGACGAGCACCGCGCTCGCCGCCACGAGCTGCACCAGCTCCGCGAGCGGCAGGTTGCGCACCACCCTGGCCCGCTCGTGCTCCAGCAGCGGGTAGGCGGCCCCGTGGGCCGCGAGCTCACCGAACAGCACGATCTCGATGTCCGGCTCGTGCGCCAGCAGGTCCGGCAGCCCGGCGAGCACACCGAGCGAGTCGACGCGGTCGAGCCCGACCAGCACCAGGCGCGGCCCACCCGCCCACACCCGCCGCACGAGGCGCGCGAACGACAGGTCGGCGGGTTGCGGGTTCGCCGTCATGGTCTCGCCGACCGCGATCGCGTTCGGCCCGACCGGGGTGCCCGTCGCGGACTGCTCCGCCACGAGGAACAGCGACGCGAGCTGGCCGATGATCCGCCGGTTGGCCTCCTGCGGGAACGGGCACAGCAGGTCGTCGGTGGCCACCCCGCTCTGCAGGTGCACCACCGGGATCTGCCGCCAGAACGCCACCTGCGCGGCCACCGCCGCGGTCATCCCGCCCCCGTAGACCATGACGGCCGACGGGTCGAGGTCGACGAGCACGTCGTCGAGGCGCGTCATCAGCGTGGCCGCGACGGCGGCCGGCTGGGGTGCAGGCGGTTCCCGCAGCAGCACGGTGACGTCGGCGGGCACGCCGAGCGCCTCGAAGGCCTCGTGCACCGACATCGGGTCGGGGCCGGTGGCGACCGTGATCGCGCGGATCCGGTCGGCCTCGGCGAACGCGGTGGAGACCGGCGCGAGCCGCGCCACCTCGGGCAGGCTGCCCGCGACGAGCAGGACGTCGTGGTCGTGGTCGGGTCCGGGCAGCGCGTCGAGCGACGCTTCGAACTCGGTCATGCTGGATCCTTCGGCCGGGGGAGCTGGCCTGACGGGGTCCCTGGAGTGTGAACCTGGCACCGACCGGGCGTCGAGAGCCCATCCCAACAACTGGTTCCGAAAGAGTGAGAACCACACTGTTGGACGTACGCGGAGGGACTTGTCGGTGACGCAGCGTGAGATGCTAGGCTTCGATCGCGCCACGCGGATGTAGTTCAATGGTAGAACATCAGCTTCCCAAGCTGAGAACGCGGGTTCGATTCCCGTCATCCGCTCTACCACAAAGGCCCAGCTCAAACGGTGTCCACACCGGAGCTGGGCCTTCGTCGTTCCTTGATCTGCTGTTCGCCGTGCCCTCCGTTCGGCTCCCTCCGCAACGTGCCGGGCCGTGGAGTCCCGTGGCGGAGCCGGTACGCCGCCGACGCCACGTGTCCGGCCGCCCGCACGGGGCCGGATGTAGCCGTGGCTGCCCAGCCATGGACAAAACCCGTTGGCGGGCCACGGCGACACAGCTACGTTGCCGGAGGCCGTGCCGGAGAACGAGGAGGTGGTACCCGTGAACGTTTCGACGTGGGTGCTCCCCTCAGGGGTCACGGTCGGGCGATAGGTCGTCCGGGAGCGCCGTTCAAGAGCACTCCCGGAAGGCACGACCATGAAACTCACTTCTGAACAGCGCCTCGACGACGGCGTCCTCGAACGCGGGTTCACCCTCGGCGAGATCCCCGGCATCCTGTGGACGCCCGGATCCGCATCCGCACCGGCGCCGCTGATCCTGGTCGGCCATCCCGGCGGACTGCAGGGGATGCACCCCCGACTGGCGGCCCGGGCCCGGCACCACGCGGCGGAGCACGGCTTCGCCGCGGCCACGATCGAGCTCCCCGGGGGCGGTGACCGGCCCCGTTCGGCCGCCGCCGAGCAGGCACGCGCCGACCTGCGCCGGGCGGTGGAGGCAGGCGAGCCGGTCGACGAGATCGTCGACGCCCTCGTCCTCCCGCTGGTCGAGAAGGCGGTCCCGGAATGGCAGGCCACCCTGGACGCCCTCCTCGCGCTGCCCGAGATCGGCGGCCCGGTCGGGTACGAGGGGGGAGTGATCTCCATCGGCATCCGGCTGGCGGTGGTCGAGCCGCGCATCTCGGCGGCCGTCCTGTTCGCCGGGACCTTCGTGCCCGGCGCCCTGTTCGAGGAGGCCCGCCGGGTCACCATCCCGCTGCAGGTCCTGCTGCAGTGGGACGACGAACGGAACGACCGGCAACATGCCCTTGACCTGTTCGACGCCTTCGGCTCCGAGGAGAAGACGCTGCACGCCAACCTGGGCGGGCACACCGGCGTCCCGTCCTTCGAGATCGACGCCGCAGCCCGGTTCTTCGCCCGGCATCTGAACTAGCCGCCGGCCTGCCCCGACCGCGGCGGTACCGGCCATCGGCGGTACCGGCCGGTCGGGGCGGCGCGTCTCCGGATCCCGCCCTCCGACTCGACCCGGGAAGCGGCTGTCACGGTCGATCCGATCGCGCCGGCCGACAGTGCTCATGCCGTGATACTTGGCGGATGGAGTACGTCGCCCGGGCTCCCGCGCCGTCGCTGGCATCCATCGTGGACGACCTCTACTACCTCGCCGGCACACCGCCCTACCCGCGGCTCACGATCCCGCCGATGCCATCGGCGCTTGTGATCATCAACCTCGCGGCCCCGTTCCGGGTCACCCATCCCGGCGGGAGCGACGACTTCGCGGACGGGTGCGTGTGGGGGACGCCGACCTGTCGGACGACCTTCGAGTACCCCCCGAACACGAGGTCGGTCGGCGTACACCTCAAACCGTGGGGTCTGGCGCCGCTCACCGGGGTGCCGGCGGCGATGCTCGGTCTGCCGGTCCCGGTCGAGGCGGTCTGGGGTGCCGTGGTCGAGGAGCTGGCCGACCGGCTCGACAGTGCAGCGTCGCCCGCGGCGATGCTGGACATCCTCGAAGCCGCGCTCCTGGCTCGCCTGAGGCCGGTCGCCGGGCTCGGCCTGGTGCACGACACGAGCACCCGGATCAGCCGGAGCGCGGGCAGCCTCTCCATCGCGAGCCTGACGGAGGCGGCCGGCGTCAGCAGCACGCATCTCGCCGCGCGGTTCAAGCACCTGGTGGGGATCACGCCGAAGCGCCTCGCGCGGACGTACCGCTTCGCCGAGGTCGTCACCTCGATCGACCCCGCCTGCGACGTCGACTGGGCGGAGGTTGCGCACCGCGCCGGCTACCACGACCAGTCCCACTTCAACCACGAGATGCGGCACTTCACCGGGCTCACGCCGACGGGGTACCTCGACCTGCGCCGCCGGTTCACCGCCGAGCATCCCGGCAGCGCTCTCGACGTCGGCCCGCTGCCGGCCGTTTGATTTTCTACAAGCCAGCCCGCTCGGCCGCCGGACAGAATCGGGTATGAGCAAGGTGATCATGCAGACGATCGTGTCGGTCGACGGGTACATCGCGACGGAGGACGACCAGGTCGGACCGCTGTTCGACTGGTTCGAGACCGGTGACACGCCGCTGTACGAGATCGACAACAGCCCGCGCGTCACCCGCCAGTCCCACGACTACTACCGGCCGATGCTGGACGCGATCGGAGCGCTGATCGTCGGCCGGCACGTCTTCGACATGACCGAGGGCTGGGGAGGCAAGCCGCCCGCCGGGGACCACTGCGTGGTCGTCTCGCACCGGCCGGCGCCCGAAGGCTGGGACGATTCCGCGCCGTTCCACTTCGTCGACGATGTGACCGACGCCGTACACCTCGCCAAGGAGCTCGCCGGGGACCGGACCGTCTCGATCGCGGCGGGCGACGTCGGCGGGCAGATCTTCGAGGCCGGGCTCGTCGACGAGGTCGCACTCGACGTGGTGCCGGTGGTGTTCGGCACGGGCAAGCGCTTCTTCGGCCCGCTCTCGAAGCAGGTCTTGCTCGAGGACCCCGACGAGGTCGTCCAGGGCGACCGCGTCCTGCACCTGCGCTTCCGGGTCCGCAAATGAACCCATTCACGCTGGTCCGAGCTGAGCACAGGGGTCGATCTCCGCACGAGTGAAGGCCGGCTCGGACGGTACGGTGACCGCCGTTCGCTCCGAGCGATCACCGCATCGCGACTCTCGTCGGTCCAGGAGAACCCGTGCCAGGGAAGGTCGACTTCAGGCGGGAGCTGGAGTGCTACCGGGCGAAGCGCGGCTCACCGCAGGTCGTCGACGTGCCGGACCTGCAGTACCTCATGATCGATGGCCACGGCGATCCGAACACCCCCGTCTACGTGGACGCGGTCTCGGCGCTCTACCCCGTGGCCTACAGGCTCAAGTTCGCCAGCCGGAAGACCCTCGATCGCGACTACGTGGTGATGCCGCTGGAGGGCCTGTGGTGGGCCGACGACATGAGCACCTTCACCACGGCCCGGGACAAGGCGCAGTGGCACTGGACCATGATGATCATGATCCCGGACTGGATCACGGCCGAGGTGTTCGTCGATGCCGTCGAGCAGGTCGGCAGGAAGGATCCACCCGCCCGGCTCGGCGACCTCCGCTCGGAGGTCCTGTCGGAAGGACGCTGCGTCCAGGCCCTTCACGTCGGGGCCTACGACGACGAGGCCGAACTGCTCCGGCACATGCACGAGGAGTTCATCCCCGAGCGGGGGTTCGTGATGGTCGGGAAGCACCACGAGATCTACCTAAGCGATCCACGGAGAGCGGATCCCGCCAAGCTGAGAACGATCTTGCGGCAGCCCGTGGCCGACGCGTGACCGCATCCCCGCGACCGCATGGGCGGGCTACGTCAGCGCCTTGTGCATCTGCATCGTGGAGACGGCGTAACCGTGCTTCAGGTAGAGCGCTATAGCGGCCTCGTTGGTGCCGACGACGTTGAGGCCGAGGCGGGTCTTGCCCTCGCGCACGACCAGTGCCTCCACCTCGGCGAGGATGGCCGAGCCGTACCCGTTGCGGCGCGCACGCGGTTGGACCTCGATGTCGTAGAGCCATGCGGCGTCGGAGCCGTCGGCGCGATGCGGGTCCGGCCCGACCCATGCATTCCCGACGGGCCTGCCGGCTGCGTCCTCCGCCGTCACCAGGGTGTGCCGCGGAGTGGCCACCCCCTGCGGCAGGTACAGCGCGATCCCACCCGCCGCCGTGGCGCGCGCCTCCTCCTCGGGCATGGTCCCGAGCAGCTCCCGGACGACCCTCGCCTGCACCTCGTCGACCCACGAGCGGTACTCGTCGTCGGTCATCCTGCGCAGCGTCACGGGCGGTCGCTCCATACCCTCATCGTGTCCACCGGCTCCTCGGAGATCAACGCATGCCGACACCCCGTGACTACGACACCGATCCCGAGCGGTACCGGCTGGGCATGCGCCTGACGGCGGCGCGCTGCGCCACGGGCGTGAACCTGCAGGCCCGGATCGTCGAGCACCTCCTCGCGGCGGGCGTCACCACCGTGCTCGACGCGGGCTGTGGTGACGGGGCCCTCGCCGTGGCGGCAGCCGCCTGCCCGCTGCACGTGATCGGGCTCGACGCGGGCGTCCCGATGGTCACGGCCGCCCGCGCGCACGGGCCTGTCGTACGCGGCGACATCACCGCTCTCCCGGTGGCGGGCGGGAGCGTCGACGCGGTCGTCGCGGTCAACGTGCTGTACCACCTCGACGAGCCCGAGGTGGCGCTCCGCGAGGCGCGGCGCGTACTGGGACCGGACGGGCTCCTGGTCGCCGGGACGGTGGCCCGCTCGGACTCTCCCGAGCTGGCGCCGTTCTGGCGCCCGACGCCCGGGACCTTCGACGCCGAGGACGCGCCCGGCCTCGTGGCGAGCGTCTTCGGCGCCGTGGCCACCGAGGCGTGGGACGCCCCGCTCGTGACGCTCCCCGA
Organism: Pseudonocardia cypriaca; assembly: GCF_006717045.1. Classification (NCBI taxonomy): domain Bacteria; kingdom Bacillati; phylum Actinomycetota; class Actinomycetes; order Pseudonocardiales; family Pseudonocardiaceae; genus Pseudonocardia; species Pseudonocardia cypriaca. The sequence goes on from NZ_VFPH01000003.1 coordinate 984,301, forward strand.
CCGCGACACCGTGCGGGACTACCTGCGCGCGCGGTTCGTGCCACCGGACGAGGCCGGCCGGCTCGCCGACGCGATCGCGGCGCGTGGCCCGCTCCCGCTGCCGGTGACGAAACGCGGCGCGCTCCTGCTGGCGCGGCGCTGACCAGGGACAACAGCGAGTACCAGATCTTCGAGCCGCGCGCCGTGGTCAGTCGGGCAGCAGCGGCACCGCGAAGCCCTGGTCGCGCCCCAGCAGCACGGCCCGGGTGACGGCCGAGCTGCCGAACCGGCGGTGCACCTCGTCGAGTGCCGTGTCGAGGGCGTCGGCGTCGCCTTCGTCGAAGGGCAGCTCGAGTTGCATCGTGGCGTCGTCGTCGAGGTTGCCGACGGCGATGCCGACGAGGGTGCAACCGCGCTCCCGGATGAGCGGCGACGCCCTGGCCACGAGCGCGCGCACGGCGACGAGCACCTCCTCGGTGCCGGACGTCGGCCGGGCGAGCGTGTGGGAGCGGGAGATCCGGGAGAAGTCGGCGAAGCGCAGCCGCAGCATCACGGTGCGGCCCACCCGGTGGGCCTTCCGCATGCGCCGGGTGACGCGGTCGACCAGCCCGACGACCACCGCGTCGATGCTCTCCGCCGTGTGCGGTCCCCGCCCGATGGCCCGTTGGGAGCCGATCGACCCGCGCCTGCGGCCGACCACGACCGGGCGGGGGTCGCGGTTGTGGGCGAGCGCGTGCAGGTGGCGGCCCAGCGCGCGACCGAGCGTGGACACCAGCACCGACTCGGGGAGGGCCGCCACCTCCCCCACGCTCGAGATGCCGTACTCGCGCAGCTTCGCCGCGGTGATCCGGCCGACGCCCCACAGCCGCTCCACCGCGAGGGGGTGGAGGAAGGCGAGCTCCCCGTCGGGCGGGACGACCAGCAGCCCGTCCGGCTTCGCCACCCCGCTCGCGACCTTGGCCAGGAACTTCGTGCGGGCGACGCCAACGGTGATGGGCAGACCGACGCGCTCGCGCACCTCCCTGCGCAGCCGCGCGGCGATGTCGACGGGCGGGCCTGCGATCCGGCGCAGGCCGCCGACGTCCAGGAACGCCTCGTCGATGGAGAGGCCTTCCACCAGCGGCGTGGTCTGCCGGAACACCTCGAACACCAGCTTGCTGGCCGCCGCGTACGCCGACATCCGCGGCGGCACCACGATCGCGTGCGGGCAGAGGGCGAGTGCCTGCCGGCCGCCCATCGCGGTGGCCACCCCGCACGCCTTCGCCTCGTAGCTCGCCGCGAGCACCACGCCCCCGCCGACGATCACCGGACGCCCACGTAGCCGCGGGTCGTCGCGCTGCTCTACGGAGGCGTAGAACGCGTCGAGGTCGGCGTGGAGGATGGAGGCCTCGCCAGGCACGAACATATGTTCGCATCGGGTACCGACAGTGGGAAACAGGTTGCCCCGGTCGGGAGGATCGGTCGAGTGGAACCAGCCGGCCGACGGGTGCGCGCGATCGTGGTGCACGGCGGATCGCTCCTCGGCGCGCTGCCCGCGTTCGACGTCGGTAGTCCCTGGTGGGCGGACGTCGAGCCGGTCGCGGCGGAGCTCGACCGGTGCCTCGGCGCTCGCACCGCCGTGCTGCGGATGGTGGCGACGACCGGCCGGTCGCCCCGGGGCGGCGAGGTCACCTACCTGGCGGAAGCGCTGACCCCGCCGACGACGAACCCGGGATGGGACGGATCGCCTGATCCCGGTGTCCTCGCGCCGCACGGGCGGCGGATGCGCTGGGCCGAGCCCGGCGGGCCGGCTCGGGTGCTGGACTGGGCGGCGGGCGAGCTGCATGCGCTGGGTCGCCCACCAACCGGACCACCGGTGCAGGTGAAGTCCTGGAACCTCTCCTGCCTCTACCGGCTGCCCACCGCCGCCGGACCGGCCTGGATCAAGTGCACCCCGCCGTTCCTCGCGCCGGAGGCGCTGGCGATCGGCCGGGTGGCCGCGTACGACCCCGGGCTCGTCCCCGAGGTGCTCGCCACCACCGCCGACGGCGGGTGCACGCTGCTGGCCGACGTTCCCGGTACCGACTGCTGGCAGCCCGACCCGGCCACGGTCCGCGAGGTGCTGCGGCGGTACGTCGCCGTGCAGGTCGCGCTCGCGGGGCGCGAGCTGCCCGGGTTGCCCGACCACCGCGTGACCACGCTGGCGAGCCGGGTCGACCGGCTGCTCGCTCCGGACGTGGCCGCCGTGCTCGGTGCGGAGGAGCGGCACGCGCTCGACCGCCTCGTCGACGACCTCCCCCGCCGCGCCGCGGCGATCGCGGCCACGGGCCTGCCCGAGACCCTCGTGCACGGCGACTTCCACCCGGGCAACTGGCGATCCGACGGGCACACCCGAGTCGTCGTCGACTGGTGCGAGACGAGCTACTGCCATCCCGCACGCAACCTGCTGCGACTCGCCGAGTGGCTACCGGCTCCGCTCGCCGCGTCGGCGACGGAGAGCTGGGTGGCCGAGTGGCGGGCAGGCGTGCCCGGTTCCGACCCGGCGCGGGCCGTGGAGCTGGTGCGGCCCGTCCAGCACCTCGAGGCCGCGCTGGTCTACCAGGGCTTCCTCGACGGCATCGAGCCCGACGAGCGGCCCTATCACGACAGCGACCCGGTGGACGAGATCCGGCTGGCGCTGGCTCAGCGCTCCGCGTAGGCGTCCCGGGCCTTGCGCAGCTCCGCCCCGTGCGCAGCGTTCCAGGCGCAGGACGCGGCCAACGGCGCGAACAGGGAGTGGCCGAGGTCGGTCAGGGAGTACTCGACCCGCTGCGGAATGCCCGGATAGGCGGTGCGCGTGACGAGCCCGTCGCGCTCCATGGCGCGCAGCGACTCGGTGAGGACCTTCGGCGTGACCGGCGCGAGCGGGACCTGCAGCTCGGAGAACCGGCGCGGACCGTCGCGCAGGCAGACGAGGATCTTCGCCGTCCACTTGTCCCCCACGCGGACCGGGAGCGGGGTGTGGTCGGCGCAGCCGGCGAACATGTCGGGGTCGAGCGGTTCGGGCACGGGGCCGAGCGTACGTCGGCGCTGGTCGCGGCCACTACCGTTGCGGGAACCGGGCACCGGGCTCATAGCGTGCGCGCCATGGGAAAGATCGTGGTCTTCGGAGCTGGTGGTCGGGCCGGGCGGAAGGTGGTCGCGGAAGCCGCGGCGCGCGGACACACCGTCACGGCCGTGATGCGCACGCCGGACACCCGGCTCGCGGACCGGCACGTGACGGTGGTCGCCGGGGACGTCACCGACGCGGCGAGCGTGGCCGCGGCGGCCACCGGGCACGACGCGGCGATCACCACCGCGGCCCGCCTCGACGTGCCGGCCGTCGACTTCTACACCGCCGCCACCCGGGCTCTCGTGACCGGGCTGACCGGTGCGGGCGTCTCGCGGCTCGTCCTCGCGGGGATCGGTCCGGCCCTCGAGGCCGCGCCGGGCCGGCGCATGCTCGACGACCCGGCCTTCCCTCCCGACCACCGCGCGTTCGCGCTCGGGCACGTCGCCCAGCTCGACGTGCTCGCGGACGCCCCGCTCGACTGGGTCGTGCTCGCCCCGCCGCCGGTGTTCCTGGACGAGGCCGCCGAGCGCACCGGGCGCTACCGGACGGGCGGCACGGCGCTGCTGGAGCCGGCGCCCGACTCGTTCTCCTACGCCGACCTCGCGGTGGCCCTCGTCGACGAGGCGGACTCACCCCGACACCACGGGGCACTGGTCGCGGTCGGTCCCTGACCGTCCCCTGCAGGTTCAGGAAAGCCACGTTGCTGTCCTCCAGGTTCAGGAACGTGGCTTTCCTGACCTTCCGAGGCGAGCCGGCGACGCAGGTGCCGCCCCGTGATCGAGCCGCGCTCGGCGGCGAGCTCCTCCGGGGTACCGGTGAACACGACCCGCCCGCCGTCGCGCCCCGCGCCTGGCCCGAGCTCGATCACGTGGTCGGCCTGGGCGATCACGTCGAGGTCGTGCTCCACCACGACGACCGTGGCGCCGCGCTCGACCAGTCCGTGCAGGACCTGGAGCAGCTGCGCGACGTCGCTCGGGTGCAGCCCCGCTGTCGGCTCGTCGAGCACCACGACGCCGCCCTCCACGCGGGGCTCGGCGGCGAGCTTCAGCCGCTGCCGCTCGCCGCCGGAGAGGGTGGTGAGCGGCTGGCCGAGGGTCAGGTAGCCCAGCCCGACGTCCGCCGCGCGGTAGAGGGCCGATCGTCCGGCGGGCAGTACCGCGCGCGCCTCGTCGACGGTGAGCGCGAGCACCTCGGCGATCGTCCGGCCGTCCAGCCGGTGGCTCAGGGCCTCGTCGGAGAAGCGGGAGCCGCCGCACGCCTCGCACACCGTGGTCACGGGGTCGAGGAACGCCAGGTCGGTCTCGATCACGCCGCGACCGCGGCAGGACGGGCAGGCCCCGGCGGAGTTGGGGCTGAACAGGGCCGCCGGCACGTCGTTCGCCGCCGCGAACGCCGCCCGCAGCAGATCGAGGACACCCAGGTAGGAAGCGGGGTTGGAGCGGCGGGAGCCGCGCGGCGGCGACTGGTCGACGACCACCACCTCCGGGTGCGCGCGCGGCAGCACCTCGGTGACCAGCGTGCTCTTGCCCGATCCCGCGACGCCGCTCACCGCGGTGAGCACCCCGCGCGGCACCGACACGTCCACGCCACGCAGGTTGTGCAGCGACGCGCCCGTGATCCGCAGCTCCCCGGTCGGGCGGCGGGGCGGGCGGTCCGGCACCGGCCCGCTCCGAAGCGCGCGCCCCGTGGCGGTGTCCGACCGCAGCAGCCCGGCCACGTCGCCCGCGTACAGGACCCGCCCGCCCGCCGGGCCGGCTCCGGGGCCCATCTCGACCACGTGGTCGGCAGCGGCGATGACGTCCCGGTCGTGCTCCACCACGAGCACGGTGTTGCCCTTGTCCCGCAGGCGCCGCAGCAGCCCGATCAGCCGGTCCACGTCGTGCGGGTGCAGGCCGGCGCTCGGCTCGTCGAGGATGTAGGTGAGGTCGGTGAGGCTGCTGCCGAGCTGGCGGACCAGCGTGATGCGCTGCGCCTCGCCACCGGAGAGCGTCGGCGTCTCGCGGTCGAGGCTGAGGTAGCCGAGCCCGACGTCGACGAGCGCGTCGAGCCGGTGCACGACGGCCCGCACGATCGGCGCGGCCACCGGGTGCTCGATCGTGCGCAGGAACGCGGCGAGGTCGCCGAGCTCGAGCCGGGAGCAGTCGGTGATGGTGTGGCCGTCGATCGTGGCGGCGCGGGCGGCGGCGTTCAGCCGAGCGCCGTCGCACTCCGGGCACGGGCGGCGTGTGACCAGCCGCTCGACCTCCTCGCGCACCCGCTGCGGCACCTTCGAGTGCCCGCCCGCGAGGTAGTCGCGCCGGAACCGCGGGACGACGCCCAGGTAAGTGCCGGTGCGCGGGAACTCGCGGTCCGGGTTCGGCGGGGTCATCTCCTCGGCGTGCAACAGCAGGTCCCACTCGTCGGGGCGGTACTCCCGCAGCGGCTTCGCGCGGTCGAAGAGCCCGGAGTGCACGTACCTCTTCCAGCGGTAGGTGCCGGGCTGGTAGGCGGACATGCGGATGGCGCCGTCGTCGAGCGAGCGGTCCCGGTCGACCAGGCGCTCGAGGTCGATGTCGGCCACGTATCCCAGCCCCTCGCAACGCGGGCACATCCCGCTCGGGTCGTTGAACGAGAAGGCCGGCGAGTAGCCGACGTGCGGCGTCGCGACGCGCGAGTACAGCAGCCGCAGCAGCGGGGCGATGTCGGTGGCGGTGCCGACCGTCGAGCGCGCGTTCCCCCCGATGCGGCGCTGGTCGACCACGACGGCGGCCGACAGGTTCTCCAACCCGTCGACGTCCGGCTGGCTCTGGTGGGTGAGCCGGTTGCGCGCGAACGCCGGCAGCATCTCCCCGAGCTGGCGCCGCGACTCGGCGGCGATCGTGTCGAACACGAGCGACGACTTCCCCGACCCGGACACACCCGTGACGACCGTGAGCCGTCCCTTCGGGATCTCGACGGTGACGTCGCGCAGGTTGTTCTCCCGTGCTCCAACCACGCGTATGGCATCCATGCCCGCCACGCTACGAACAATCGCGGTCAAATCCTGGCCACATCTCGTGCCACCATGGATCCCGTGGCCGATCCGAGCAGGCGGATGCTGGCGCTGCTGTCCACGCTGCAGGACGGCCGCAGCTGGAGCGGGGCGGATCTCGCGTCCCGGCTCGGCACCAGCCCGCGCACGTTGCGCCGCGACGTCGACCGGCTGCGCGAGCTGGGCTACCCCGTGCAGGCCCGCCCCGGCCCGGGCGGTCACTACCAGCTGGTGGCCGGCACGGCGATGCCGCCGCTCCTGCTCGACGACGACGAAGCCGTCGCGATCGCCGTCGGGCTGCGGCTCGCGGCGGGCAGCCGCGCCCAGATCGACGACGAGGCCGGCGCCGCTTCCCGCGCGTTGCGCAAGCTGGAACAGGTGCTCCCGGCCCGGCTGCGGCGCAAGGTCACGGCCCTGCACCGGGCCACCGAGACCGCTCCCGCCGCGGGCGTGGCCGTGAGCACGCGGTTGCTGAGCCTCGTCGGCACGGCTGCTGAGCAGCACGAACGGCTCGTGTTCGACTACCGGTCCCGGGACGGGGAGCAGACCGGACGGCGCGTGGAGCCCTACCGGCAGGTGCTGGCCGGGCGGCGCTGGTACCTGCTGGGCTGGGACCTCGACCGGGGTGACTGGCGGACGTTCCGCCTCGACCGCGTGACGGGCGCCCGCACGACCGGTGAGCGGTTCGCGCCGCGCGAGCTGCCGGCCGAGTCGGCCGCCGCCTACCTCGACGCGGCGCTGACGGCCCCGCGCCACCGTGCTGTGCTGACCTTCCTCGCCCCGTACCAGCTGGTGCTCGACCGGCTCGGGCACCAGGACGGCACCCTCGAGCCCATCGACGACGGCCGCTGCCGCTACACGACCTGGGTCGACTCGTTCGAGTGGCTGGCGGTGACCACCGCGATCCTCGGCGTCGAGTTCCGCGTGGAGGAACCCGCGGGGTTCGCAGAGTACTGCACGCAGCTACGGGACCGGCTGGCACGAGCCGTCCCGTAGCTCGGGTGTCATCTGGTGCGGCGCGGCCGCAACGGTGGGGCCTTCGCGATCACCACCGTGCCGGCGAGGGCAGCGGCGAGCCCGAGCGCGAGCACCCAGCCCCAGCCCGGGCGGACGGGGTCACCGAGCAACCAGATCCCGACCATCCCCGGCAGGAGGACCTCGGTGACGGTGAAGACCGCCGTGACGGCGCCGACATCGCCGCGCGAGAGCGCCGCCGTGTAGCCGACCATGCCGACCAGCCAGAACCCGACCACGAGGTAGGTGGAGGGCTGACCGAGCAGCAGCCCGACGTCGAGCCCTTCACCTGTCTGGACGTGCGCGGCGCGCACCGACACGGCGCCTCCGCCGAAACCGAGGCCCGACACCACCGCGAGCGGCCAGGCGTGCTTGCCCTGCCGCAGGATGAGCACGGCGACCGCCAGGAGGAGGAGCGAGGCCAGTAGCACCACGTCGACGCCCGGGCGGTGCACCGGAGGTTGCTCGCTGCCCGCGCTCGCCGCGACGAGCACGAGCCCGGCTAGACAACCGGTGACGGCGAGCCGCGTGCTCATCGGCAACCGGGCTCCGATCAACCGGGCGCTCACCAGCGCCGTGAGGGCGATCGTGCCCCCGATCACCGCCTGCACGGCGAACACCGGCAGCACCCGCAGTGCCATCACGGCGCATCCCCATGCCACCAGGTCCAGCAGCATTCCCGCGAGATAGCGCGGCTGGATGGCCGCCGGCCTGGCACGGGTGGCCCGCCGGGCACCCGCGGCCTGCAGCAGGGCGCCGCAGCTGTTGAGGATCATCGCTACTGCGGCGAACAGGATCCCCACCAGCACGGGGTTCAGCATGCCTCACGGGGCCGCGAGCGGCCGTGCGGGTCAGGGCTTCCGGCGCTGCTTCGAGACCTCGAAGAAACCGCTCATCAGCCCACCCGGCACCGCGGCGTCCGGGTCCCAGCGGGATGCGCGGTGCTCCTGCAGCCTCCGCCGGGGCGCCTCGGAGGCGCGGACGACCAGGAGCGCGACGAGCGTGAGGACGATCACGGGCACGCCGATCACCAGGACCGGCCAACCGAAGTACCCGTACGCCACGAGCCCGGCCGCCAGCTCCATGGCGACGACCATCGCTCCCATCCGCAGCACGGCGGTGTTCCCTTCTCGGTTTTCGATGCGTTCAGAGGCCGGGCGCCGCTGAGGGGACCTCGGGGTCGACCTCGCCGAGGTCGGTTTCGGGGCCGGCCGCGTTGCTGTCACCGTCGCCACCGCCCGACTCGCTGCCGGCGTCGGTGTCGCTGCTCGAGTCGCTGTCGGCGTCGCTGCCGGAGTCGGGCTTCTTGGTCGGGTCGCTCTGCTTGGTGGGCTCGCTGGCCTTCGTCGTGGTCTTGGTCGGGGCCGGTGGCTCCTCGTCGGCCGAGGTGGGCGGTGCAACCGTGGCCTCGCCGGCAGGCGGCGCGGCCGGGCCAGCACCGCCCCCACCGCCGGATCCGCGGCTGCCACCACCGCTACCGCCGGACCCGGACGACGTGGGGGTCGTGAGGGAGCTCTCGTTGCCGGCGCTGTCGGTCGGGGTGGAGGTGGGCCACAGGACGAACGCCAGCACCACGGCGCCGACGGCCAGCAGCGCGCCCAGCCCGATGGCCAGCGTGTTGGGCCGGCGGCGCTCGGGCCGGTCCGGCTCGTCGTCGTAGTCGTCGTAGTCCCACTCCGGCTCCGGCTGCTGGTGGGCGGCCGGCCGGGCCTGCCTCGTGGGCGGCTCGGTGAGCATCGCCGCGGCCGGTTCGGGAGCGGGACGCGCCGGAGGCCCGTACCGGCCCGGTCGGTTGTCGTGGGGCGGGGCGCCCTGTCCGCCGCGTGGGCCGTCGTTGTACGGGCCCTCGTTGTACGGGCCGCCGTACGGCGTCCCCGGCATCCCGGGGGGCGGGGGAGCCATGCGCGGCGGGCGAGCCGGTGGCGGCCCCTGCTGCATCTGCTGCATCCCCGGGCCCCCGACGGGCGCGGCCACGGCGGGCTGGGGTGCCAGCGAGAGCGCGGCACCCTTCGCGATGGCGTTCTTCGGGTCGGCGTCCACCGCGACCGGCCGGCCGAGCTGCTCGGAGACCAGCTGTGCGACGAGCGGGATCCGCGACGTGCCGCCGACGAGCAGCACCGCGGTGAGCTGGTCCGGCGCGAACCCGGCCGAGATCACGGCGGAGCGCAGGGCCGCGACGGTGTCCTCCACCTGCGGCCGGATCATCGCCTCGAACTCGCTGCGGTGCAGCCGAACCGAGCCGCGCGACCCCGGGAGCAGCACCGGGATCGACACCTCGGTGTCGCTGCTCAGGGCCTCCTTGGCCTCGGTGCACTCGCGCCGGATCCGCGCAACGGCCGACAGCACGGCCGGATCGCTCTCGTCGAGCTCGGCGAAGGCGTCCGGCATGCCCTCGAGCACGTGCTCGAACACCGCCTGGTCGAAGTCGATGCCGCCGAGCCGCTCGAGGCCTTCCGGCCGGCCGACCAGCCGGAAGTCGACGTCGCCCTTGCGCACGACCGCGGCGTCGAACGTACCGCCGCCGAAGTCGTACACCGCGATCGTGGAGCCGGCGCTGACGCGCTCGTTCGTCGCGTAGCTCATCGCGGCGGCCTGCGGCTCCGCCAGGAACGTGACGCTGAGGCCCTGGTTCGCGAGCGCGGCGCCCAACAGCTCCTTCTTGTGCTGTCCCCACGCGGCGGGGTGGGTGACGGCGATCCGCTCGGCCGGGCCGCCCTCGCGCTCGGCCACCCGGTCGACCACCCACCGGACGAGCCACGCGGACAGGTCCTGCGGGGCCCACGGCCTGCCCGCGACCATCACGGGGGTCGGGTCGCCGATGCGGCGCTTGAACTCGCGGACCACGCAGTCCGGGTCGGTCAGCGCGCGGCGCTCGGCGGCCTCGCCGACGACGATGGAACCGTCCTGTCCGACGAAGACGACCGATGGCACGGTCGCGCCGCGACTACCGAGGGTGACGACCTCCGGTTCGCCCCAGCGGTTGCCCGAGGAGCGGCACACCGCGGCGCAGGTGAACGTCGTCCCCAGGTCGATCCCGAGCTGGTACGCCATGCCTTCCCCTCACCCCGACAACCGGCCTGAAGGCCGGTGACACCATCGCATCGCAGGCTGGTGGCCTGTCGTTAGCCCCCTCCAAGGGGGCCCTATTGGACCAAGACCGACCCCCGTGTCCCCCTATCGGGGGTCCCCCTAATCCCCCGAACGGCCGCTTCCCGCAACTGTGGGGGATCCCCGATGGCCGAGCAACTCCTGCGTCCTACGTTGTGTTCAACGCGGCCCACCCAACCGCAGACACGCAACCCGAAGGGGATACAGAACACATGACTCTGCTCGAGTTCCTCCGCTCCCTGATCTTCGACGACGAGGCCCGGCAGGAGTTCGCCGACGACCCGGAGGGCGCCCTCGACGACGCCGGCCTCGGCCACCTGAGCGCAGAGGACGTCCGGGACGCGCTCGACATCATCCAGGACGACGGCCAGGACGCGGACTTCAGCCGCGACTACAACACCGGCGGCAACGAGATCCACATCGCCGCCCCGTCGCCCGTGCACGACGACGACTCGGCTGCCGACTACATCAACAGGTACATCACCAACAACTACATCACCAACGAGGGTGACACGATCACCGACAACTCGACCAACATCCAGGCCGACACCGGCGGCGGCGACTTCAACGCCGACATCGACGTCGACTCGGTCGTCGCGTCGGGTGACGGAGCGGTGGCGGCTGGTGACGACATCGAGGACTCGACGATCACCAGCGGCGACGACAACACCATCGGTGACAACAACATCGAGGGCAACGGCAACACCTCGATCTCCGGCGACGGCAACGAGGCCGTGATCGGCAACGGCAACACCGCGAGCTTCGGCGACGGTGACGCCTCCTCGACCGACATCGACGGCGACGTCAACGTCGACGACGGCAGCTCGTTCGCGATCGGTGGCAGCTCCTCGGTCGACAACTCGAACTACGAGGACAACGACACCGAGATCGACGCGAGCGACAACTCGGTGAACGACTCCTTCAACAACACGGCCGACATCGAGGACAACGACTCGTACAGCCACTACGAGGACAACTCGGACCACAGCCGCTCCGAGGACAACGACTCGGAGAGCACCGACAGCCACGACCACTCGGACGTCTCGATCCAGGCCTGATCGGACCCGACCAACCGCGACCCCGTCGCCGGCGATGCCGGTGGCGGGGTCGCGGCGTTGCGGGACCGCCCCGGAGGACGGATCCCCTAACGCCGGATCGGGGGACGGTGCCCCATCCCCGATGGCCGCCGGCCGTCGCGGACCTACCGTTCTGTCCGATCCCATCGAGCACGGAGAGACCAGTCGATGGCCGAGACGCTGTCCCTGATGGAGTTCCTGCAGGCGCTCCTCGCCGACGACGGGCTGCGCGGCGCCTTCGGGGACGACCCGCAGGGCACGCTCACCGCCCACGGTCTCGCCGATCTCACCCCCGCCGACGTGCACGACGCGCTCGTGCTCGTGCAGGACACCCAGACCGTCGACTACTACTCCCTCGACGCAGCTACCGCCCCGCCGCCCCCACCGCCCACGGGCGACGGCCACGAGGCCGCGGTGGAGTACCTGGCCCGCTACCTCGCAGGTCCGCACCAGGTCGATCCCGCCGAGGGGTGGGCCGAGCCCGATGTCAGCTCCGACCACGTCCTGCTCGGCGGTTTCGGCGCCGGTGACGACACGGGTTACGGCGCCGGGTCGGACCTCGCTGCCGACGACGGCGCGTGGACGGCTCTCCCACCGGGGCCGGCGCCCGGTCACGCACTCGACGACCGGAGCATCCTCGACCTCGCGGACTTCGGTCACCTCGAAGACTTCGGCGAGTTCACCGCGTTCACCGACCTCCCGGACGACGTCCCGGACGGTCACGACGCCGGGCCGCCGCTGCCCGAAGGGGCTTGATCCCCTCGGGGGCGCCCCCATCCCCGAACCCCCTACGAGGAGGCGGTCCGATCCCCGTACGGGTACCGATCCCGGACTCTGGACGATCCCCGATGGCCCGGATGGCCGATCGCCATAGCGTTCGGTCCAACGCCGGAACTCCCCTGACCCGGCATCTCCCACCGATGGAGTTGAGCCACGATGTCGACGCCGAGCCTTATCGAACTGCTCCTCAACCTGCTCCGCGACCCCAGCGCGTACCGCGAGGACCCGGAGGGCTTCCTCGCCTCCTGCGGCGACGTGTCGCCGGAGGACATCCGCGAGGCCCTGATCCTGCTGCAGGACCGCCAGGACGCCGACTTCGGCCGCGACTACAACACCGGCGGCAACCACGTCGTCCACGTGCCCCCGCCGCCGCCCGTTCCCGCCTCGCACCCCGGTGAGAGCGACCACGAGGCCGCGGTCCGCTACCTGGACACCTACGTCACCAACAACCACATCACCAACGAAGGCGACACGATCACCGACAACTCGACCAACATCCAGGCCGACACCGGAGGCGGCGACTTCGACCTGGACGTCGACGTCGACTCCGTGGTCGCCTCCGGCGACGGTTCGGTCGCGGCCGGCGACGACATCGAGGACTCGACGATCACCAGCGGCGACGACAACACCGTCGGTGACGGCAACATCGACGGAGACGACAACACCAGGATCGACGGCGACGACAACTCGGTCGTGGTCGGGGACGACAACACGGCGGGCTTCGGCGACGGCGACGTGTCCTCCACCGACATCGACGGCGGGGTCAACGTCGACGACGGCAGCTCGCTCGCGATCGACGGCAGCTCTTCGGTCGACAACTCGAACTACGAGGACAACGACACCTCCGTCGACGCGAGCAACCACTCGACGAACGACTCGGGCAACACCACCACCGACATCGTCGACAACGACTCGTACAGCGCGTACTCGGACAGCTCCGACAGCAGCACCTCCGTGGACAACGACACGACCACCACGGACAGCCACGACAGCACCCAGGAGTCGTACAGCGCCGAGGTCGTCTGATCACTGGCGGCGGCCTGCCGTGGTCGGCGCTGTAGCCTGCCGGGTGACGCGCCGCCGGCCCCGCCACCCAACGGGAGTACCCGAGGTGGCGGGGCCGGTGTCGTAGCGGCTGATCCGGTGAGCGAGTATCGGTCGACGGCGAGCAGGTACGACGAAGAGGGAAGGACCCGGCGTGGCGGTTCCCGCAGCGGTCGACTTGGTCGACCTCGCGCTGAAAGCAACCACCGCCTACGAGCGTCCCGACCTCGGTGGGCGACTGCTCCAGACCCGCAAGCGGCTGGTCGACCCCGATGTTCGGGTGCTCATCGTCGGCGAGTTCAAGCAGGGCAAGAGCCAGCTGGTCAACGCGCTGGTCAACGCCCCCGTCTGCCCGGTGGACGACGACGTCGCCACCGCGGTGCCCACCGTGGTGAAGTACGCCGAGACCACCGCCGCCGCGCTCGTGCGCGAGGGCGAGTCCGAAGACTCCACGCAGCGCACGGAGGTGCCGGCCACCCAGCTGGTGCAGCACGTCTCGGAGGCCGGCAACCCCGGCAACAAGGCGTTGATCAGCTACGCCGAGGTGGGCCTGCCGCGCAAGCTGCTCTCCGGCGGGCTGGTGCTCGTCGACACCCCGGGCGTCGGCGGGCTCGGCTCGGCCCACGGCGCGGCCACCATGTCCGCGCTGCCCGGCGCCGACGCGGTGCTGCTGGTCTCCGATGCCGCCCAGGAGTACACGGCTCCCGAGCTGGAGTTCCTCGACGCGGCGATGAAGCTGTGCCCCAACGTCGCCTGCGTGCTCACCAAGACCGACCTCTACCCGCACTGGCGGCGCATCGAGGAGCTCGACCGCGGCCACCTGCGCCGGGCCGGGGTCGACGCCGAGATCTTCCCGGTGTCCTCGGTGCTGCGGCTGCACGCGGCGAAGGAGCAGGACCTCGAGCTGATGGACGAGTCCGGCTTCAAGCCGCTCGTCGACTACCTGCTGCACAAGGTCGTGGCCCAGTCCGACGACCTCGACCGCCGCTCCACCAGCCACGACGTGCTCTCGGTCTCCGAGCAGCTCTCGGCGGGCATGAGGGCCGAGCTCTCCATCCTCGAGGACCCGGACAAGGTCAACGCACTCGTCGAGGACCTCACCAAGGCCAAGGCACGCGCCGACGAGCTCAAGCAGCGCTCGTCGCGCTGGCAGATCACCCTGAACGACGGCGTCGCCGACCTGCAGTCCGACATCGGCTACGACCTGCGCGACCGGTTGCGCACCATCGGGCGCGAGGCCGAGCAGCTCATCGACGACTCCGACCCGGCCGAGGTGTGGGACCAGTTCTCCGACTGGTTCCACCAGCAGATCTCCTCGGCGGCGTCGGCCAACTTCGTATGGGCGGCCGAACGCGCGCGCTGGCTCGCCGCCCAGGTCGCCGAGCACTTCGCCGAAGGCGCCGACATCGCCATGCCCGAGCTGCGGTTCGACGACGAGGGCATCGCCGGCAAGGTCGACCCCCTCCTACAGCCGGAGGTGGAGAACCTCACCCGCGGCGGCCAGCTCCTCACCGGCATGAAGGGTGGCTACGGCGGCATGCTGATGTTCGGCATGCTCGGCACGCTCGCCGGTCTGCCGATCTTCGCGGGGGCCCCGGCCGGCGTGCTGCTGGGCATCAAGGCGGTGCGCGACGAGAAGAAGCGCCTGCTGCAGAAGCGCCGCGGGGACGCCAAGAACGGGGTGCGCAAGCACATCGACGAGGTCACGTTCCAGGTCGGCAAGGACTCCACCGACATGCTGCGCCGCACCCAGCGCCAGCTGCGCGACCACTTCAGCGCGCTCGCCGAGGAGATGAGCACCTCGATCGCCGCGTCCGTCCAGGCCGCGCACAACGCCTTGAAGACCAACACGGCCGGCCGGGAGAAGCGGATCAAGGACCTCAAGGCCGAGCTGGCCCGCATCGACGGGATGGCGCAGCGCGCGAAGGCCCTCGTGAGCGAGCAACGATCGGCCGCGATCTCCGGAGGTGCCGCATGAGCGCGCCCGCGCCCCCGCTCGGCGCCGCGGTGCGGATCCTGCTGCGCCAGACCATCGAGGCCTACAAGGACAGCCCGCAGGCCCACGGCTGGCTGACCCACAACCTGCAGCGGTTCGACGAGCCGCTGCGCGTCGCCATAGCCGGCAAGGTGAAGGCGGGCAAGTCCACGCTGCTGAACGCGCTGGTCGGGGAGCAGATCGCCCCCACGGACGCCGGCGAGTGCACCCGGGTCGTCACCTGGTACGTCGACGCCCAGTTCCCCCGCGTCACGATGTACCCGCGCGGCGCGGAGCCCCAGCAGCTCACGATCAACCGCTCCACCGGCGGGCTCTCGTTCGACCTGCACGGCTATCCGGTGGAGAAGGTCGACAAGCTCGAGGTGGAGTGGCCGTCGCAGAGCCTGCGCACGCAGACGCTGATCGACACCCCCGGTATCGCGTCGCTGTCGGCCGACACGTCGGCCCGAGCGGGCGCGTTCCTCGCGCCGGAGGACGCCCCAACCCAGGCCGACGCCGTCATCTACCTGATGCGGCACCTGCACAACACCGACGTGCGGTTCCTAGAGTCGTTCTTCGACCAGGGCGTCGCCAGGGCCACCCCGATCAACACCATCGGCGTGCTCTCGCGCGCCGACGAGATCGGCGCAGGCCGGCTCAACGCGCTGACGTCCGCACGCAAGATCGCCCGGCGCTACCGCGCCGACGACAAGATCCGCGGCCTGTGCCAGACCGTGGTGGCCGTGGCGGGGCTGCTGGCCCAGACCGGCCGCACCATGCGCCAGGGCGAGTTCACGGCGCTCACCGCGCTCGCCGCGATGCCCCGCTCCGACATCGAGGCGATGCTGCTGTCGGCCGACCGCTTCTCCCGCACCGAGCTCGACTCCCGGGACGCCCCCGACTCGCAGACCCGTGCCCAGCTGATGGAGCGGTTCGGCATGTTCGGAGTGCGGCTGGCCACCACCCTGATCCGCCAGGGCATGACCGACCCCACCGCCATCTCGGCCGAGCTCGTCAAACGCAGCGGCCTCGACGAGCTGCGCAGCGTGCTCTCCACGCAGTTCAGCGAGCGGCGTGACCTGCTCAAGGCCCGGTCGGCGCTGCTGGCCGTCGACCTGGTGCTCACCCGCGAACCCCGCCCGGACACGGCGCCGCTCGCGGCCGAGGTGGAGCGCATCCTCGCCGGGGCGCACGAGTTCGCCGAGCTGCGGTTGCTCGCCGCGCTCCGCGCCGGAGCCATCAAGCTGCCCAAGGAGGTGCTGCAGGAAGCCGAGCAGCTGCTGGGCGGCGACGGCGGATCGGCGGCGGCCCGGCTGGGGCTGGAACCGGACGCGGGCCCGCAGGAGGTGTGGGACGCCGCCCTCGACGCGGCCAACCGCTGGCGGCGCCGGGGCGAGAGCCCCCTGTCGAGCCGCGCGGTTGCCGACGTCGCCCGCGAGGTGGTCCGCAGCTGCGAAGGCATCCTCGCGAGCATGCGGCAGAACTACAACTAGTGCTGCAGGCGGCCTCCGTGTTGTTCGTTCCGCAGTGAAGGACGCCTGTGTGCCCCCGACAACGCCGGGTCATGGCGTCAAGGTCTCGAAGCCTGCCTTTCCAGGGCCTCCTGGCGGCGCCGCGCATTGTGCGGGGCCGCCCCTCAGGGCAAGCAGTGCGGGCAGGCCCAAGGGCCTGCCCCTTGGGCGCGCGGCGCCGCCAGGAGGCCGGTGTCGGGCATCTTCCTGCGCTCGCACACCGACTTCTGCGCTGACACACCGATTGCAGTCGGTGTGTGAGCACCGAAGTCGGTGTGTGACCGACTTCCTCGGCCGTTTTGCCCGTTTCTGTGGGAGGGAAGCCTCGATTATCGTGGTGAGACCGGCTTCGGTGGCGTCGCGCGCCGAAGGGGCTGGCCGGTGGCCTGCCCGCGAAGCGGGCCCGGAAGGGGCCGTAGAGGCTCGCGGGTCAAGGGTCGCGTAGCGATCGCGGCAGCGACGCGCAGCGCCCTTGAGGCGTGAGGGGCGGCCCCGCACGATGCGCGGCGCCACCGAAGGCCCAGCGAGGGGTGGCCCTGGACTGTGGCGTCGCCACATCGCCCGCGTGGTCCACGCCGCCCCACCCAGACCCGAAAAGACCTTGGACCAGCCACTGGAGCTCCATAGGAGCATCGGAACGCAGCGAGCACGGCCGCGCCGCCTGTTGGAGGCCCACGCGGAGGCTTGACGATCCAGCAGGACAACGGGCGCGGGCGGGCGGCCTGCTCGGCTTCGCCCCGGCTCCTCAGGCCTCGGTACCCGGCCCGACGATCTGGCGCAGGTGGGCGAACAGCTCGCCCCGGCTGCCCGAGCCGAGTCGCTGGCGCATCCGCGCGACGTGGTGCTCGACGGTCTTGGCCGAGATGAACAGCCGTTCGCCGATCTGCCGGTAGGTCAGGCCCTCCAGCACCAGGCCTGCGACCTCCCGTTCGCGGTCGCTCAGCGGGCCGTCGACTCCGTCCGAGGTGGCGTCCGGCAGGAGCTGTTCGGCCTCCGCGGCGGTGGCGGGGATGGTCCGGGCGTCGCCGTCGGTGTCGGCCTCCACGGCGACGGCGCGGGCCGCCGGGCCCGTACTCTGCAGCGCGCGGGCGCACCCGAGCAACGCTGTCATCGCCTTGCGGTCGTGGGTGCGGATCGCCGCCTGGCCCGCGAGCTTGCCGCCCTCCCAGGCCATTCCGACGGCGTGCAGGCCACGGGCGGCGGCCTCTACGCCCGCTGGGTCGACCTCGCCGTCGAGGAGCCGTACCCAGTGCTGGGCGGCGGCGGCCATCGCGGCTGCGTACCGGCTGCCGTCGGCGGCTGCCTCCAGCGCCGCGGCGTGCCGCTTCGCCGCCTCGCGGCTCTCGGACAGGATCGCGGCCTGCAGGCCCGCCCAGTGCAGCGGCGCCGCCCACAGCGCGGGGTCGCCGAGCCGGGAGAGCAGGTCGGTGGCCTCGTCGAGGTGGGGGCGCACCCAGCTCGACTCCCTCAGCCGGGTGGCGGCCACCCACAGCTCACCGAGCTGCTGCAGCACGAACAGGTCCACCGGGTGGCGCACGATCGCCTCCCGCGCCCGGCCCCAGGCCGTCATGAGCACGGCGAGGTCGCCGGCCCGCCGGGCGAGCGCGACGTCGAGGGCGGCCGCCAGCAGCTCGTCCCGCGGTTCGAGGACGGCACCGGGCGGTGAGGCGAGGGCGAGCGCCGAGCGCGCGGCGCCCGTGGCCCCGCGGAACAGCGCGATCCAACCGAGGAGGAGGCGGTGGCGGGTGACCGACCCGCGGCCGCCCAGCCCGACCCGCAGGGCGCGTTCCAGCACCGACTGCGCCACGTCGAGCTCACCGCAGTGCACGGCGACCAGCGCCGCCAGCGCGGCCGGGGTGTCGGGGAGCAGTGCCGCCCGCTGCGAGGCCTCCAGCAGCGACGCCGCGCGCGTCAGCTGCGACAGCGCCGCGGTCGGCGATCCGGCCACCGAGTCGTAGACGCCCTGGGCCATCAGCTCCTCGGCGCCGGCCAGCAAGGTCGGGGGGCGCACCGGGCCGCCGTTCACGGCAGCGGACGCGTGCAGCATCTTGCCGGCCTCGTCGAGCGCCCCCGTGCCGATGAGCGCCGGCACCGCGCGTACGGCGGTGGTGCCCGAGGGCTCCAGCACCGTGCTCATCCACCGGTACAGCTCCGCGCTGCGGGCGAGCATCCCGCGGTGGGCGAGCACGGCGGCGGCCACCGTGCCGGCCCGGACCGCGTCCGCGGATGGCAGCTGATCGGGATCGGACAGCACCTGGTCGGCCTGGGTGAGGGCGAGGTCGAGGTCTCCGGTGAGCACTGCGGCCTCGGCCCGGCCGGCCGCGAGACCGAGCGCGGAGCCGCCTGCCTGCACGGCCGCGTCGAACAACTCACCCGCGGCCGGCGAGCCGACGCGCAGCGCCTCCTCGGCCGCCGTGGTGAACACGGCCGCAACGCGTGACCCGCTCGCACCCGTGCCGAGCAGGCCGCGGGCCGCCTCGAGCACGTTGCCGCCGCGGTCGAGCTCGATCTCGGCGAGGGTGCGTCGCAGCTCCACGCGGGAGGCCTGCGGGGTGCGCGCGAGCACCGTGGCCGAGACGAGCGGCACGGCCTTGCCGTCGCCGGTGAGCATCCCCGCCGCCCGCGCGGCCTCCAGCAGCTCGTCGAGCTCGGGCGCGACGTCGTCGGGGGAGAGGCCCAGCAGCGGAACGAGCACCTCGGACTCCAGGGGGGCACCGAGCGCGCGCGCCAGCAACAGGCCACCCACCCCGTCGCCGAGCCCCTGCACGAGGTATCCGAGCTGCACCAGCAGGCCCGCCGGCGGCTCGAGGGGCAGCGGCACACCTCGAGCGCGGTCGGGCCCGGCCCGCTCCACGAGCGCGGCGAGCAGCCGGTCGACCAGCCTCGGCAGGCCCGCGGTCTGCTCGAACACGTGGTCCACCAGCTCCGCCGACGGAAGGTCGCCGCCCAGCAGCAGTGCGGCACGCGCCGCGACGCCGGTGCGGTCGAGCGCCTCCAGCACGACGGGCGGACGGGTGGCCGCGAGCGCGCTGCCGAGCGCCGCGGTGCCGGGCGGGCGCGGCCACGGCCGGTGCGCCACCACCAGGTGCCCACCGGGTGCAGCGGCGAGCGCCGCGAGCCGCTCCAGCTCGTCGGCCGGGAGCAGGTGGGCGTCGTCCAGCAGGAGCGCGTCGTCGGCGCCCAGCTCCACGACGCCGGCGAAGTCCCGGTGGACCCTGAGGCCCGCGGCGGCGAACGCCGCGGCGAGCGCGTCGAGCAACACGGTCTTGCCGTGCCCGCCCGGACCGATCACGTCCACCCGGCGCGTCGACGCGGAGCGCGCAGCCGCCTCGTGCACGAGTCGACGCGCCACGGGCGAGCCCGTGAGCAGCCTCTCCGGAGCCCGCGGCGCCGGCTGGGTACGCGTCGACACTGATCGGAGGTTACTCAGCGACCTGCAACCATCGATCTCCGCCGGTTGCGGCGTGTGCCCAGCGGTCCTCCCCGATCAGGTGAGTGGCACGATCACCAGCACGCAAGACTCCGTCCGGGCGATCGCGCTGGTGGCGCCGGTGCGGCGAGCGGGGTCACGGGCGGCGGTCGGCGCTCAACAGGCGCTTCCACTCGTCCATTCCGGGTAGCGCGGATGCGCGTACGGCGCCGCCGGGCGTGACGGCCCGCACGGCGAGCGCGACCTCGTCCTGGTCGGCACCCCGCGCGGTCACGAGCAACGGCCACGTCTCCCCGCCGATCAGCCCGTTGACCTCCTCGGTGCGGTTGGCCTGCTGGTACTTCCGGACGGCCGCGGCCGTTCGTTCGCCGAAGTGGCCGTCCGGCTGCACGTCGACGAGGCCGGCGGCGCGCAGGAGGTGCTGGGCCGCCTCCACTGCCGGACCGGTGCTGTCGGGACGCAGCAGCGGCCACGACGCCCGCCGGGCGGCCCGCTCGGACAGTTGCTCCCCGAGCAGGTTCGCCACCTCGGTGCGCAGCTGCGGCAACATCGCGTAGAACGCGTCACCGGGGCAGAGCGTGTCCTTGAAGTCGCGGTGCCCGGCGATCTCGGTCGGCGGGATCCCGTACTGGTTGCAGATGTAGGCGCACATGTCCCGCAGCCGGGCCCACAGCTTGTCGGGCGGCGTGACGGTCGAGTACGTGCCCTCGTTCTCGATCCCGACGGACTCGACGTTCTGCCCGGTGCAGTGCGCCCCCTCGACGTGCTGGCGGCCTCCGCGCAGCACCTCGAGGCTGCGGTGGCGACCCTCCAGGACGTATCCGCCGCGGCTGATCGTGAAGTTCTGCCCGGTGTCGATCCAGGCGCGCCGGTCCATGTGGAAGTCCTGGATCTTGCGGGCGACGGCCTCGGCGCCGGCACGGCTGTAGTCCTCGACGTTGGCGGTGGCGGTGTGGTGCGCGATGATCCGCACCGGCCGCTGGTCCCATACCGGGACGACGTCCGACGCCGGGCGTGCGCCCCACGCGTCGCAACCGATGATCGGCGGGACCTTGAACCCCGGTTGCGCCGCCCACGCGGCGGCCGGCCGGACCAGGCCGGCGATCGTCCCGGTGAGGACGAGCCCGCCGAGGAGGACGCTGCGGCGGGACGCAGCCGGAAACCACACCTCGCCCTCCCATCGACGGTCGCCGCGTTGATCGCGTTTTGTTGATCGCCGAACGATGAGCGATGCAAACGCCGGACACAACGCTGCTGCTCGAAGGTGTGATCGCCCGGTCGGGCCGTGTCGAACTGCCTCCGCTTCCGCTCCGGCGGCTCGCGGGCCCTTCAGGCCACTCGTGCCTTGCCGAGGTTACCGATGAGTAATACCCTTGAGGTTACCGACGAGTAGGCCGTCCCACCCTGCTGAGGAGCGATGCACGATGGGCCACTTCAGGAGCAACCTGCGGGACCTCGAGTTCAATCTGTTCGAGGTCTTCCGGGTGCAGGACCGGCTCGGCACCGCACCCTTCGACAGCGTCGACACCGACACGGTGCGCGGCGTGCTGACCGAGCTGAACGCCGTGGCAACCGGTCCGCTCGCGGAGTCGTTCGTCGACGCCGACCGCAACCCGCCGGTCTTCGACCCGGCCACCCACTCCGTCACGCTGCCCCAGTCGCTGAAGGACAGCTACCGCGCGCTGTGGGATGGCGAGTGGTGGCGGATCAGCCTGCCGGCCGACCTCGGCGGCTACGGCATCCCGGCCACCGTGCAGTGGGCCGCGTCCGAGCTGATCCTCGGGTCGAACCCCGCCGCCTTCATGTACATGGCGGGCCCCAACTTCGCCGCCGTGGTGCACCGCAACGGCACCGAGCAGCAGAAGCGCTGGGCCGAGCTGATGATCGACCGCGGGTGGGGCGCCACGATGGTGCTCACCGAGCCCGACGCCGGATCCGACGTCGGGGCCGGCCGGACCAAGGCGGTGCAGCAGCCGGACGGCACCTGGCACCTCGACGGCGTCAAGCGCTTCATCACCTCCGGTGAGCACGACCTCACCGAGAACATCATGCACCTCGTGCTGGCCCGTCCCGAGGGTCCCGGCATCACGCCGAGGCCGGGCACCAAGGGCCTCTCGCTCTTCCTCGTGCCGAAGTTCCACTTCGACCCGGAGACCGGGGAGCCGGGCGAGCGCAACGGTGCCTTCGTCACGGGCGTCGAGCACAAGATGGGCCTCAAGGCCTCCACGACCTGCGAGCTGACGTTCGGCCAGCACGGTGTCCCGGCCGTCGGTTGGCTCCTCGGCGAGGTGCACGACGGCATCGCGCAGATGTTCCAGGTGATCGAGTACGCCCGGATGATGGTGGGCACGAAGGCGATCGGCACGCTCTCGGCGGGCTACCTCGCCGCGCTCGACTACGCGAAGGAGCGCGTGCAGGGCGCCGACCTCACGCGCCAGCTCGACAAGACCGCCCCGCGCGTGACCATCACGCACCACCCCGACGTGCGCCGCATGCTCATGCTGCAGAAGTCGTACGCGGAGGGCCTGCGGGCGCTCTACACCTACACCGCCACCTTCCAGGACGAGGTCAAGGTGGGCGAGTTCAGCGGCGCCGACACCACGCTCGCCGAGCGCGTCAACGACCTCCTGCTGCCGATCGTCAAGGGCGTGGGCTCCGAGCGCGCCAGCGAGCAGCTGCTGCTCTCGCTGCAGACCCTCGGCGGCTCCGGTTACCTGCAGGACTACCCCATCGAGCAGTACATCCGCGACGCGAAGATCGACTCGCTCTACGAGGGCACCACCGCGATCCAGTCGCTGGACTTCCTGTTCCGCAAGATCGTGCGCGACAACGGCCAGGCGATCGGGTACGTGGCCGGCGAGATCAAGGCGTTCCTCGACGCGGAGTCGGGCAACGGGCGGCTCAAGGAGGAGCGGGCGCTGCTCGCCACGGCGCTCGCCGACGTCCAGGGCATGCTGGGCACCCTCACCGGCTTCCTGATGGGTTCGGCCGAGGACCCGACGAGCCTCTACAAGGTCGGGCAGAACACCGTCCGGCTGCTGATGGCGGTCGGCGACCTGCTGATCGGCTGGCTCCTGCTTCGCCAGGCCGACGTGGCGCTCGTCGCGCTCGGTGGCGAGCCGTCCGCCCGCGACGTGGCCTTCTACGAGGGCAAGGTGGGCGCGGCCCGCTTCTTCGCGAGGACGGTGCTGCCGCAGCTGACCGCCCAGCGCGCGGTGCTGGAGGCCACGGACAACAGCCTGATGGAGCTGCCGGAAGCCGCGTTCTGATCCCGGCAACGCCGAACGGCGCCCAGCTCGATGCCGGGCGCCGTTCGTCGATGGTCGGATCAGCTGCCCTGGACCTGGAACCCCTGCTCGGTGGCGTAGCTGCGCAGCCGCTCACCCCAGGCGTTCAGACCCGCCTGCAGGTCGGTGCGGCCGACCATGGCCTGCCCGACGGTGTCGGGGAACACGCTCTCGGTGTAGTCCTGGAACGGCGTGTACTGCCAGCCCTCCGCGACCTGCCGCGAGGACTCGACGTAGACCTGGTTGGCCAGCTGCCCGCCGAGGAACGGCATCGGGGCGTTCAGCCACTCCTGGCTCTCGACGAGCCCGCTGGTCGCCGGGTAGAGGAGGCTGACCTCGTTCAGCAGCTTGGCCGCGGCCGGGTCGCCGTTCAGCCACTTCGCGAAGTCGGCCGCGGCGGCGGGGCACTCGCTCTGCGTGGTGACCGCCACGGAGGACCCGCCGTTCTCGGCCGTGACCGGCTCGCCGTAGTTCGGCATCGGTGCCACCCGCCACAGGCCCTCGGTCTGCGGGATCACGGTCTGCAGGAAGGTCGGCGCCCACGCCCCGGCGACCCAGGTGGCGTAGCGGCCCTCGGTCAACCCCCGGTACCACTCGTCGGTGAACCCGGGCACCGGCTCGACGAGCTGCTCGGAGACCAGGGTGTTGAACGTCTTGGCCCAGCGGGCGGCGCCCTCGTCGGAGAAGTCGATGGTGATCGCCGTCTCCCCCTGCCGCTGGAACGGCCGGGAACCGGCCTGCCACAGCAGGCTCTGGATCCCGCCCGCGTCGTCGGGGCCGATGTGCCCGATGAAGCGGTTCGGGTCGCTCGCGTGGATGCGCCTGCCCGCCTCGACGTACTCGTCCCACGTGGTGGGGACCGGGATGCCCAGGCTGTCGAAGATGTCCTTCCGGTACATCATGACCATGGGACCGGTGTCCTGCGGGATGCCGTAGATCCCCTCGCCGACCAGCACCTGCCGCCACGCCGACGGCAGGAACTGGTTCTCCAGCTCCGCCGCGCCGTGCTCGCGCAGGTCGACGAGCGACTCGGTGAGCACGAAGGCGGGGATGTTCTTGAACTCCATCTGGACGGCGTCCGGTGCGCCGGTGCCTGCGGTGAGCACGGTGCGCAGCTGCGTGTAGTGCTCGTCGCCCTGGCCGACGTTGACCACCTGGACGTCGGTGCCGGGGTGGGTCTGCTCGTACAGGTCCACCGCCGACTGGATGTTCGGCACCCAGGTCCAGAACGTGAGCGGACCGTCGCAGGTGGTCCCGCCGCCTCCACCGCCTCCGCCGGCACCCGAGTCGCCGCTGCAAGCGGACAGCGCCATGGCGAGCGCGACGGACGCCGCCGCCAGCGTGCTCCGTGATCGGATCATGTCGTTCGGTCCTCCCGGGGTGGGTGATCGCCGCGGTTCCAGTTACTGCTTGACCCCGCCCGTCGCGAGGCCCGACTGCCAGTACCGCTGCAGCACGAGGAACACGACGACCAGGGGGATGATCGCCAGCAACGAACCCGTGATGACGATCGTGAAGACGGCTTGGGCTCCGCCGACCTGGTAGGCCTGGCCGTTCCACTGCTGCAGCCCGACCGTGAGCGGGAACCAGGCCGGGTCGTTGAGGACGATGAGCGGCAGGAAGTAGTTGTTCCACACGTGGACGAGCTGGAAGAGCAGCACCGTCACGAAGCCGGGGGCCAGCAGACGCATGGCCACCGACCAGAAGATCCGCAGCTCGCCCGCCCCGTCGATGCGGGCCGCTTCGAGCAGCTCGTCGGGCACGGCAGCGGCCGCGTAGATCCACATGAGGTACAGCCCGAACGGGCTCGCCATCGAGGGGATGATCACCGCGAAGGGGGTGTCGACCAGCCCCACCGAGCTCATCAGCAGGTAGGTGGGGATCGCCAGTGCCGTGACCGGCACCATCACGGCTCCCAGCACGCCGGCGAGCAGCAGTCGCCGCCCCGGGAAGTCGAACTTCGCCACCCCGTACCCGCCGAGCGCCGCGAGCAGCGCTGCCCCTCCGGCGCCGGCCACCGCGTACAGGACGGTGTTGAGGAACCAGCGGCCGTAGATGCCACCGTCGTAGGTCAGGGTGTCCCGGACGTTCTCGAACAGGTGGAAGTCGCTCGCGAACCACAGGCCGAAGCTCTCGAACAGCCCCGTCGTGCTCTTCGTCGAGTTGATCACGAGCCAGGCCAGCGGCAGGAGGAAGTACGCCAGCAGGGCGAGCAGCACCGCGGTCAACACGACGCTGGGCCTGCGGTTGCGGAACCCGCCGCCTGAGGTGGACCGCCGAACCGTGCGCGCCCGCGCGGGCGTCGTCTCCACAGCGGTCACAGGATGTGCTCCCGTCGGGCGGTGGTCAGCTGCACGACGTAGGCGACGACGATCGTGACCAGTCCCAGCAACACCGAGATCGCGGCCGCGTAGTCGACCAGCTGGCCGTTGAACGCCAGCTCGTAGGCGTAGATGTTGGGCGTGTACGAGGTGCCGATCACGGCGGGCGAGAGGTCGGTCATCACCTTCGGCTCCGTGAAGAGCTGGAAGCTGCCGATCACCGAGAAGATCGTCGCGAGCAGCAGCGCAGGTCGCAGCGCGGGCAGCTTGACGCTCCACACCTTCCGGAACTCGCCTGCGCCGTCCACCTCGGCGGCGTCGTAGAGGTCCTGCGGGATCGCGCGCAGGGCCGCGTAGAGGATCAGCATGTTGTAGCCGACGAACTGCCAGGTGACGATGTTGGCCAGCGACGCGAGCATGAGCGACGACCCGAGCAGGTCCGGTGGGTCCACCCCGAACGCCTCGGCCAGCTGCCCGGTGAGGCCGAACTGGCCGCCGTAGAGGAAGCCCCACATCAAGGCGCCGACCACCGAGGGCACCGCGTAGGGCACGAAGACGCCCAGCCGGAAGAGCTTCGGCCACCAGACGCGCCTGCTGTCGATGGCCAGCGCGACGAACAGCGCCAGCAGCAGCATCACCGGCACCTGGATGACCAGGAACAGCCCGACCCGCCCGATCCCGGCGAGGAACTGGGGGTCGGTGGCGGCGCGCAGGTAGTTGTCGAGCCCGACGAACGTGGTGCCGCCGATCAGGCGCCGCCGGAACAGGCTCAGGCCCAGCGCGTACACCAGCGGCGCGACGATCGTGGCGAGGAAGACGACCAGGAACGGGGCGAAGAAGAGGAACCCGGTGAGGGCCCGCCGCCGGGAGGGGTGGGCACCTGCTCCGGCGGGCGCCCCACGGCTCACCACTGCCATCGACCGATCCTCCTCGACCGTCGCCGCGTCGTCGCGGCCGCAAGTGTGAGCGCTCACACATCGCCGGTCAAGAGGTGACCCTCAGCCGTTGCTTGCCTGAGACCCGCATGGCGGCCTTATCGTGTGAGCGTTCACAGTCGATACCGGGAGGCACCATGGTCGACAGCGGTGCCCGCCGCGCCACCGGGCGGCACGGCACGCCGGTCATGGTCGACGTCGCCGCGCTCGCCGGCGTCTCCTACCAGACCGTCTCCCGCGTGATCAACGACCAGCCGGGCGTGCGCCACTCCACCCGCGAACGGGTGCTCGCCGCGATGCGCGAGCTCGGCTACCGGCCGAGCGCCGCCGCCCGCTCGCTCGCCTCCGGGCGGTCCCGCACGATCGGGATCGTCACGATCGGCACGGACCTGTACGGGCCGGCCACCACCCTGCGGGGCGTCGAGACGGCCGTGCGCGACGCGGGTTACTCGGTGAGCACCGAGAGCCTGTCGCGCTTCGACCGCGCCTCCGCGCTGTCCGCCGTCGAGCGCATGGCCGCGCAGCGCGTCGAGGGCATCCTGGCGATCGACCCCGAGGTGGACGCCGCCGCCGCGCTGCGCGCCATGCCGCCCACCGTCCCGCTGATGGTCCTGTGCGGTGGTCTGGACGCCGTGGCGGCCGGCTTCCAGTTCGACTCGACCGCCGGGGCCCACAACGCCGTCCGTCACCTGCTCGACCTCGGCCACCCCACGGTCCGGCACCTCTCCGGGCCGCTCCGCTTCGAGGCGGCGCGCTCCCGGGTGCGGGGCTGGCGCGCGGCCCTCGAGGCGGCCGGGGCGCCGGTTCACGGGCCGCTGGAGGGTGACTGGAGCGCGCGCTCCGGCTACGCCACCGGGCGGGTGCTCGCGGCCGATCCGGAGGTGAGTGCCGTGTTCGCCGCCAACGACCAGATGGCGCTCGGGCTGATGCTCGCGCTGCACGAAGCCGGCCGCACCGTGCCGGGGGACGTCAGCGTGATCGGCTTCGACGACATCCCCGAGGCGGCCTACTTCATCCCGCCGCTCACGACCCTCCGCCAGGACTTCGTCGACGAGGGGCGCCGCGCCGTCGCGATGCTGCTCGCCCAGATCGAGCACCCGGGTGCCGCCGAGCCCATCCCGGTGCGGATGGTCCCCGACCTGATCGTGCGCTCCAGCACCGGCCGGTACACCCCACGCCCCGTCTGAAGGAGGAACCGCCCGTGACGTCCGCGCCCTATCTCGAGGACCCGCGTCCGGATGCCCGGATGCTGCCGCCCCGCGCCGCGGTCCGGTCGGACGCACCCCGGATGAGCCTCAACGGGCAGTGGCGGTTCGAGCTGTCCCCGACGGTGGAGGAGGCCCCGGCCGGCTTCGCCGACCCCGGGTTCGACGACGCGGGGTGGGCGCAGCTGCCGGTGCCGGCGCACTGGCAGCTGCACGGCTACGGCAAGCCGGCCTACACCAACACCCGCTACCCCTTCCCGATCGATCCGCCCCACGTGCCCACGGAGAACCCGACGGGCAGCTACCGCCGCACGGTCGCCGTGCCCGCCGACTGGGCGGGCGAGCGGATCGTGCTGCGGTTCGAGGGCGTCGACTCCTGCTTCGCGGTGTGGGTGAACGGCCACGAGGTCGGCACCGCACAGGGCAGCAGGCTGCCGTCCGAGTTCGACGTCACCGAGGTCGTCCGCCCCGGGGCCGACAACCTGGTGGCGGTGCGGGTGCACCAGTGGTCGGCGGGGAGCTACCTCGAGGACCAGGACATGTGGTGGATGTCCGGGATCTTCCGGGAGGTCTCGCTGCTGGCGCGCCCGGCGAGCGGGGTGGAGGACGTGTTCGTGCACGCCGGCTACGACGACGGCGCCGGGATGCTGCGCGTCGAGGCCCCCGCGAACGCGCGGGTGCTCGTGCCGGAGCTCGGCATCGACGTCGCCGCGGGCGAGGAGGTGCGGGTCGAGGGCGTGCAGCCGTGGAGCGCCGAGGTGCCCCGGCTCTACGACGTGGCGGTGGTGACGCCCGCCGAGCGCGTCGAGCTGCGGGTCGGCTTCCGCACGGTCCGGATCTCCGGCGGCCTGCTCACCGTCAACGGCAACCGGGTGCTGCTGCGCGGGGTGAACCGGCACGAGTTCCACCCCGACCGCGGCCGCGCGGTCACCGAGCAGGACATGCTCGACGACGTGCTGCTCATGAAGCGGCACAACGTCAACGCCGTGCGCACCAGCCACTACCCGCCCCACCCCCGGTTCCTCGAGCTGTGCGACGAGTACGGCCTGTACGTCGTGGACGAGTGCGACCTCGAGACCCACGGCTTCGTGCACGTGGGCTGGCGCGGCAACCCGACCGACGACCCGACCTGGGGCGACGCGTACGAGGACCGGATGCGCCGGATGGTGGAGCGCGACAAGAACCACCCCAGCGTGATCATGTGGTCGCTCGGCAACGAGTCCTGGACCGGCCGCAACCTCGAGCGGATGTACCGCTACGCGAAGGACCGCGACCCCGGCCGTCCGGTGCACTACGAGCACTGCCCGGACGGGCGCTGGTCCGACGTCTACAGCCGGATGTACGCCTCCCAGGCCGAGACCGACCTCATCGGTCGCCGGGAGGAACCGGCCCGCGGCGTCGACCCCGTGCAGGACGCCGCACGGCGCGAGGCGCCGTTCGTGCTCTGCGAGTACGCCCACGCGATGGGCAACGGCCCCGGCGGGCTCACGGAGTACCAGGAGCTGTTCGAGGCCCACCCCCGTTGCCAGGGCGGTTTCGTCTGGGAGTGGATTGACCACGGCCTGCGCACCCGGGACGCGCAGGGCCGCGAGTTCTTCGGCTACGGCGGCGACTTCGGCGAGGAGCTGCACGACGGCAACTTCGTGGCGGACGGGCTGCTCTTCCCGGACCGCACGCCCTCGCCGGGTCTGCACGAGTTCGCCAAGGTGATCGAGCCAGTGCGGATCGCGGGCACACCCGACGGGCGCCTGCGCGTCACCAACCTGCACGAGGTGCTCGACCTCGGCCACCTGCGGTTCCCCTGGGCCGTCGAGGAGGACGGGGTCGAGGTCGAGTCGGGCGAGCTGGACGTGCCCCACGTGGCGGCGGGCGAGAGCGTCGAGCTCGACCTGCCGGCCAAGGCGGGCGGCGACGCCGAGACCTGGCTGACCGTGCGCGCCGTACTCGCCGGGGACGAGCCGTGGGCGCCGACGGGCCACGAGATCGGCTGGGGCCAGGTGCGGCTGGTGGAGCGCCCGCGGGGAGCGGCCCTACCGGGCAGCGGCGCGGTGGCGCTGGACCGCGTGCGCGGGGTGCTCACGGAGCTCGCAGGTCTCACGGTGGACGGTCCGCGCCTCGACGCGTGGCGCGCCCCCACCGACAACGACCGGATCCCGCGCGACTCGGCCGCCGACGCCTGGCGGGCGATCGGCCTGCACCGGCTGCGGCACCGCGTGGTCGACGTTCGCGACGAGGACGGTGGGGTGGTCGTGCGCACCCGCACGGCGCCGGCCGCTCTCGACGCCGGGTTCCTGTCCACCATGCGCTGGGTCCCGCTCGCAGGCGGCGGGCTGCTCCTCGACGTCTCCGTGCAACCGGAGGGCGAGTGGCCGGCACCGATCCCGCGGCTGGGTCTCGTCTGCTCGCTGCCGGCGGAGCTGGACGGCGTCACCTGGTACGGCGGCGGGCCCGGGGAGGCCTACCCCGACACGCGGCGCGCGGCGCGCATCGGCCGGTTCACCAGTTCCGTGGACGCACTCCAGACGCCGTACGTCATGCCACAGGAGAACGGCAGGCGGGCGGACGTGCGGTGGGCCGAGCTGACCGGCGGGGGTGGCGGCCTGCGGATCGAGGCCCTGCCGACCGGCGAAGGGGACCCGGGGACGTTCGCGTTCACCGCGCGGCGCTGGACCAGCGCCGACCTCGACGCCGCACGGCATCCCGTCGACCTCGTGCCGCGCGACCGGGTCTGGCTCACCGTGGACCTGGCCCACCGCGGCATCGGCACCGCGAGCTGCGGGCCCGACGTGCTGCCGCAGCACGAGCTGCACGCGGCACCCGTCCGACTGCGGCTCGCCATGACCCCGGCCTGATCAGGCGTCGGAAGTGGATACGAGTGCTCCGGCACTCGTATCCACTCACGGGGTCAGCCTGCGATGTAGCTCTGCAGCTGCTCCCGTTCCGACTCCAGCAGGTCGATGCGCGCCTTCACCAGGTCGCCGATGCTGACGATGCCGGCCAGCTCACCGTTCACGAGCACCGGGAGGTGCCGGAAGCGGCGGGAGGTCATGACGGCGGCGAGGTCACCGACGTCGTCGCTCGGGCTGCACGTGGTGACCTCGGTGGTCATGATGTCCGCCACCTTGGCCTGGAGGAGCGATGCACCACCCGCGTGCAGCCGCCGCACGACGTCCCGCTCGGAGACGATGCCGATCAGGCTGCCGTTCTCGATGACGGGCAGGGCGCCCACGTTGTGGGAGGCGAGCACGCCGAGGAGTTCGGTGACCGTGACCTCGGGCCCGACCGTCGCCACGGTCGTGCCCTTTCTGCGCAGTACGTCAGCGATCCGCATGCTCAGTACCCCCGATCTCGTCGCCGCTGAACAACCGAGGGTACGAACTGAGGTCCCGGTTCCGGAACCCCCAGCCACGGCCTGGTGCCCCGCTAGTCCTCGCAGACGACGCGGGGCGCGGGGTTGTAGCGCGTGGTGATGGTCTCCCTGCTGACCTCGCCGGTGTCGACGTTGCGCCGGGTGCGGGTGTCGGTGATCGTGAAACCGGGGGACCCGTTGCTGGCGTGGCAGTCCTCTCCCGACGGGATGGTGATCTCGTTGGGCTGGGTCGGGTTGGTGCGCGGCCCGAACTCGCCCGTGACCTCGAACTGGCGCTGTCCGTAGATCTGCACCGTGACCGACGTCGGCGTCCACCGGGTGCGGATCATGATCGGCGTCTTGTTGTCGTTGCGGAACTTGTTGTCGATCGCCCCGGTGGCGATCGTCGCCTCCCGGCCGGCCGGGTAGCGGCTGATGTAGAAGCTGTGCGCCTTGTGCTCCAGCAACGTCATGCCGGCGAAGTAGGCGGCGTTGTAGAGCGTGGTGGACACCTGGGAGGCCCCGCCGGCGATGCCGCGGGACGCCCGCCCGTTGTCGATCACGCCGGCTTCGACGTACCCGTTGGCCGCGGTGCGCGGTCCGGTGACCGCGTCGAGGCTGAACACCTCGCCCGGCTGCACCACCGTGCCGTTGACCAGCTCGGCGGCCCGGCGGATGTTCTGGCCGGAGTCGGGGGCGAACCCGCCCGTCGTGAACTCGCCGATGATCTCCGGGTTGCCCAGCGCCTGCAGCTCCTCGGTGGTGACCTCGGCCGGCTTCTCCGCGTAGACCGCGGTGACCTCACGGGGTTCCGCGCTGCTCAGCACACCGACCATCGCCGCGACCGTCGCCTGGTAGTCGACGCCGCGCCCGTCCTGCGACGGAACGAGGACGGGACGGCCGCTCGAGAAGTCGAACGTGGCATCCCGGCCCGGCTTCTCCGACGCGGCCAGCTGGGACCCGAGCGCGTCCTGGATCGCCTGCTGGTTCAGCTGCGGCACCAGGTCGCCGTTCTCGGCCTGGAAGCTCAGCGACGCCGCGATCACCTCCGGGGTGACCGTGCCCTTCACCCCGTTCTCGCCGACGACCGTGATCGGCGCGGCCACCGCCGGACGCGCGATGTCCTCGACCGCGGTGGCGACGTCCTCAGCGGTGGTGGTGGGCGGAAGCGCGGTGAGCGGCAGCGCGACCGCGCCCCCGTTCGCCCAGTCCCGCTGCAGGACCTCGCTGGCCCCGGGAACGTCGAGCTGCTGGCCCGGCTGCGGGTCCACCGGCTGCGGCTGCGTGCCCTCGAACCGCACCGTGCCCTCGACCGGATCCCGGTCGACGACCGGCCCGAGCTGCTCCAGCGCCTGGACCACCGCCGTGGGATCGGCGATCGTGACGACCCCGGTCTCGCGCTCCGAGAAGAACGACGTGATCCGGGTGATCGGGTTCAGCGGCTGGGAGCCTGCGCGGTCGAGCGTGGCCTCCCAGTCGATGGACAGACCCGCCGCCGCGGGGTCGATCTCCCCGCGCGCATCGCCGACGGTGACCGGGATCGGGCCCGCCGTGCGGGTGCCGATCTCCGAGCGCAGCTGCGTCTCGGCGTCGGCGAGCGACAGCCCGCCCACGCCGATGCCGGCCACCGTGACACCGCGCGGCATCGATCCGGAGCTCAGCAGCAGGTCGGCGCCGTAGAGCACGCCGAGCGCGCCGACCACCGCCGCGAGCACCAGCACGCGCCTGCGCCCGCGGCCGGGCCTGCGGCCGCCGTCGGTGCCGGTGGGGGGTCCTCCGTCGTCGATGTCGCCGGGACCGCCGAGACCGACGCGGGTGGGGAGGTCGGGCGGCGGCAGCGGCGGGCGGGGCGCCATGGCCGGGATCCGCTCGATCCGCTCGGTGGCCGGCTCCTCGGTGGCCACCGGCGAGCGGCGCGGCAGCATCTGGGTGGCCGCGGCGTCGTCGACGGGCCGGGGTGCCACCGGGACGACGACCGTGGTGGCCTCGCCGGGCCGCTGCTCTGCGGCTGCTCGGTTCTCACCGGCCGGACGCTGGTGCGGCGCCGCGGACGGGCGGGGGTCGGCGAGCGGATGCGGGGTCGGGGCAGGCCGCGCTTCGGCCGCAGGCCGCTCGACCGACGGGCGCGGCGCAGCGGGCGGCCGCGCATCGGCCTTCGGGTGCGGCGCAGGGGACGGGCGGGGGTCGGCGAGCGGGTGCGCCCCCGCGGGCGGGCGCGGATCGGCGAGCGGGTGCGGTTCCGCCGATGGACGCGCCGCGGGGGACGGCCGCTGGGCCGCTGCACGCACCGTGGGCGCTTCGCCGACCGTGGGCTGCGCCTTGGTGACCTGCCCGTCGCCGGCCTGACCGTTCGACGCGTGACCGTTCGTCGCCTGGCCGTTGGCGGCCTTCCCGTTCGGAGCGTGGCCGTTGTCTGCGTGACCGTTGCCCGGTTGACCGTTCGGTTGCTCGACGGGGCGGGGTACCGGGGCGCGCCCGGTGGGCGTGCGCACCGTCGGGCTCTCGTCGCCACCTGGCCGCGGTCCGGCTGGTGCGGGCCGCGGGGTCGGGCGCGGCGTCGGCGCGGGAGCGGTCTCGCTGCCCGCGCGCTCGGCCGTCCGGACCGGAGAGGGCACCTGCGCGGCATCCGCCGCGTCCCCCGACGCCGGCTTCTCCGTTCCCCCGGTGCTGACGTGCTCCGTGATCTCCGGCTCCGGAGAAGCCGTCGCCTCCCCAGGCGATGACTGCCGCTCGGGCATTGAAGTCCGTTTCCCCTCAACCATCGGACCGGGCGGAAGCCCGGTCCGTCACAGGTACAGCCCAGTACCGTGCTCGGTGCGCTCCGTGGCGACGGCGTGCACTTCCCGTTCCCGAAGGACCAGGTAGGTGGCGCCCTGCACGTCGACCTCGTACTGGTCGTCGCGCGCGAACAACACCCGGTCGCCGACCTTGACGGTGCGGCAGTGCGCTCCCGTACCGAGCACCTCCCCCCAGACAAGACGCCTGGCGACCTCCGCGGTTGCGGGGATGACGATTCCCGCACCGCTACGCCGCTCCCCGGCCGAGTCCGGCTTCACGAGGACCCGGTCGTGCAGCATCTGGATCTCGAGCTTGGCGTCCTGCATCGGACCGATGCTACGAGGAGGTCCTGAAAGGCCCCTGACCGGCCCGAAGATGCGGAGAGCCCCGCGGTGCTGTCAGGTCGGGGGTCCGACAGCGCCGCGGGGCTGTACCTGGAATCGGACATCGGGCCCCGGCCGTTACCTGTGCCCGCGATATGGGCCGGTTTCACCCGTTCGGAGCAGTATTATCAGGGCTGCGTGAGCAGGTAGCGGCCGAAGTGGGGCACGGTGAACGCGATCTGACCCCGTTGGGCCGAGAAGACGAGCCCCTTCTTCAACAGGCTGTCACGGGCCGGGGATAGAGATGAAGCCTTTCGGCCGAGGTGATCCGCGATCCCGGCGGTCCCGACGGGCTCGTCCCTGCCCTCGGAGAGCTCGGCCATCGCGCGCAGGTACTCCCGCTCCGCGGGCGTCGCCCGCTCGTACCGGGACCCGAAGAAGCCGACGGCGAGCTCGCTCTCGGCCTCCGGCGCCGCCAGCTTGACGTCGGGCGCCCCGATCGGGCTGCGGGGAGCGGCGTCCCACGCCGCCTTCCCGTAGGCCTGCACGAAGTACGGGTAGCCACCCGAGGCCTCGTACAGGGCGTCCAACGCGTCGAGGTCGAACGATGCGTCCTCCCGCTCGGCGGGCGCGAGCAGCGCGAAGTCGGCGTCGGCCCGGTCGAGCTGCCCGATCCGCACGTACTTGAACAGCCGCTCCGAGTAGGACTTCGACGCCGAGAGCACCGCGGGCAGGTGCGGCAGCCCGGCCCCGACCACCACGAGCGGGGCACGGGACTGCGACAGCTCGTGGCACGCCGCGCACAGCGCCGAGATGTCGTCCGGGCGCAGGTCCTGCATCTCGTCGATGAGCACGGCCACCCCGGAACCGACCTCCTGGGCGAGCCCCGCCACCTCGGTGAACAGCTCGACGAGGTCGATCTCGATGTCGCCGGAGTCGGCCCGGCCGTTGGCGACGGGCACGTCGATGCCGGGCTGCCAGCGTTCGCGCAGCTTCGCGCCGTCGGGCGCCGAACGCATCGCGAACGCCTTCAGCACACCGAGCACCTCGTCGGCGCGGTCCGGGTCGACCGGATCGTCGCCCGCCCGCTCCGGGTCCCGGTGGCGCACGGCGAGGTCGCGGATTGCCCGGTGCAGTGCCGCGGCGAGCGGGCGGCGCAGGTCGGCGTCCGGCCGCGCCTCGATCTTGCCGGCCCCCCACCCGGCCCGCATCGCCATCGACCGCAGCTCGCCGAGCAACACGGTCTTGCCGACCCCGCGCAGCCCCGTCAGCACGAGGCTGCGCTCCGGCCGGCCGCGGGCCACCCGCTCCAGCACGATCTCGAACGCGTCGAGCTCCTTGTCGCGGCCGGCGAGCTCGGGGGGCCGCTGGCCCGCGCCGGGCGCGAACGGGTTGCGCACGGGGTCCATCCATCGGACGGTATCGGCGGATCTTGCCCAGACCGTAGAAGCGGCTATCGAGAGCGATGGCGTGTCGCCGATCGCCTGCTCTAAAACAGTCTCGGGCAATCGCTAGACACCGCGATACTCCGGAATCGAGGCGTCGACGAAGGAGGCGCCGACCTCCGACAACCGCGACGCCGCGTAGGCCGGGTCGATCAGCGACTCCGGGGTGTGGATGCCCGGCGCGGGCGCCTCGCCGCGCAGACCGAGCAGCCGTTCGACGCCGAGAGCGACGCCGAGAGCGGTGAGCGGCCGCTGCCCGTCCGGGTGCACGAGGTACCGACTGGTGCGCAGCGGCGCGCCCGCCGCGTCCACCCCCTCGACGTCGATCCGGATCTCGATCGAGGGCTTTCCCCCGCGGCGCCGGCCCGCCGACTCGCCGATCGCGTAGTCGAAACGGACGTCGGGCGCTCCCGTCGCGTGGGCGAGGCTCGGCACGTCGAGGATCGGGACGCTCTGGGCCGGCAGGACCGCGCCGTCCAGGGCGCGTACCTCGGCCTGCGAATCGGACGCGGCGAGCCAGGTGAAGACGCCGTCCAGACGCCGCAGTCCCGCGGAGGAGGCCGTGAACAACCGCTCGAGGTCCGCCAGTCCCGCGGGTCCACCCGCGTCCAGCTCGTCCAGGACGGCGCCGATGCCGATGCTGTCGACCCGGTCGAACCCCCGGGCGACGTGCAGCGCCGCGAGCACTCCGGTGCCGGCGCAGAAGTGGCTGGCCAGCAGGATCGGCGATGCGCTCGGCTGCTGGGCGCCCGCGACGACCTCCGGCGCGATGTCGACAAGGCCGCTGGAGATGCTGAGGTACGGCACTCCGCGTTGCTGCGCGTGGCGCAGCCCGTGCAGGTGGTCGTCCCAGATCGCGGCGACCACGGCCGAATGGCTGCCGCCTGCCGGGAGACCGAGATCGCCGCGCGTCAGGTCGACGGTGACGGCCGTGGCGTGGCCGAGCTCGTCGGCCACCCGGCGGGCGCGGTCGATGTTCCGTCCCGCGATCGTCAGCGGCAGCGTCGGGTGCCACCGCCGCAGGAGCGCCGCCGTCCCCGCGCCCGCCTGACCGGACCCACCCAGGATCAGTACCGATTCCACTTGGCCACTCCCTCTCGTAGCGACATTTTGTAACTTACACTTTGTAGCTACACTGACCGCAGGAACGCAAGGGGGAACCTCGATGCGCCTGTCCAAGCAGGCCCGGCGGGAGCAGCTGCTCGACGCCGCTCTCCGGATCGTGCGGGAGCACGGTGCCGACGGCCTGACCCTCGTGACGCTCGCGGAGGAGGCCGGGGTGAGCAGGCCGATCGCGTACGACCACTTCGGCACCCGCACGGGCCTCCTGCTCGCGCTCTACCGGCGACTAGAGGAACGGCACCGGGCAGCCGTGACGGAGGCGCTGCGCACCGCCGGACCCACTGCGGGCGCGGTCGCCGACGTCATGAGCGCCGCGTACTTCGCATGCGCCACCGACATGCCGGAGTTCAGCGCGGTCTCGGCGGCGTTGAAGGGCGACCCCGAGGCGGAGGCGCTCCAGCACGAGATGCTCGACGGGTACACGGAGGTGATGGCGGCAGCCCTCGCCCCGCATTCCGGTCTCCCGGCCGACGCGCTCCGGCTGCGCTGCATCGCCGCGCTGGCCGCCGCGGACGCGATCGCCGCCGAGCTGAACCGCGGCCGCACCTCCGCGGCGGACGCCGTCACCGCGCTGGCCGACCTGATCGGGGGTGGCATCGCCCGGTCGTGACGACGATGACCCTTTCTGCCCCAGTATCGGCTCCCCGCTAGAGAGCGCGAGAATCCCCGATCAGGCGCGGCGGGTGGCGGCGTCCGCGACGCAGAACACCCCGAACGCGGCGAAGCCCGCGGCCACCACGACGAGCAGCCACGTCCCCGCCGAGGTGCTCCCCAGCGCGCGCAGTGCCGTGTCGAGGCCGCCTGCCCACGCCGGATCCGCGAACAGCGCCGCCGCACCGGCGAGACCGCCGACCACCGCGATGGCGAGCGCACGGGCGAGGTGCCCGGCAGCCCCCGCCACCTCGATCGCGTTCCGCAAACCGGGCGCGAGCGCCTTGACGTCGAGATCGCCCATGAACGTGCGGCGCACGCCGGTGTAGGTCATCGCGCAGGCGATCCCGACCAGCACGACGGCGACGAGCCCCAGCAGCACCCGCCCGGCGGGGAGCTCCAGCACGTGCGCCGCCAGCTGCTGCACGCTGGTGGCGCGGGCCGAGCCGACGCCCGCCAGGTAGTCGATGACGATCCCCGCGAGCGCGCTCACCGCGATCGATTTCATCACCGCGCCCACCCGCTTGCGCAGCCGCTCGTTGCCGTGCACCCACTTGAACCCGATCGCGGCGGCCGTGAGCTGCCACAGCGCGAACGCGAACAGGCCGATCACGGCCACGAGGAGCGCGAAGACGCCGCCCGGCGTGCGCGCGATCGTCCCGACCGCACCGACGGCGTCGGGCGGGGCGTCCGGCACGCCGAAGGCCACGTGGAGCGCGAGCCACGCGACGACGAGGTGCACCAGCCCGTAACCGACGAGCCCGATGCGGCCGAGCCCGTCGACCACCTGCCCCGGCGCGTCGGACCGCCCTTCCCGCACGAGCCGCCTCAGGCGCACCAGGGGCCGAGCCATCCCGTACCCCTCCCACTGCTCATCGCGCCGTCTGCACTCCTATTGCCCTTGGAGTAGAGATCTGAATACAGCGCGATCTGGTTTCCTTGGCATTGTGACCGAGACCGCTCCGCAGATCGTGACCGAGGGCACCGGCTGGCACGAGCAGCTGGGCGACCGCGCGGAGCTCGATGTCAGCTTCACGGCCGTGGCGCGCTCCCGCTCCGATGCCGTGCGCGAGCTCGGCCGGCGGGTGGCGGCGGCGGAGGCCGCGCTCGCGCACCCCGGGCTGGAGGTGCGGCACCGCCGTATCCGGGTGCACAACGAGTGGCGGGGCAACCGCATCGTGGGCTGCCGCGCAGGCGAGGACCTCGCGCTGCTCGTTACCGAAGTCGGCGCGCTCGACGCCGTGCTGTCGGCGCTGGTCGGGGCCGAGCCGACCGATCTCCAGGGGCCGAGATGGGTGCTCGCGGACCCGGCCGCTGCACTACGGGAGGCGCAGAAGCGCGCCGTGGCCGACGCCCGCGCACGCGCCGAGGGGTACGCCGACGCACTCGGCGCGACCCTCGGCCCCCTCCTCCGGCTGTCCGAGGCGGCGGAGCACGGCGTTCCCGTGGCCTACCGGATGGCCGCGGCCGAAGCGGCGGGCCCCGACGTGCGCGCGCTCGGCCTGGAACCGGAGCCGGTCCGGGTGACGGCGCGGTGCACCACCACCTGGGCGCTGACTGTGTGAACCGCCCCTGGTCAGCGCGGGTCGCCGGGCACGACCGTGCCCTCGATCACCATGCGCTCGGGCCGTGGGGCGTCGTGCTCGACCACCTCGCCGTCGACCACCGGAGCCTGGCTTCGGATGCGCGCGGTGCGCAGCTCGGGGGAGCGCTCCTCCGCCGCGCGGACCAGCCGGCGACGCACCAGCGCACGGGTGGGCGACAGCACCAGTAGCAGCCCGGCGAGGTCGGTGACCAGGCCGGGCAGGAACAGCAGCACGCCGCCCGCGGCCACGAGCATGCCGTCGGTGACCTCGGCGGTGGGCACCCGCCGGTTGCTCACCGCCTCGGCGAGTGCCTGCGCGGCCCGCACGCCCTCGCGGCGGGCGAGCCACAGCCCGAGCACCGACCCGGCCATGAGCACGAGCAGCGTCCAGCCCAATCCGATCGCCGACCCGAGCGCGACCAGCGCGACGATCTCGACCACGAGGTACAGGAGCACGAACGCCATGCTCGGTTAACGCACGAGGTGGCGTCCGTGCTCCCGATGACCAGTTACGGATCGGTCACCACGTGAGAGCGAGCCCCGGATCCGCGAGCAGCGCGCCGACGTCCGCGAGGAAACGGGAGCCCTGCTCGCCGTCGACGAGCCGGTGGTCGAACGACAACGCCAGCTGGCACACCGTGCGCACCGCCAGCTCGCCGTCCACCACCCATGGCATCGGCTTGATCGCGCCGACCGCCAGGATCGCCGCCTCCCCCGGGTTGATGATCGGGGTGCCGGTGTCCACGCCGAACACGCCGACGTTGGTGATGGTGAACGTGCCGCCGACGAGGTTGGCAGGCGGTGTCTTCCCGGCCCGTGCCGTGCCGGTGAGGTCGGCGAGCGCGCCGGCCAGCTCACGCAGCGAGAGCGTGTCGGCGTTGCGGATCTTCGGCACGATCAGCCCGCGCGGCGTGGCCGCGGCGATCCCGAGCTGCACGCGGTCGTAGTAGACGATCTCGCCGGCCGCCTCGTCCCACGAGGCGTTGACGTCCGGGGTGCGCTTCGCGGCGAGGCACACCGCCTTGGCCACGAACGCCAGCGGCGTGAGCTTCACGTCGGCGTACTCGCGGGTGGCCCGCAACCGGTCCCGCAGGGCCATCGTCTCCGTGACGTCGACGGCCAGGAACTCGGTGACGTGCGGCGCGGTGAACGCGCTGCCCGACACGGCCGCCGCCGTGGCCTTGCGCACGCCGCGGATCGGCTCGCGGCGCACCCCACCCACGCTCGGGGCCGGAGCACTCGGAGCCGGAGCCGGCGCACTCGGAGCCGGAGCCGGCGCACTCGGAGCCGGCGCGACCGCCGCCTCGACGTCCGCCCGGGTGATCACACCGCCCTCGCCGCTGCCGCTGACGCTCCGCAGGTCGACCCCGAGGTCCTTGGCGAGCTTGCGCACCGGCGGCTTCGCGAGGGGGGCGGCCCCGTCGCGCGGCGCCTCGGGCGCGGGCTCCGGCGCTGGTTCCGGAGCCGCGGCCGGGCTCGCCTGGCCACGGCGGGCGCGGCGGGTCACCGAGCCCTGGCGCGGGCCGTAGCCCACCAGGTTGGGGACGGCCTCCTCGTCGTCGGCCTTCGCCACAGGCGCCCCGCCGCCCGTGTCGATCGCGATGATCGGGGTGCCGACCTCGATCGTCTCGCCGGGCCGCGCGAGCAGCTCGGCCACCGTGCCCGCCCACGGGCTGGGCAGCTCGACGGCGGCCTTCGCCGTCTCGATCTCGCAGATGACCTGGTTGACGGTGACGGTGTCCCCCGGCTCGACCTGCCAGGTGACGATCTCGGCCTCGGTGAGGCCCTCACCGACGTCGGGGAGGGTGAACTCGCGCAGCATCGGCGTCACCAGGCCAGCGAGCGGTCGACGGCGTCCAGGACGCGGTCGAGGTCGGGGAGGTAGTCCTCCTCGCACTTCGACGGCGGGTAGGGCGTGTCGAACCCGGTGACCCGCAGCACGGGCGCCTCGAGGGAGTAGAACGCCGCCTGCTGGACGCGGGCCACGACCTCGGACGTGATCGAGGACTCCGACGGCGCCTCGGCCACGACGACCAGGTGGCCGGTGCGCCGCACCGACTCCAGCACCGGGTCCAGGTCGAGCGGGGACAGCGTGCGCAGGTCGATCACCTCGAGCTCGTGGCCGTCGGACTCGGCCGCGCTTGCGGCGGCGAGGCAGGTCTTCAGCATCGGCCCGTAGGTGGCGACGGTGAGCGTGCTGCCCGGCCGCACCACGCGGGACGCGAAGAGCGGATGCGGCTCGGCGTCCAGGTCGATCTCGCCCTTCTCCCAGTACCGCCGCTTCGGCTCGAAGAAGATCACGGGGTCGTCGCTCGCGATGGCCTGCTGGATCATCCAGTAGGCGTCGGCCGGGTTCGAGCAGGCCACGACCTTCAGCCCCGCGGCGTGCGCGAAGTACGACTCGGGCGACTCGCTGTGGTGCTCGACCGCGCCGATGCCCCCGCCGAACGGGATCCGCACGACGACCGGCACCTTGACCTTGCCCTGCGAGCGGTAGTGCAGCTTGGCCAGCTGGGAGACGATCTGGTCGAAGCCGGGGAAGACGAACCCGTCGAACTGGATCTCGCACACCGGCCGGAACCCGCGGATCGCCAGGCCGACGGCGGTGCCGATGATGCCCGACTCGGCGAGCGGGGTGTCGAGAACGCGCTGCTCGCCGAAGTCCTTCTGCAGCCCGTCTGTGACCCGGTAGACGCCGCCGAGCTTGCCGACGTCCTCGCCCATCACGATGACCTTCGGGTCGCGCTCCATCGCCGCCCGCAGGCCGTTGTTCAGCGCCTTGGCCAGGGTCGTCTGCGCCATCTCAGACCCCCTCGAACGACGCGTGGTAGTCGAGGAACTCGGCGCGCTGCGCCTCGATCAGGGGCGAGGGTTCCGCGTACACCTGGGAGAACATCCGGTCCGGGGCCGGCTGCGGCATGTTCACGCAGAACTCGCGGAACCGGGCGGCCAGCTCGTCGGACTCGGCCTGCACCCCGTCGAAGAACTCCTGGCCGACGCCGTGCTCGCGCACCAGGTTGACCCGCACGCGTTCGATCGGGTCCTTGAGCTTCCACAGCTCCAGCTCGTCGGCGAGGCGGTAGCGCGACGGGTCGTCCGAGGTGGTGTGGGCGTCCATCCGGTAGGTGAACGCCTCGATCAGCACCGGGCCGTTGCCGGACCGGCACTCCTCGAGCGCCCAGCGCGTGACGGCGAGGCAGGCGAGCACGTCGTTGCCGTCGACCCGGATGCCGGGGAACCCGTAGCCGGTGGCGCGCTTGTAGAGCGGCACCCGGCTCTGCCGCTCCGTCGGCTCGGAGATGGCCCACTGGTTGTTCTGGCAGTAGAAGACGACGGGCGCGTCGTAGACCGCGGCCCACACGAAGCCCTCGTGCACGTCACCCTGGCTGGTGGCACCGTCGCCGAAGAAGCAGATCGTGGCCTCGCTGTCGGGGCCGTCGCCGACCTTGCCCTCGAACTTCTGGCCCATCGCGTACCCGGCGGCGTTCAGCACCTGGTTGCCGATGACGATCGTGTAGAGGTGGAAGCGGGTGGCCTTCGGGTCCCAGCTGCCGTGGTCGGTGCCGCGGAAGATCCCGAGCAGGTCCGTGGGGTCGATTCCCCTCGTCCACGCCACCCCGTGCTCCCGGTACGACGGGAACGCCATGTCCTGGGGCGCCATGGCGCGTCCCGCCCCGATCTGCGCGGCCTCCTGGCCGAGCAGCGGCACCCAGATGCCGAGCTGGCCCTGGCGCTGCAGCGCGTTGCCCTCGCGGTCGAACCGGCGCACCAGCACCAGGTCCCGGTAGAGGCTGCGCAGGGCGTCGACGTCGACGTCGGTGGCGTACTTGTCGAAGCGGGGGTCGGCCACCCGCTCGCCCTCCGGCGTGAGGAGCTGGACGAGCTCCGGGTCGCCCTCGTCGGTGGCCTTCAGGCCGGCGACCACGTGCTCACGGCTGGGCCGCGAGTCCTGGCTGCCCGCTGTGGGTGGGGTCCAGTCCTGCGGAACGGACACGGTGCCTCCTCGTGCTCGTCGACCTGCTCCCGTTCGTGGCAGGACGCAGGGCGTGGCGCGTCCGGTCGAGGACGGCCCGATGCGGGTCCGCGACCGGCTCAGGGCGCAATCCTGACACGGCGCACACCCGCAGGGGAGATGGCCCGCGGGCCCGGGTGGGGCGCGTCGAGGGGCCCGCCCGACCGGGCGGCCGTCGAACCGAGAACGGCACGTCCCGGAACACCGGGACGTGCCGTTCGACACCGATCGCGAGGCCTACCGCTCGGTCGGGCCGGCCTGGCCGGGCTGGGGCTGCTGCGGCGA
Organism: Pseudonocardia cypriaca; assembly: GCF_006717045.1. Classification (NCBI taxonomy): domain Bacteria; kingdom Bacillati; phylum Actinomycetota; class Actinomycetes; order Pseudonocardiales; family Pseudonocardiaceae; genus Pseudonocardia; species Pseudonocardia cypriaca. The sequence goes on from NZ_VFPH01000003.1 coordinate 1,027,596, forward strand.
CGGGGTCGTCGGCGCCGTGTAGTCGGCCGTCTTGCCGAAGCCCGCGTTCTGCTCGTAACCCTGCGTGTAGCCGTTGCCGGTTGCGCCGAAGCCGGGCGTCTGCCGGATCCCGGCGAGCCCCTTCGCCTTGTCGGCTGCGCCGCGGATCTGGCCCGAGTACTTGCCCTTGGTCTGCTTGTCGACGAACGCGGCGGCCTGGTCGAGGTACTTGGCCGCCTTGTCGGGGTTGCTCTTCGCGTAGCGGCGCGCTGCCTCGGCCGCGGTGGCCAGCAGTGCGAGGCGTTTGATCAGGGCCATCGGGTCCTCCGTTGGGGTCGTATCACCGCGGACAACGCGCACACGGTGTCTGCCGGTTCCGGGAGTACCCAACCTAGCCCCGCTCCTCACTGGACATTCCAAACGAATCACTCTGGGTGATGTCACACAACAGTGACCACCGCCGAGGTGTCCGACAGACGTACGAGTGGCAGCATCCCCGCGTAATCACCGCCTACGAGGAGGTCATCGTGCCCGCCATCCGCCGTTCGTTCCCGGCCGCGCTCGGCGCAGCCGCGCTCGCCGTACTCCTCGGGGGGTGCGGGGCCGGCGGCGATGGCAGTGGCGGAGCCGCCCCCGGTGGCGCCGCCGCACCGACCACGGAGCCGGTGCCGGCGGTGACGAAGGACGACGCGCTCGCCGGGATGGTGCCGCAGTCGGTGTCCTCCGACGGTGTCCTCAAGTTCGGGGTGGACGCGTCCTACCCGCCCAACGAGTTCACCGACACCGACGGCACCACGATCATCGGCATGGACGTGGACCTCGGCACGGCCATCGCGCAGAAGCTCGGCCTCAAGGCGCAGTTCGAGAACACCTCGTTCGACGGGATCATCCCCGGCGTCGACGCCGCGAGCTACGAGATGGCGATGTCGTCGTTCACGATCAACGACGAGCGTGTCAAGACCGTCGACATGATCAGCTACTTCTCCGCGGGCACGAGCATCGCCGTCGCCGCCGGCAACCCGCAGAACGTCAACCCGGACGACCTGTGCGGCCTCGCGATCGGCGTGCAGCGCGGCACGGTGCAGGTGGACGACCTCGTGGCCCGCAACGAGGCCTGCAAGGCGGCCGGCAAGCCGGAGATCCAGATGTCGGAGCTGCAGCAGCAGACGGACGTGACCCTTGCGCTGACCGCCAACCGGATCGTCGCGATGCTGGCCGACTCCCCGGTCGTCGCCTACGCGGTCAGCACCACGCAGGGTGCCGTCGAACAGCTCGGCGCCACCTACGACACGGCCCCCTACGGCGTCGTGATCAAGAAGGGGCAGGCCCAGTACCCGGAGGCCGTGCGGGGCGCGCTGCAGGCGTTGATCGAGGACGGCACCTACGAGGCGATCCTCGAGAAGTGGAACGTGTCCGACGGCGCGATCACGACGGCTGAGATCCGGAGCTGACGTGACGGAGGTGTCCCCTCCATCCGAGAGGGAGCGGCCCAAGCCGATCGAGGCGGTGCCCGTGCGGCACCCCGGCCGGTGGGTGGCGGTCGCGGTGCTGGCCGTGCTGGCGGCGATGTTCGTCAACACGGTCCTCACCAACCCGAACTTCCGTTGGCCGATCGTCGGGGAGTACCTGTTCGCCCCGCCGGTGCTCAACGGGCTGCGCAACACGCTGATCCTGACACTGCTGGCGATGCTCGTCGGGATCGTGGGCGGCGTGGCGCTCGCGGTCATGCGGCTGTCGCCGAACCCGGTCCTGTCCTCGGTCTCGGCTCTCTACATCTGGCTGTTCCGCGGCACCCCGCTGATCGCGCAGCTGCTGTTCTGGAACTTCCTCGCCGCGCTCTACCCGCGGCTGTCGCTCGGCATCCCGTTCGGACCCGAGTTCGTCTCGTTCGACACCAACCAGCTGATCAACCAGTTCGCCGCGTGCCTGCTCGGCCTCGGCCTCAACGAGGCCGCCTACATGGCGGAGATCGTGCGCGGCGGGCTGCAGTCGGTCGACCAGGGGCAGAGCGAGGCGGCGGGCGCGCTCGGGATGTCGCGGGCGCAGACGCTGCGCAGGATCGTCCTGCCGCAGGCGATGCGCGTGATCATCCCGCCCACCGGGAACGAGACGATATCGATGCTCAAGACCACGTCGCTCGTGGTCGTGATCGGGTACTTCGAGCTGCTCACCTCGGTGCAGCGCATCTACTCAACGAACTTCCAGACGATCCCGCTGCTCATCGTCGCGGCCGCCTGGTACCTGCTGCTCACCTCGCTCCTTTCGGTCGGGCAGTACTACGTCGAGCGCTACTACGGACGCGGTACCAACCGAGGTCAGACCGGTGCGCGGCTCTTCCCCCGACGCAACCCGGAGCAGCCGGCATGAGCCCCCCGATGGTCGAGGCCGTCGACGTCCACAAGAGCTTCGGGCGGGTCGAGGTCCTGCGCGGCATCGACCTCACGGTCCAGCCCGGTGAGGTGGCCTGCATCATCGGGCCGTCCGGCTCCGGCAAGTCCACGTTCCTGCGCTGCATCAACCACCTCGAGCGCATCGACGCGGGGCAGATGCGGGTGAACGGAGACCTCATCGGCTACCGGGAGTCCGGCGGCAAGCTCTACGAGCTGCGCGAGTCCGAGGTCGCCCGGCAGCGCCGCGAGATCGGCATGGTGTTCCAGCGCTTCAACCTCTTCCCGCACATGACGGCGGCCGAGAACGTCATGGAGGCGCCGCGCACCGTTCGCCGGGATCCCCGGCAGGCCGCCCGCAAGCGCGCCGTGGAGCTGCTCGACCGGGTCGGCCTCATCGACAAGTGCGACACGTACCCCGGGCAGCTCTCCGGTGGTCAGCAGCAGCGGGTGGCGATCGCGCGGGCGCTGGCGATGGAACCCCGGCTGATGCTGTTCGACGAGCCCACCTCGGCGCTCGACCCCGAGCTCGTCGGGGAGGTCCTCGACGTCATGCGCGGCCTCGCCCGCGACGGCATGACGATGGTGGTCGTCACGCACGAGATGGGCTTCGCCCGCGAGGTCGGCGACTCCCTCGTGTTCATGGACGAGGGCCGGGTGGTGGAGGCGGGCGACCCGCGCGAGGTGCTGACCAACCCGCAGCAGGAGCGCACGAAGCTGTTCCTGTCGAAGGTGCTCTGACCACTGGCGGGCGCGGTCAGCGGGCGCGCGCGGTCTCCGCGGCCCACGTCGCCAGCAGCCGCAGCGCCGCGGCCGACGGCGACCCCGCCTCCACGGTGTGGGCGATCAGCGCCTGATCGGGGTCGTCCGGGAGCCGGAGGGTCTCGAACCCCAGGTCGAGCTCGCCGACCACCGGGTGCCGGTAGACGTAGCGGCCGTGGGTCTTGTCCTTCAGCCGGTGCTCGACCCACAGCTCCCGGAAGTCGGCGCTGGCCGCGGACAGCTCGTCGACCAGTGCCGCCATGGCCGGATCGCCCGGGTGCCGCCCGGCGTCCAGGCGCAGGTAGGCCACCACGTCGCCCGCCTTGCTCCGCCAGTCGGCGTACAGGCTGCGGGTGCCCTCGTCCAGGAAGATCAGCCGAGCCAGGTTCCGGTGCCGCCGGGGGAGGGCGCCGAAATCGGTGATGAGCGCCGCCGCCAGCGCGTTCCACGCGAGGACGTCGGTGCCCCGGCCCACCACGTACGCCGGCACGTCGGCGCTCATCTCCATCAGCCGCCGCAGGCCCGGACGGACCTCCTGCGTCCCGGCCAGGACGCCGTCGGCCTCCTGCTCCGGACGCGCCAGCCTGCGGAGGTGCGCCCGCTCGACGTCGTCGAGTTGCAGTGCGCGCGCCACGGCGTCCAGGACGGCGTCGGAGAAGTGCAGTGTCCGCCCCTGCTCGAGCCGCACGTAGTGGTCCACGCTCACCCCGGCGAGCTGCGCCAGCTCCTCCCGGCGCAGGCCGGGAACCCGCCGCCGCCCGCCGAGGTGGCGCAACCCCAGCTTCTCCGGGTCGAGCCGGGCCCGGCGGGACCGGAGGAACTCACCGAGCTCGGCGCGTCGATCGAGGACCATCCACCGATCATCCCCCGATCCGTTCGCGCCGTCCTGGTCATGGCGTGCCCAGGCACCGCGCGCCACTGGTTGCCCCCGGCGGCCGCAACCACGCTCGTGGACGTCGCAGCCGACCTCGCACCCCGTGAGGCCGACCTGCCGCGACGCTCGACGAAGGAGCACCACCACGTGACCACGACGCACCTGCCGGTCCGCCCGCTCGGGGATACCGGCATGCAGATCTCCACCACCGGGCTGGGGGCGTGGGTGATGGGTGGCGGGGACTGGCAGTACGCCTGGGGACCCCAGGACGACGCCGACTCCGTCGCCACCATCCGCCACGCCGTCGCATCCGGCGTCAACTGGATCGACACCGCCGCCGCCTACGGCCTCGGCCACTCGGAGTCGGTGGTCGGCAAGGCGATCGCCGACATCCCCGACTCCGAGCGGCCGCTGATCTTCACCAAGACCGGGCTGGTCTGGGACGACCCGGCCCGGCGCAGCGGCCCGCCGCGCAAGGTCATGACGGCCGCGAGCGTGCGCCGCGAGCTGGAGGCCTCGCTGCGCCGGCTCGGTGTCGACCACGTCGACCTCTACCAGGTGCACTGGCCCGGCGACGGCAAGCTGCTCGTCTGGGGCGGCGAGGACCGGTCCGAGCCCGTGGACGCGACGCCGCTGGAGGAGTACTGGCAGACGATGGCCGACCTCCGCGCCGAGGGGAAGGTCCGGGCCATCGGGCTGTCGAACCACGGTCCGGCCGAGCTGGACCGCGCCGAGGCGGTGGCGCACGTCGACGCGATCCAGCCGCCGTTCTCCGCACTGGGCCGCCAGGCGGCCGAGGAGATCGGGTGGGCCGCCGAGCACGGCGCCGGCGTGATCGTCTACCAGCCGATGCACTCCGGGCTGCTCACCGGCGCGATCGACGCGGCCAGGGTCGCCGGCCTGCCGGACAACGACTGGCGGCGCTCGCACCCCGACTTCACCGCCGACCTCGAACGGAACCTGCAGGTCACCGCGGCGCTCCAGGCCGTGGCGGCTCGGCACGGCACGACCGTGCCCGCCGTTGCGGTGGCGTGGGCGCTCGCGTGGCCGGGCGTCACCGGCGCGATCGTCGGGGCGCGGCGACCGGCGCAGGTCGACGGCTGGACGCCCGGTGCCCGCCTCACCCTCGACCCCGCCGACCTCGACGCGATCGCCGAGGCGATCACCCGCGCCGGCGCCGGCACCGGCCCCGTGCGTCCCTGAACCCGAACTCGAACCGGAGAGGAGCTCCCATGTCCCTCACCGTCGTCGCGGAGTGCCTGGCGGCGCCCGGTCAGGAGGACCGGCTCCGCACGGCCCTCGAGGCGATGATCGAGCCGTCCCTCGACGAGCCCGGCTGCCTCGCGTACCGGCCGTACGTCGACCCGAACGAGCCGGCCCGCATGGTCATCGTCGAGCAGTGGACGGGTCACACCGCCCTCGACGCGCACTTCGAGACCCCGCACTTCCACCACGTCCGCGCGGTGCTGGACCAGATCCTGGCCGAGCCGATGGTGGTGCGGCGGCTGAGCGCGGACGGGGCGAGCTGAGCGGGCGGAGGGCCACGGCGTGGTGGCCCTCCGCTCAGCGCTTCGGCCAGTGCCACGCCGGCCGGTCGAGCAGGTCCTGCCCCGCCAGCACGGTGGCGCCGACCTCCTTCTCCAGCTCCAGCAGGGCGGCGTTGTCGTCGACGGACTCGAGGGCGCGCACGAGCGGCCGCGCGTGCGTGACGACCACGACCTGGGTACGGGCGGCGGCGATCGAGATCAGCGCCGCGAGGGCGGGGAGCAGGTCGGGGTGCAGGCTCGTCTCCGGCTCGTTGAGCACCAGCAGCTCCGGCGGGCGCGGCGTCAGCAGCGCCGCCACCCACAGCAGGTAGCGCAGCGTGCCGTCGGACAGCTCCGCGGCCGACAGCGGCCGCAGCAGCCCGTGCTGGCGGAACCTCAGCTCGAACCGGCCGTCCTCGCCCGCCGCCACCTCCAGGCGGGAGCCGGGGAACGCGTTGTCGACGGCCGCCCGCAGGCCCTCGGCGTCGCCGATCTCCTTGATCGTCTGCAGGGCGGCCGCGAGGTCGGCGCCGTCGTGGTCGAGCACCGGGGTGCGCGTACCCACCCGGGACCGGCGCGCGGGAGCGTCGGCGTCGGTGCGGAAGTGGTCGTAGAACCGCCACGAGCGGATGCGCTCCCGCACGAGCAGCACCTCGGGCGAGATCCGCGGGTCGGCGAACGCGGTGAGCATGCTGTCGGTGAGCCCGATGCGGTGCGGGTCCCGGCCCCACGCCCCGCTCTGCTCGCGGGTCCGCACGACCGGCCCCGCCCGGTCGGCGAGCAGCGCGGCGGGCTTCAGCACCGGGCCGCGCCACACGCACTCCCGCTTGAACTCGGGATCGCGGTTGAAGGCGGTCTCCGTGGGGATCGGCATGCCCAGGTCGAGGGCGTAGCCGAACTCGTCGCCCGCGAAGCCGAGCCGGAGCCCGACGGGCTTGGTGCGTCGCGTTCCCTGGACCGGCGCCCTGCCCGCGCGCACCGCGCGCCCCACCGACTCCGGGCCGGCCCACAACGCGGACGGCAGCCCGCCCTCCCGCGCGAGCGCGGCGACCGCCCCGTCGCGCGCGGCGTCGGCCAGCAGCCGCAGCGCCCGGTACAGGCTCGACTTCCCGCTCCCGTTCGCCCCGGTGACGACGGTGAGCCGGGACAGCGGCAGCACGAGATCACGCAGCGAGCGGTAGTTCTCGACGGCCAGCGTGGTGAGCACCTCGCAGACGCTATGCGTCGGCACTGACACGAGCGTCCGCGGTGCTGCCAGACTCCACGGGTGGCCGTCACCGACGAGGCGATCCTCAAGATCAAGGCGATGATCCGGTCCGGCGAGCTGCGTCCAGGCGACAGGCTCCCGCCGGAGAAGGAGCTGTCCGAGGCGCTCGGGCTCTCCCGCAGCTCCCTGCGCGAGGCCGTGAAGGCCCTCGAGGTGATCCGCGTGCTCGACGTCCGACGAGGTGACGGCACCTACGTCACCAGCCTGACGCCCGACATCCTGCTCGACGCGATGTCGTTCGTCGTCGACATCCACCAGGACTCGTCGGTCCTGGAGCTGTTCGAGGTGCGCCGCATCCTGGAGCCGGCCGCGGCCACCCTCGCCGCCCCGCGCGCAACGGCCGCCGACATCGAGCACCTGCACGACCTGCTCGCCCAGGCGCACAGCACCACGTCGGTGGACGACCTCGTGGCCCACGACCAGGTGTTCCACCGGTACATCGCCGAGCTGGCCGGCAACGCCTACCTGACGAGCCTGCTCGAGACGCTGTCGAGCAGCACCCTGCGCGCCCGGATCTGGCGGGGGTTGTCCGAGGAGGGCGCGGTGGAGCGCACGCTGACCGAGCACCGGGCGATCATCGAGGCACTGGCACGAGGCGACGCGACGCTCGCGGCCGCGCACGCCACCGTGCACATCAACGGCGTGGCGGAGTGGCTCCGGCAGGCGATGGGCTGACCCCAGACGTCAGCAAAGCCACTTTCACGACGCGTGGCGCCATGAAAGTGGCTTTGCTGACGTTTCGGGGGCTTACTGGTACAGCAGCGGCTGGATCTCCGCGCTGTCGATGTTGCTCTTGTCGTACCAGAAGAAGCCCGTGTCGATCACCTTCGGCAGCTGCTCGCCGCGGTGGGCCTTGGCCGCCGCGTCGACGAGCGCCTTGCCCATGCCGATCGGGTCCTGGGTGACCGCGCCGAGCATCTGCCCGTTCCTGATCGCCTCGATCTGGCCGGTGCCGGAGTCGAAGCCGATGACGGTGAGCCCGGTCTTGCCGCTCTCCGCGACGCCGCGGAGCACGCCGATCGCCGAGCCCTCGTTGGCGGCGTAGATCCCGCGCAGGTCCGGGTTGGCGGCGATGATCGCCTTGGTGATGTCGGCGGACTTGGCCTGGTCGCCGCCGCCGTACTGCGGGTCGAGGACCTGGACGCCCGGTGCGTTGGTGCGCATCCACTCGAGGAAGCCGTCGCGGCGGTCCTGCCCGGTGCGGCTGGTCTGGTCGTGCACGACCAGACCGACCTTGCCGCTGCCGCCGAGCGCCTCGGCCATGTGCTTCGCGGCCTCGGCGGCTGCGGCCTTGTTGTCGGTGGCCGCGGTGGTGAGCGGGATGTCGCTGTCGACCCCGGAGTCGAACGCGATCACGGGGATGTTGCTGCTCCGCGCCTGCTGGAGCAGCGGGGCCGCGGCACGCGAGTCGAGGGCGGCGAAGCCGAGCACGTCGGGCTGGCGGCCCAGCGCGTTGGTCAGCATCGTCACCTGGGCCTCGACCTCGGACTCGCTGGCCGGCCCCTCGAAGCTGATCCGCACGCCCTGCACGGCCGCTTCCTGCTCGGCGCCCTGCTTGACGGCCTGCCAGAACTGGTGCTGGAAACCCTTGGAGACGATTGCGATGTACGGCTGCTCGCCGCCCCCGCCCGCGTCGGACGAGCCGCCGCACGCCGCGGCCGTCAAGGCGAAGGCGGCCGCCGCGAAAGCCGCTCCGATCCGGTGGATCCGCATGTCGATCGAGCTCCCTTGGTCGAGCGTGGTGGAGAAAATCTAGCGGTCAGGCGGTGGTGCTCTTGCGTGCCCGGTCTGCGTACACGGCGAGCAGGATCACACAGCCGAGGATGACGTTCTGCCATTCCTGCGGGATCGACATGATCTGCAACCCGTTGTTCAGCACGGAGATGATCAGGGCACCGATGACCGTACCGACGATCGAGCCCTTGCCCCCCGAGAGGGAGGTGCCTCCGATCACGACGGCCGCGATCGCCTGGAGCTCGTAGCCCATGCCGGTGGCGGGCTGCGCCGAGCCGAGGCGGGCCGAGATCATCACGCCCGCGAGACCGGTGAACAGGCCGGCGAGCGTGTAGATGACGATCTTCCACCGGCGCACGTCGATGCCGGAGAGCGCGGTGGCCTCCTCGTTGCTGCCGATCGAGTAGGTGTAGCGCCCGAGCACCGTCTTGTTGAGCAGCACACCGGCGATCACAGCGGCCAGCGCCAGGATGATCACGGCGTTGGGGAAGTTGGCGCCGGGGATGATGCTGCCGATCGAGATGTCGATGTAGGACGGCGTCTGGTCGAAGTAGATCGGCGTGCTGTTCGAGACGACCAGCGCCAGGCCCTGCGCCACCAGCATCATCGCCAGCGTCGCGATGAACGGCGGCAGCCCGAGCACGGCCACGTTCAGGCCGTTGATCAGCCCGAGCAGCCCGCCGAAGAGGATCGCGCCGAGCACGCCGAGCGGCAGCGGGACCCCCGCGTTGACGATCAGCACCCCCGACATCACGGCGCACAGCGTCATGCCGGTGCCGATCGACAGGTCGATGCCACCCGTGATGATCACGAAGGTGGTGCCGAGCGCGAGCGTGCCGATCACGACCGTCGAGAACAGGATGTTGGTGATGTTGCCGTAGTTGAAGAAGTTCGGGCTGACGATCGAGAAGAACACGAAGATCACGAGCAGGCTCGCGAATGCGAGGAACTGCTGCAGCCCGGCCCGCAGCGACTGGCGCACCCCTGCGGGCGCTTCCTTGCGCTGCTCCTCCTCGGTGGCGGTGGGAGTTGTCAACTGACTGCCTCCGTCTCCGGGCGCAGGGTGGCGAAGTGCATGACGCTCTCCTGGGTTGCTTCTGCTGCGTCGAGTTGCCCGGTGACCCGGCCCTCGCTCATCACGACGACCCGGTGCGACATCCTCAGCACCTCCGGCAGCTCGGAGGAGATCATGATGATCGACTTGCCCTGGGCGGCGAGATCGTTCAGGAGCCGGTAGATCTCCTCCTTGGCACCCACGTCGATGCCGCGGGTCGGCTCGTCGAAGATCAGGACGTCGCAGTCCTTGACCAGCCACTTGGCGATGACGACCTTCTGCTGGTTGCCGCCGGAGAGGAACTTGGCGGTCTGGTCGATCGACGGCGTCCGGATGCGCAGGGACTCCACGACCTCGCGGGAGCGCGCCCGCATCGCGCGGTCGCGGACGAACCCCCACGACTGGAACTTCTCGCGGATCGAGCTGAGCCCGACGTTCGCGTTGACGTCCTGGTCCAGCAGCAGCCCGAGGTGCTTGCGATCCTCTGACAGGTAGCCGATGCGGTGCTTGGCCGCCTCGGCGGGCGTGGTGATCCGCACCGGCGTCCCGCGCAGCTCGACCGTGCCGGACTCGACCGGATCCGCACCGACCAGCGCACGGGCGACCTCGGTGCGCCCGGCCCCCATCAGCCCGGCGAAACCGAGGATCTCGCCCTCGCGCAGGTCGAACGAGACGTCCTTCAGCAGGTCCTTGGTGGTGAGCCCGCGCACCGACAGCACGACCGGCCGGTCCGCCCGCACCCCTTCCGGCCCGAGCCCGCCCGTGATCTCGCGGCCCACCATGCGCGAGATGACCTCGGGCATCGTCGTGGTGGCCGTGTCGAGGGTGTCGATGTAGCGGCCGTCGCGGATCACGGTGATCCGGTCGCTGATCGCCTTCAGCTCGTCCATCCGGTGCGAGATGTAGATGACGCCGGTGTCCGGGCGGCGGAAGCGCCGGATGAGGTCGTGCAGCACCCGCACCTCGGCGTCGTTCAGCGCAGCCGTGGGCTCGTCCATGATCAGGATGCGGGGCTCGTAGGACAGGGCCTTCGCGATCTCCACCATCTGCTGCTTCGCGACGGTCAGGTCGCCCACCCGCTGCCCGGGCTTCAACGGCATGTGCAGCCGGTCGAGCAGCTCGGCGGCCTTCGCCTCGAGGGCCCGCTCGCCGAGGAAGAACCGCCCGGCCTTCGGCTCGCGGCCGATGAAGATGTTCTGCGCGACCGTGAGGTCGGGCATCAGGTTGAACTCCTGGTGGATGATGCTGATGCCCTGCGCCAGCGCGTCGCGCGGACCGGAGACCTGCAGCGGCTCCCCGTCGAGGAAGAACTCGCCCTCGTCCGGCGTGTAGATGCCGGACAGCAGCTTCATCAGCGTCGACTTGCCAGCGCCGTTCTCCCCGACGAGCGCGAGCACCTCGCCGCGGCGCAGCTCGATGTGCATGTCCTGCAGCGCCCGGACGCCGGGGAAGCTCTTCCCGACGCCCTTGGCCTGCAACAACAGCGGCTCGGTCATCCCACGACGCCCTTCCGCAGTATCGCGTTGCCGTACACGCGGGTCTCGCCGGTGCGCACGATCAGGTAGGCGGGCGCGGCCGCGTCGTAGAAGGCGAACCGGTCGAGGAAGCGCACGTCGCTGGTGCCCGATGCGGCGACCAGCTCCTCCTGCACGGGGAGCTGCTCGCCGTCCGGGGTGGCCATGAGGTCGACGGCAGGCGCGTCGTCCAGCGGCACGACCGTGCGGATCGCGGCCATGAGGTCGGGCGTCGCGACGCCGGGCAGATCGAGCACGCGGGCCGCCAGCCGGTGGGCCGGGAAGTGCGCGTCGGCGAGCACGACGGCGTCCGAGTGCCCCATCGCGTCCAGGTGGAGGAGCAGCGGCCCCGTCAGGAGCGGGTGGATACCGGAGAGCACGGTCCCTCCTCTGATGTCGTCGGTACCGGCAGCCCGTACACGCGCTGCGCGGTACCGGTGAGGATCTTGCCCTGCTCCTCGTCGGTCAGCTCACCGAGGAGCTCGGACAGGACCTCCCAGGTGCCGCCGTACCCTGCCGTGAGCAAGGTCATCGGCCAGTCGCTGCCCCACATCAGCCGGGCCGGGCCGAACAGCTCGAGCGCCGTCTCCCACGAAGGGCGGATCACGGCCACCGTGAACGGCTCGCCGCGCACCTGCAGCCCCGACACCTTCGCCACGGTGTTCGGGCGCGCCGCGACCGCGGCGAACGCCTCCCGCCACTGCGGGAGGTCCGGCTTCCCGTGCGGCGGTTTGCCCAGGTGGTCGAGCACGACGGTGAGCTCCGGCAGCGCCCCGGCCAGCTCCGCCGTGGCGGTGAGGTGGCGCGGCCATGCGTCCGGCACGTCGTAGGGCAGGCCGCGCTCGGCCAGCATCCCGAGCGAGGTGCGCACGGCGGGCAGCGCGAGGAAGTCGTCCCGCGGGTCGTCGTGCACGAGGTGGCGCACGCCGCGGAACGCGGGGTCGGCGGTGAACCGGTCGAGCTGGGCCGAGGCGGTCGACGGGTCGTCCAGCTGCACCCATCCGACGACGCCTGCCACCCACTCGTGCTCGGCCGCGACCTCGAGCATGAACTCCGTGTCGGCCACCGAGTCCTCCGCCTGCACGAGCACCGCCCGCTCCACGCCGACCGCGGCCAGCTCGCCGGCCGCGCGCTCGGCGGTGATCGTGGTGTGCAACGGGCCGAGCTCGGGCGTGATCCACGAGTACGCGCTGCGCTGCAGGTCCCACAGGTGCAAGTGGGCGTCGATCACGACAGGAACCCCTCTTCGGCGAGTTCCTCCCACAGCCGGTCGGGCAGCTCCTCGGCGACCCGCTGCACGTTCTGGCGCACGTGCTCCGGCTCCGTGGCGCCGAGCACGACCGAGCGGACCACCGGCTCGCGCAGCGGGAACTGCAGCGCGGCGGCCGGGAGCTCCACGCCGTGCTTCCCGCACACCATCGCGAGCCGCTGCGCCTTCTCGACGACCTCGGCGGGCGCGTCGCCGTACTCGTAGCGGGCTCCGGGGCCGGGCGTGGACGTGGCGAGCAGCCCGGAGTTGAACGCGCCGGCGACGACGATCCCGATGCCGCGCTCCCGGCACTCCGGGATCAGCTCGGGTGCGGCCGGCTGCTCGAGCAGCGTGTACCGGCCGGCGACCATGAGCAGGTCGAGGTCGCCCGTGCGCACGCCTGCCAGGTGGGCGGGCACCGACTTGGACCCGATGCCCACCGCGCGCACGAGGCCCTCCTCGCGCAGCGCGACGAGGGCGGGCACGGCGCTCGCGACGGACGCCTCCATGTCGGGGTACTCGTCGGGATCGTGCAGGAACAGCACGTCGACGTGGTCGAGGCCGAGCCGCTCCAGCGACTCGTCGAGGCTGCGCCGCACGCCGCCGGGCGAGGGGTCCCACACCCGGCGCGGGTCGGCCGGCACGACGAAGCCGCCTTCCTCGTCCAACCCATCTGATGTTTCCGGGCTCGGCTCCAGCCGCCTGCCGACCTTGGTGGAGATGACGAACTCGTCCCGCGGCTTGGTGGCGAGGAAGGCGCCGAGCCTGCGCTCGGAAAGCCCCAGCCCGTAGTGCGGCGCCGTGTCGAAGTAGCGGATGCCGCACTCCCAGGCCGCCTCCAGCACACCGTGCGCCTGCTCGTCGGACATGGCCGTGAAGAGGTTGCCGAGGTTGGCGCCGCCGAAGCCGAGCCTCCCCAACGGGGGCACGCGGTCAGGCATCGCTGGTCACCGTGTACCCGGCCAGCGAGGCGGCGTGCATCTCGGTACCGGCACCGGGCTCGGTGGGGGTCCGGTACCGGCCGCCCGTCACCTGGACCGGCGTGACGAAGTGCTCGTGGAGGTGGTCCACGAACTCGATCATGCGCCCGTCGAGCGTGCCGGACACGGCGACGTAGTCGAACATCGCCAGGTGCTGCACGGCCTCGCAGAGCCCCACCCCACCGGCGTGCGGGCAGACCGGCACCCCGAACTTCGCCGCGAGCAGCAGCATCGCCACGTTCTCGTTGACGCCTGCCACGCGCGTGGCGTCGATCTGGAGCACCTGCAGCGCGTCGTGGGCGAGGAACTGCTTGGCGAGCACCCGGTTGGCCATGTGCTCCCCGGTCGCCACCGGGATCGGCGCGATGCCGCGGGCGATGGCCGCGTGGCCGAGCACGTCGTCGGGGCTGGTAGGCTCCTCCACCCACGCGAGGTCGAAGCGCGCCAGCTCCTTGATCCACGCGATCGCGTCCGCGACGTCCCAGCGCTGGTTGGCGTCCACCGCGATCCGGATGTCCGGCCCCACCACCTCGCGGGCGATCCGCAGCCGCCGCACGTCGTCCTCGAGGTCGCCGCCGACCTTGAGCTTGATCTGGTCGAACCCCTCCTCGACGGCCTCGCGGGACAGGCGCGCGAGCTTCTCGTCGTCGTAGCCGAGCCAGCCGGGGGTCGTCGTGTAGGCGGGGTAGCCCTCCTCCAGCAGCCGCGCCTCCCGCTCGGCGCGGCCCGGCTCTGCGGCGCGCAGGATCCGCAGCGCCTCCTCGGGGGTGAGCGCGTCGGTGAGGTAGCGGAAGTCGACGAGGTCGACGAGCTGCTCGGGGGTCATCGCGGCCAGCACCTGCCACAGCGGCCGGCCCTCCCGCTTGGCACGCAGGTCCCACAGCGCGTTGACGACCGCGCCGATCGCCATGTGCATGACGCCCTTCTCCGGGCCCAGCCAGCGCAGCTGCGAGTCGTGCACCAGCTCGCGCCACGTGTCGCCCATCGCGGCGAGCAGCGGCTCGACGTCCCTGCCGACGAGGTGACCGGAGAGGGCCTCGATCGCGGCGACCTGCACGTCGTTGCCCCGGCCGATGGTGAAGACGAACCCGTGGCCGGAGTCGCCGGCATCCGTAACGATCCGGACGTAGGCCGCCGAGTAGTCGGGGTCGGGGTTCATCGCATCCGAGCCGTCGAGCTGGAGCGAAGTGGGGAACCGCACGTCCGCGGTCTCCAAAGCGGTGATGCGGCTCACGCGCAGTCCTTTCTGCCGATGCGGGCCCACCGTAGACATCGGATGTCTACTGGTCAAGAAGCGCGTCCGGCCCCCACCCGAGACGAGTCGGCAGCGAGCACGAACACGGCGGCGAGCGGACCGACCGCCCCGACGTGGAGACCGCGAGGTAGTGCGCCCCGGTCGAACACCACGGCGGAGCAGGGCGAGGCAGCCGCGGGGATCACCTCGTCCCTCGTGCTGGGCACCATCACGAGCACGATGGCCCGGCCACGGCGCGCCGGGCCGGCGAGCGCCGCCGCCGCCGACGTCGCGCTCGCGGTGTGGAGCGCCGCTCCGACGACGCGGGTCGCGAGGACGGCCGGGAGGGTGGGCGCGCGTGCCGTCAATCCGTTCCCCCGCCGAACAACAACAGCGTGGAGATCTCCACGGCGGCCACCCTGTTCGATGCCATCGCCCGGCGCTTCGACGACGCCGCCTTCCAGGGCTGCGCCTCCATCCGAAGGATGCGGCCGCCGCCCCGCGGGCGAAGCGGATCGCCTCCGCGCTGGTGGCCGCGCAGTCCTGACCACATTCGCGGGCCGCGGGTCGATCACAGGCCTCGCGGCAGGTAGGTTCCGTCTCGGACATCAGATCTTTCGACGACCGTCAGGAGCCGCGATGAAGCTCGCTCGCCTCGGACCAGCCGGAGCCGAGATCCCGGCACTCGTCACCGACACCGGCACCTACGACCTGCGCGGGCTCGCCCGCGACATCGACGGCGGCTTCTTCGCCAGGGATGGCGTGGCCGAGGTGCGCGCGGCCGCCGAGGCGGGATCGCTCCCCGTGCTGGAGGGCGCGGCGGACCTGCGCACCGGGTCGCCGATCGCCCGCCCGGGCGCGGTGATCTGCATCGGGATGAACTACGCGGCGCACGCCGCCGAGTCCGGGGCGGCGCCGCCGGAGCACCCGGTGGTCTTCTTCAAGACGCCGAACACCGTCGGCGGCCCGAACGACGACGTCGCCATGCCGCGCAGCGAGCACGCCAAGGTCGACTGGGAGGTCGAGCTCGGCCTCGTGATCGGCAGCACCGCGGCGTACCTCGAGTCCCCCGAGCAGAGCCTCGCCCACGTGGCCGGCTTCGTCGTGGCCGACGACCTGTCGGAGCGCTACGCCCAGATCGAGGTCTCGGGCGGCCAGTGGAGCAAGGGCAAGTGCGCGCCCGGTTTCTGCCCGACCGGGCCGTGGCTGGTCACGCCGGACGAGGTGGACCACGGCAACCTGCGCCTGCGCAGCTGGGTGAACGGCGAGCCGCGCCAGGACTCCACCACCAAGGACATGATCTTCGACGTCGGGTTCCTCGTCTGGCACCTCTCCCAGTTCATGACGCTCGAACCGGGCGACCTGGTGATCACGGGCACCCCGCAGGGCGTCGCCCTGTCCGGGCGCTTCCCGTTCCTGAAGGCAGGCGACGTGGTCGAGATCGAGATCGAGGGGCTCGGTCGCCAGCGCCACACCATGGTGGAGGGCCGCTGATGGCAGGGGAGTTCGACGGTCTCGTCGCGGCCGTCACCGGAGGGGCGTCGGGGATCGGGGCGGCGATCGCGCTGCGCCTCATGGCCGACGGCGCCCGCGTCGCCGTGCTCGACCGGGACGTGAGCAACCCGCCCGAAGGCGCGCTCGCCGTGCAGGCCGACGTCACCGACGACGCCTCGGTGCGCGCCGCGGTCGACCGCGTGCTGCAGGAGTGGGACCGCCTCGACGTGCTCGTGAACAACGCGGGTATCGGGGCGCAGGGCACCGTCGCCGACAACCCCGACGACGAGTGGCACCGGGTGCTGGACGTCAACCTGCTCGGGATGGTCCGCGTCACCCGCGCGGCCCTCCCGGCCCTGCGGAAGTCGCCGTCCGCGGCGATCGTCAACACCGGCTCGATCGCCGCCACGGCGGGCATCCCGCAGCGGGCCGTCTACAGCGCGAGCAAGGGCGCCGTGCACGCCCTCACCAGGGCGATGGCGGCCGACCACCTCGCCGAGGGCATCCGGGTCTGCGCCGTCGCACCGGGCACGGCCGACACCCCGTGGGTCGGGCGGCTGCTGGAGCGCGCCGACGACCCGGCCGCGGAGCGCGCCGCGCTCGAGGCGCGCCAGCCGCACGGGCGGCTCGTGTCGGCCGAGGAGGTGGCGGGCGCGGTGGCCTACCTGGCCAGCCCGCACTCGACGTCGACCACCGGCATCGTGCTCGCCGTGGACGGCGGGATGCAGGAGCTGCGGCTGCGGCCGAAGGGGTAGCCGGCGGCCGTGATCAGGGTTTGCGGGCGTAGACGCGGAGGTTCCGCACGTCGTAGGTGAACAGCTCCTCCACCACGAAGTGCTCGGCCACCGCGGCGCGCAGGAACTCGGCGTCGAACAGCGTGTGGTGGGCGTTCCAGATCCACAGCGGCACGCCGCGCTCGTCGGTTCCCTTGTGCGCCGCCCGGTCCGAATGGCCGCCGAGGATCCAGTGGTTGGCCTCGGCGGTGTCGATCTCGTCGCGCACCCACTGGCCGGCCACGAACCGCGCGTCGGGCACGCCGATGTCGACCGGGGCCCCGGGACGCAGCACGCGGGCCCACTCGCGCAGCGTCTCCGTCACGAGCTCGTAGCTCTGGTGCTCGAGCACGTGGTTGGCGCGCAGCGCGTCCAGGGACCCCGTGGTGAACGGCAGCCGGTCGACCGCGCAGCGCACCGCGATCCCGGGCAGCGCGAGCACGTCGACGTGCAGGTCGTAGTCGGGGTGTGGCCGCTCCCCGGCGCCGATCTCCAGCCTCACGCGGTACGCGCGATCGTCTTGATCACCTTGGCCGGCCGCCCGGCCACCACCGTGTACGGCTCGACGTCCTCCCGCACGAGCGAGCCCGCCGCGACGACAGCGTGCTCGCCGATCGTGACCGGGCCGAGCACGAGCACATGGCTCGCCAGCCACACGCCGTCGCCGATCACCACGTCGCGACCGGAACGGGGGAACCCGAGCTGGCGGTCGCGCCCGAACAGCTCGATGTCGTGGGTGCCGGTGAGCACGGCGACGTCGTGGCCGAAGAAGGCGTACTCGCCGAGCGTGATCGTGCCGCCGGACATGTTGAACAGGGCGTTGTTGACCACGGCGGTGTCCGGGATGTGGAGCCGGGAGCGGTCACCGTGCCAGCGGTAGGAGTAGAGGGCGTCGAGCTTCAGCTCCGCCACCTGCTCTGCCACCTTTTGGGCCACCAGGGCCTCGACCGGACCACGCAGCACTCTGGCGATCACGCGGTCAAGCAGTCGCATCCGGGGCCTCCGTCCTCGCCGGTCGCCGAATGGTGGCACACCTGCACGCCGGTCAGCAGCCGGTCGAGGCGGCGGGCCAGTGCCTCGATGCCGAAGTGCTCCTCTGCGATCTTCTCGTTGTGGTCGAGCAGGACGGGGTCCGGACGGGCCAGCCACGCCTCGAGCTCCGCCGGGTCGTCGACCGGGAACCAGCGGAAGCCGAACGCCCGTAGCTCGGCCGCCACCGGGAAGTCGCCCACGACGATGGGCTTGCGGTGCAGTGCCGACTCGATCAGCGGGAGCCCGAATCCCTCCCACGACGACGGCAGCACCACCGCATCGCACGCGGCGTAGGCGGCCGCCACGTCCACCCCGTCGGGGAGCCTGCGCCGCACCGGCACCCGGGCGCGCTCCAGCAGCCGGTCCAGCTCGTACGCGTAGCCGTCCTCGACGGGACCGGTGAGCCAGAACGTGGCCCCGAGCGTCTCGGCGATGCTCAGGCCGACGTCGACGTTCTTGCGGGGGATCGCCCGCGTCGGCTGGAGGATCAGCAGCTCGGAGCCGATGCCGAGGGCGGCTCGCACCGGGTCCCGCGCCTCCGCGCGGCGCTCCTCGGAGAAGCCGTGGTAGATCGTGGTGGCCACGATCCCGCGACGGGCGGCGAGCTCTGAGCGGGCGAGCTCGTTGACGGTGACGTGGCGCCATGCGGGGTCGTCCGGCGGCCACGCGGTGACGTCGGCGTACCGCTCCCGTTCCCATGGCAGGTCGTGGTGGCGCAGCACGGCGGGGCGTCCGCGCAGGTACTCCGCCACCGCCTCGCCTGCCTCGATGTTCATCGGCAGCGAGCAGATGTTGTCGGCGACCACGACGTCGGCGTCGTCCAGCGCGGCGGCGAGCGCGTGCTGCGACGGCGGGCGCGCCGCGTCGAGGGCGAGGCCGGGCACGATCACGTCCGGCTCACCGTCGCCCGCGACCGTGCGCACCCGCATGCCGAGACGTTGCAGCGCGCCGGCCCACTGGTCCGCCGTGACCGACACGCCGTCGGCCGTACCCAGGCGGTAGGAGACGATCGCCGCCCGCTTCCCGAACAGGTTCGCCATCATGCGATCGTCTCCGTTCTCGGTCACAGCCACGTGTACGCGTGGTTGCGCGCCGGGATCTCAGGTTCGGGGCAGCCTTCCCATCAGGTAGAACTCCGGATTCGGCCGCAGCGCCGTGAGGTGCGCGAGCCGGTTGGACATCGCGAACAGCGCCGTGATGGCGCCGACGTCCCATATCTCCTCGTCGGTCAGCCCGGCGGCCCGCGCGTCGTCGAGCTCCGCCTCGGTGAGCGCAGCGGAGTCGGTGGCGATCAGCAGCGCCAGGTCGACGATCGCACGCTCGCGCCTGCTCAGCTCCACAGCCCACGGGTTGCTCGCCACCCGGTCGGCGATCTCCGGGTCCTTCGTGCGGACGCGCAGGATCGCGCCGTGGGCCACGATGCAGTAGGTGCAGTGGTTCGCGCCCGACGTCGCGACGACCACCAGTTCCCGCTCGGCCTTGCTCAACCCGTCGTCGGAGTCCATCAGCGCGTCGTGGTAGTCGAGGAATGCGCGCAGCTCCGCGGGCCTGCGCGCGAGGGCGCGGAACACGTTGGGCACGAATCCCGATTTCTCGGCGATGGCACCCACCCGTGCCCGCAGGTCGTCGGGCATGTCCTCCAGCTCGACGTGGCCGAACCGGCTCACGGGGACCGCGTCTGTCATGGATAGACGCTAACCCGCGGCGCATTCCCCTCATAGCGGTCGACGGAGCGTCGCCGAACGGGGACCATTCGAACATGGCCGTGCCCGAGGAGATCCGCATGCGGCTGTCGCACTGGTGTTCCGCGCGAGTCCCCGCAGGCGAGCGCGACCACCGCCAGGTCGCCTACACGATCCACGGCGATGCGATCACCATCCTCGAGCGCAGGCCACCCGCGTACCCGGAGCTCGGCCCCGCCTGGTCGGCCACGCCCGTGGCGCGCCTGCTCCGCCGGTCCGACGGGTGGCAGCTGGAACGCCCTGCCGGTCGCGGGGTGTGGCGACGGGACACCACCGGGACCGACCCGATCGCGCTGCTGGACAGCGTGAGCGCTTAGTACTCCAGCCGTAGATCGTTAATCTCGTCGCGCGCTTCATGACCCTCCGCGAAGATGTGGCCGGTGGGATGGGAGGCACTCGAGCAGTGGGGTAACGACGTCGTCCGCGTCGAGCCGCTCACTGGCGGAGTTGGCGTCAACGAGGTGTGGAGCGTGCGCGTCAACGGGCACGTTGCGGTCGGTCGTCTCGGCCAACGCAGCGACGCTGATCTGGCGTGGGAGACCGACCTGTTGCGACACCTCGACCGGGAAGGGATGACGGTGCCGGTGCCGATCCCGACCACGGACGGCCGGCACTTCGCCGACGGTCTGGTGGTGATGACCCATGTGGAGGGCGGACCGCCCGAGACCGAAGCCGACTGGCGTCGCGTCGCTGACACACTCGGCCAGCTGCATCGGTCAACGCACGGCTGGGCCCAACGCCCAGGCTGGCGATCGTCGACCGACCTTCTGCACGCCGAGACCGGGACGAGGGTCGACCTCGGCGCGATGCCGCCTGAGGGTGTCGTCAGATGCCGAGCAGCGTGGGCGCGACTCACCGGTCGCACGAGGTGCGTCGTCCACGGCGACCCCAACCCGGGCAACATCCGCATGACCGCAGATCGCGTCGCGATGATCGACTGGGACGAGTCGCACGTCGACGTCCCCGACCTCGACTTGGCGCTGCCGCACAACGCCGCCGGTCTCGATGACGACGCGTACGACATCGCCGCGCAAACGCGGGCCGCCTGGGAAGCCGCCGTCTGCTGGGACCCCAGCGGGACTGACCAGTTCGCAGCCAAGCGGCTCGCCGAAGTTCGAGCGGTCTGAGCAGCAGCGGATCGACTGAGTGCACCTAGCGCTGCTAGATATCGCACGAGATCGAAGGGGCTGCGCACCGTCACCCCGACCACCACCCGTCCGCAACCTCGGGCCGCCACGCCGGGAAGATCACGAACTACGGCTGGAGTATTAGGCGCCCGCCTGCCCCATCGGCGCCGCCGCGCGGGCGGAACCGCCGCTGAACGGCACGACCCGGCCACCGGTCGGGCGGCCCCTGATCACCAGGGCCGACGCGCGCTGCAACACGCTCAGCAGGGTGGGCCCGTCGCCCCGGGCGTCCCCCGGCCCGGTGGCGGCGACGATCCGGGGTGCCACGGCGCTGAGCAGCAGCCGCTCCACGCCGAGCCCGCCCGCCCCCAGCACGAGCACGACATCGGCGCTGTCGGGCGGGGGGAGCGTGGAGAGCAGCGGTTCGACCGGCACGAACGACACGAACCCGAGCGCCGCGGGGCTGGTGTCGGCGAGTGCCTCCCAGGCCGCCGCGAGGCGCGGGGCGCCCTCCTCGAGACGCTGCAGCAGGAGAACGCGCAGGTGGTCGTCACGCTGCTCCCGGCGCGCGGCGCCGAGCGCTTCGACGGCGGCCGCGTAGCCGGAGGAGTCGCGCGCACGCAACGCGGCGACGGCCAGCTCGTGCTCGGGTGCCGTGGCGGTGGCCGGGCTGAGCGCGGCGAGCGCGTCGGCCAGTGCGTCGAGGCGCCGGGCGGCGTCGACACCCGAGCCGTGCACGGAGAACTCGAGGATTCCGGCCGCGATCTCCTGCGCGGCGTCGACGTCGGGTACCGACAGCGGCGAGTCGGTGCCGAGGAACAGCACGTCGTGGCGGAGCGCGCTCACGGAGCGGGCCGCCGTGGCCACCTTCGCCAGCCCGTCGCCGATCTCGGCCAGCTCGTTCTCGTCGGCCGGCACGGGCACGCCGAGCTCGGTGCACGCGGCGTCGACGCGCGCCTGGCGATCGACGAGCTCGAGGTACTCGAGCACCCGGTCGACGTCCTCCTCGGTCTCGGGCACCTGCGTGCCGACCCGCACGACGTCGAGCACCGGCTGCACGTCACGCTGCACAGCCGTCTTGAAGTACGAGCGCGAGCGGCCTCCCGATGCGAGGAACTCGCGGTAGCGGAGCAGCACCTCGACGGCGCCCGGAGGAGGAGCCTCCGCGAACAGCACCGGCGGTGCGGAGCGGGTGCGGTCGAGCACCGCAACGACCTCCGCCGTGTCCTCCAGCATCTGGTCGAACTCCGCCCGGTGCCGCCCGTAGATCAGCTCGGACAGGAGCTCCCACGCCCAACCGTGCTCCTCGCGCGACGGCATGGCCGCCAGCGACCGGTCGACGCACTGGGCCACGGACGTGACGGCGGCGCGGCGCTCCTCGTCGAGGTCGGCGAGGAGGGTGGGCAGCATCCATTCACCGTCGCCCGCGGCTTCCGAGCCGGCGGCGAGCGCACACAGCTGCGCCACCTCGCCGGTGTCCGGGAGCTCCCCTTCGGGCGGGAGGAGCTGTTCGCCGCGCGCTCGACGCTCCGGCGTCGACGTCGCGAGCAGGCGCCTCAGCTCACGCAGCTCGGCGGGCGGGAGCGCGGGCAGGTGGGGGAGGGCGCGGTCGGCGGCCTCGGCCGGCAGGGCGGCCCGGACCGCGGCGAGCTCGGCGGGCGCGGCGCCCGTGACGACCACCCGGCGCCCGTCGGCGAGCAGCGCCGCGACGGCGCGGGCGGTGGCGGGCACGTCGAAGTCCTCGAGGACGACCAGCGTGTTGTCCCGGACGGCCGAGACCAGCGACGCCGTGTCCTCGACCGATCTGCGCGGCGGAGGGGGCAGCTCCGCGACCGAGGCGGCGAGGGCCTCGGCGAGCCTGCGGACACCGGGTGGCGGGTGGCCCGCCGCGATGCCCTGGTGGATCTGCGTCTGCGCGTCGGTGGTGGACTGGTCCGCTCCCGCCGCCGCGAGACGGTCTACGAAGACGGCGAGGTCGTCGTCCTCGCTGTTCTGGTTCCCCGTTCCGACTTCGAGCACGTGGTCACCTCCGCTGCCACCGCCCCGGGCGATGGTCACCCTCGTATCGCGGGCGCGACCCGAATGTTGCACTCGTGGCCCACGGACGACAGCGTTCGGCGGTTGCGGAGCGCCGGAACGGCGGTGCGCGGCGGCGTCCGGCCACCCGATCAGGGCGCGGCGAGTGGATCAGCGGTCGATGCGGCCGAAAAAACGATTAAGTCGCGCCGACGATGCGGCGCCATCCGGCGAACGGTCGTTACGCCGCGATGAACGGTCGGTTGCATCACGGTGGCCCGCCCGGCGAACGCCGGGTGCCGAGGTGAACCGCGGCCAGACACGCGATGGTGACGGGGATCCAGGCGAACTGCACCCAGTAGAAGAACGGCACTCCGGCGAGGCGCGGCTCGACCGAGTTGAACCACGGCGTCACGAGCGCGAGGAACGGCACCAGCAGGAGCAGGTGCAATCGACTCACGGGGCACATCGTAGGAGCGGCAGCGCACCTACGGCCCGTCCGTCCGACGGGTTTCCGGACGAACGGGCCGATCGCGGAAGCGGTGCGGCTACGCGCCGAGACGGAGCTTCAGCGCCTCCAGCTCGTCGCGCATCGACGTCGGCAGGCGCGCGCCGACCTTCTCGAACCACTCCTCGATGAGCGGGAGCTCCGCCTTCCACTCCTCGGGGTCGACCTCGAGGGCCGCCTCGACGTCGGCGACGGGCACGTCGAGGCCGTCGAGGTCGAGCGCGTCGGCGGTGGGGACGTAGCCGACGGCCGTCTCGGTGGCGGCCGCCGTGCCCTCGATCCGCTCGACGGCCCACTTCAGCACGCGCGAGTTCTCGCCGAAGCCGGGCCACAGGAAGCGGCCGTCCTCGCCGCGGCGGAACCAGTTGACGTAGAAGATCCGCGGCAGCTTGCCCGCGTCGGCCCCCTTGCCGACGTTCAGCCAGTGCTGGAAGTAGTCGCCGACGTTGTAGCCGAGGAAGGGCAGCATCGCCATCGGGTCGCGCCGCACCTGGCCCTTGCCGCCCTTGGCCGCGGCCGTCATCTCGCTCGACATGGTGGCGCCCATGAACGTGCCGTGCTGCCAGTCACGCGACTCGGTGATCAGCGGCACGGTGGTCTTGCGGCGGCCGCCGAACAGGATCGCCGAGATCGGAACACCCTTCGGGTCGTTCCACTCCGGCGCCACGACCGGGCACTGCGAGATCGGCGTCGTGTAGCGGGAGTTGGGGTGGGCGGCCTGCTTGCCGGAGTCCGGCGTCCACTCCTCGCCCAGCCACGACCTCAGGTGCTGCGGGTCGCCCTCGAGCCCCTCCCACCAAACATCTCCGTCGTCGGTGAGAGCGACGTTCGTGAAGAGCGAGTTGCCCTTTTCGATCGTGCGCATCGCATTCGGATTCGTCTTCCAGTTCGTGCCCGGTGCGACACCGAAGAAGCCGAACTCGGGGTTCACCGCATAGAGCCGGCCGTCCTCACCGAATCGCATCCACGCGATGTCGTCACCGATGGTCTCGGCGCGCCAGCCGGGCACGGTCGGCTGCAACATCGCGAGGTTCGTCTTGCCGCACGCCGACGGGAACGCCGCGGCCACGTAGTACGCCTTCTCCTCCGGCGAGATCAGTTTGAGGATCAGCATGTGCTCGGCGAGCCAGCCCTCGTCATGAGCGATCGCGGAAGCGATCCGGAGCGCGTAGCACTTCTTGCCGAGCAACGCGTTGCCGCCGTAGCCGGAGCCGTAGCTCCAGATCTCACGGGTCTCCGGGAAGTGGCTGATGTACTTCGTGTCGTTGCACGGCCACGGCACGTCCTCCTGGCCGGGATCGAGCGGGGCGCCCACGGAGTGCAGGCCCTTCACGAACGAGTCGCCCCGGTCGGCGAAGAGCGGGAGCACCGACGCACCCATCCGCGTCATGATCCGCATCGAGACGACCACGTACTCGGAGTCGGTGATCTCGACCCCCAGCATGGGGATCTCCGCGTCGGTCGGGCCCATGCAGAACGGGATGACGTACATGGTGCGGCCCCGCATGCACCCGCGGTAGAGCTCCGTCATGGTGCTCTTCATCTCGCCCGGGTCCATCCAGTTGTTGGTGGGCCCCGCGCCGTCCCGCTCCTCGCTGCAGATGTAGGTGCGCTCCTCGACACGTGCGACGTCGTCGGGGTCGGAGGCAGCCCAGAACGAATTCGGTTTCTTCGACTCGTCGAGCTTCACGAAGGTGCCCGCATCGACGAGCTGCGTCGTCATGCGGTCCCACTCCTCGTCGGACCCGTCGCACCAGACGACCCGGTCGGGCGTGGTCAGGTCCGCGACCTCCCGCACCCAGGACAGCAGCTCGGCGTTCGCGGTGGGCGCTCCGTCGATCCCCGGCACGGTCATCGCAGTCATATCGTCCTCGCTCCTCGCCGGCTTCCCCGGTCCTGAAAATGCTTGCGCACACCCGACCCTGATTCGGGTGGGTGTGCTCTAGAAGGATGGGTGTCGACGGTACCTGCGAACACCTATTCCCTGCACGATGAGCGGCTGTCGGCTCACTCACAGGACCGATCAGGTAATCGATTCAGAACAATCGAAAGCGCTTTCCTACGCTTTCGGCCTCCCTCCATCGGGACGACGGGTAGTTCACACGGATGTGGGTACCCCCACTGTGAGCGCCCACACGGGTGAGCACTCCGCAGCCGTGGACCGCGCCGCCTCGGACGCGTAGTGTGTTGAACACGTTCAACGGTCGGGAGGCCCGATGGAAGCCCAGATGACCCAGTACGTCGCACTACTAGCAGTGTCGGTCGGGCTGACCTTCCTGGTGGGCCGCCTACTCGTCAGGGCGGGCCAGCCGTTCCTACTCGAGGTGTTCCACGACGAGAAGGTCACCCGCTCGGTGAACCTGCTGCTGTCGGTGCTGTTCCACCTGGTCACGCTCGGCGTTCTGGCGATCATCTCGGTCTCGGACGTCGCAGGCGACAACATGCTCCAGACCTTCGTCGTCAAGCTCGGCGTGGTGCTGTTGACGCTCGGCCTCGCCTACGGGATCTCGATGCTCGTGCTCATCCGGGTCCGCGAGCGCAGGCGCGCGGCCGAGATCTCCGAGCACGTCCAGGAGCGCCTCGCGGACCGCGGGATCAACACCCAGCCGACGGGCGAGCAGGGCCATCTGTGACGACGGCTCGCGGGAGCACCCGCGAGGCGATCGTCACGGCTGCGCTCGACCTGTTCCGCGAGCGCGGCTTCGAGGGCACCACGATGCGTGCCGTCGCCGAGCGGGCCGGCGTGTCGGTCGGCAACGCCTACTACTACTTCTCCTCGAAGGACGAGCTGGTCCAGGGCTTCTACGACCAGCTCGTCGCCGAGCACCGCGCGCTCGCGCTCCCCGGGCTGGCCGAGCGCACGGACCTCGCCGACCGGCTCGGCGCCACGCTCCACGCCTGGGTCACCGTGGCCGAGCCGTACCGGGAGTTCGCCGGCCGCTTCTTCGCGGTGGCCGCCCAGCCCGACAACCCGCTGTCGCCGTTCAGCCCGGAGACCGGCCCCGCACGAGCGGCCGCTGTGGACCTCTACCGGGAGGTGCTCGCGGGCGCCCGGGTCGAGCCCGACCCCGAGCTGGCGCGCGAGCTGCCCGAGCTGCTGTGGCTGCAGCACCTGGGAGTCGTGCTGTTCTGGGTGCACGACCGCTCCGACGGCGCCGCCCGCACCCGCATGCTCGTGGACCGCACCGCACCGATCGTCGCGCGGCTCGTCCGGCTCTCCCGGCTACCGGTGCTGCGCCCGCTCGGCCGCCAGGTCGTCGACCTGGTGCGGCTGTTGCGGGGTTGACGGGTGCGGTTGCCGTCGCCCTGCCTCGTCGTGCTGGCGGGCCCGGTCGCGTCCGGCAAGTCGACGTGGGCCGCGCAGAACTTCCCACCCGACGCGGTCGTCTCGAGCGACCGGCTGCGCGCCCTGGTCGGGGCGGGTGAGGACGACATCGCGGCGAGCGCCGACGCGCTCGCCCTGCTCGACGAGATCGTCGCCCGGCGGGTAGCACGCCGGCTGACCACCGTCGTCGACACCACCGGGCTCGACGCCGGACGCCGAGCAAGCTGGCTGCGCCTGGCGCGTGAGCACGACCTGGCGTGCGTCGCCGTCGCGTTCGACACCCCGGCGGGGGTGTGCCGCGCCCGCAACCGCGCGCGGGACCGCCCAGTGCCGGCCGCGGTGCTGACCGCGCAGCTGAAGGCGTGGCCGGGCGTGCACGAGGCCCTCGCGGGCGAGGGGTTCGACGAGGTGCTCGCGCCGGAGCCGGTGCGCGTCGTTCCCCGGACGTTCGTGGGGTCGGCCGCTGCGGCCGACCGCCAGCGGGAGGTCCCCGTCGGGCTCCGGTTCGCGCTGCACGTCGGGGAGTTCCGCGGCGGCGCAGCAGGGATGCGGCACCGGCTGCGCGAGATCGCGGTGGCGGCGGAGGCCGCCGGGTTCGACGCGATCTACGTCATGGACCACTTCCGGCAGATCCCGCAGCTCGGTCGCGCGTGGGAGGACTTCCCCGAGAGCTTCACCACCCTCGCCTGGCTCGCCGCCTGCACCGAGCGGGTCCGGCTCGGCACCCTCGTCACGGCCGTGACGCACCGCAACGTCGGGCACCTCGCCAAGATCGTGGCCACGCTCGACGTGCTCACCGGCGGCCGCGCGATCTGCGGCATCGGGCTCGGCTGGTTCGAGGCAGAGCACCGGGCGTACGGGTTCGGCTTCCCGCCGCTCGCGCAGCGCTACGCCCTGCTCGAGGACGCGCTCGCGGCGCTGCCGGTGCTGTGGGGACCGGGCGGGAAGCCGTTCCGCGGGCAGGTGCTCGACCTGCCCGACACGTCCGGCTACCCGCGGCCGCTGCAGGAGCACGTGCCGATCGTGCTCGGCGGCGGGGGCGAGCGGCGCACGCTGCCGCTCGCCGCCCGCTACGCCGACGTCGCCAACGTGCTGGGCGAGCTGCCGGCCGTCGCGCGCAAGGCCGAGGTGCTCCGCGAGCACTGCGCCCGCACCGGACGTGCCGTCGAGCTGTCGCACCTCACCACCGCTCTGGTGGGCGGGGATCCCGCCGAGGTGGACCGACTCGTCGAGGCGCACCGGCCACGGACCGTCGACGCGGGCCGGTACGCCGAGCAGGTGCACGCAGGCACCGTGACCGACCAGGTCGGCCGGTTCCGCGAGCTCGCGGAGATCGGCGTGGCCGAGGTGGCGGTCCGGCTGCCCGACCTGCGCGACGCGGCCCCCGTGGCGCGGATGGCCGAGGTCATCGCGGCCTTCAGGGGGTGAGCACGAGGCGCCCGCGCAACCCGCCGCCCGCCACCTTCCGATAAGCGGCCGCGGCGTCGTCGAGCGCGTGCACGCCGGCCACCCTCGTCCCGATGATCCCGGCCCCGGCCAGCCCGACGAGCCGCCGCAACCGGTCGCCGTCCGCGCTGACGAGCACGGTGTGCACCCGGATCCCGCGCAGGTGCGGGGGCGCCGGGGTGGCCACGAGGTGGGCGAACGCTCCCCGGTTGCGCACGGCCTCCTGGGCGGCGACCCCGACGATCGCGGCGTCGAGAGCCCCGTCCACCCCGCCGGGCACCAGCTCGCGCACGGCGGTGGGCAGGTCGGCGCCCCTGGGCACGAAGTGCCGCGCCCCCAGGCCGCGCACGAGCGCCTCGTCGGCAGCGGCGGCGGTCGCCACGACGTCCAGCCCGCGGTGCCGGGCGAGCTGCACGGCGTACCCGCCGACCGCACCGGCAGCTCCGGTGACGAGCAGTGCGGCCCCGGCCGGGAGTGCCAGCGCGTCGAGGGCCTGGTCGGCGGTGAGCGCGTTCAACGGGATCGTCGACGCCTCAACCGGGTCGAGGCCACGCGGGGCGGGGGTGACCGCCGCCGCGTCGAGCACGACCTGCTCGGCGTGCGTCTTCAGCGGCCTGCCGAGCAGGTCGGACAGACCGACGACCGAGGTGCCCACGGCCAGGTCCACACCGAGGCCGACCGCGTCGACCGTTCCGGCCACGTCCCAGCCGAGCCCGAACTGGTCCCGCGGCGGCGTGAGCCCGATCCGCACGAGCGCGCCGTTCGCCGTTCCCACGTCGACCGGGTTCACCGCGGCCGCGGCCACCTCGATCCGGACCTGCCCCGGCCCCGGCCGGGGAACCGGCGTCTCGATCAGCTCGATCGCATCCGGCCCGTCGAGACGTCGGGCCACCAGTGCACGCACGATCCCAAGATCGGGGAGTTACTCTTCAACGGGAAGAAGGCACCTGGAAGTGCGTACGGCACGCGGAGGAGAGATGGCCACCCGCACCGCCGCCCAGCGCCGCGCCGAGGCCGCGCTGCGCTACGACGCCTACATCGCGTCCTGTCCCACCCGCCAGCTGCTGGAGCGCATCAGCGACAAGTGGGTCACGCTCGTGCTGTCGGCGCTGGCCGGGGGGCCGCAGCGGTACTCGGACCTGAGCAGACGCATCGCAGGCGTCAGCCAGAAGATGCTCACGCAGACGCTGCGCTCGCTCGAGCGGGACGGGCTCGTCAGCCGCGCGGTCACCCCGTCGGTGCCGGTGCGGGTCGACTACGCGCTCACCCCGCTCGGCGCCACGCTCATGCCGTTGCTCGCCCACATCAAGGAGTGGGCCGAGCAGCACATGGACGAGGTGGCCGCGGCGCGCGCCGGTTACGAAGGGCCTAGCGCCTCCGCGCCAGCCCGGTGAACACCGTCAGAGCGACGAGAACGCAGACGGTTGCGCCGGTCAACGCCGTCACCCCGACCGCGTCGGTGAACGCAGCCCGGGCGGAGGACAGCAGCTCGGCCGCCGGCGTGCCCGTCAGCCGCTGCACCACGCCGACCGCCCCACCGAGCGTCTCGTGCGCCGCGGCGGCATAGGTCGGTCCGACGCTGCTCGGCACCTCGACGCCCGCCCGGTACACCGCCGACAGCACGCTGCCGAGCACGGCCGTGCCGAGCACGGCGCCGATCTCGTACGCGGTCTCGGACACGGCCGACGCCGCGCCCGCCCGGTCCGGGGGAGCCGCGGAGAGGATGGCGTCGTTGGTGATCGTCTCCGACAGGCCGATCCCGGCCCCGACCAGCACGCTCGCCGCCAGCAGCACGGCCATCGACGGGCCGGTCCCCAGGAGCGTGCACAGCAGGTAGCCGGACGCCGCCAGCAACAGCCCGGTGGGCACCAGCGCCCGCAGCGGGAACCGCCTGCCGAGCTGGGATGCCGCCAGGCCGGCCAGCATCGTCACGACGAACCCGGGCAGCAGCACGAGCCCGGCGCTCATCGGCGTC
The DNA here is from genome assembly GCF_006717045.1 of Pseudonocardia cypriaca. Classification (NCBI taxonomy): domain Bacteria; kingdom Bacillati; phylum Actinomycetota; class Actinomycetes; order Pseudonocardiales; family Pseudonocardiaceae; genus Pseudonocardia; species Pseudonocardia cypriaca. Next base: position 1,057,594 of record NZ_VFPH01000003.1, read on the forward strand.
AGGCCCTGCACGAGCACGAGGTACTGCGCTGAGAAGAACAGCAGGCCGGTGAGGGCGAACATCGTCGTCGCGTTGGCGAGCGCCGATAGCCGCAGCACCGGCGACGCGAACAGGGTGACGTCGAGCAGCGGCTCCTCACCCGCGGCCCGCCGGGCCTCGGCGCGGCGCACGAATAGCACGCCGGAGCCGGCCGCGACGAGCAGCGCGAGCGCGGCCACCGGCGTGAAGCCGTCGTGGGCGACGAGCTTCACCGCGAGCACCGCGGGCGCCATCGCGAGCAGGGAGAGCAGCACGCCGAGCGGGTCGAGCCGGCCGGGATTCGGCATGCGCGACTCCGGGAGCAGCACCGGCGCGAGCACGAGCAGTACCAGCATCACCGGCACGTTCACCAGGAACACAGAGCCCCACCAGAAGTGCTCCAGCAGCAGCCCGCCCACGATCGGGCCGAGCGCGGAACCGGCCGCGAACCCGGTCGCCCAGATCGCGACCGCGAGCCGGCGCTGGGCGCGGTCGAGGAAGAGCGTGCGCAGCAGGGCGAGCGTGGCGGGCATCAGCATGGCGCCGAAGAACCCGAGCAGGGCCCTGGCCGCCACCAGGTGCGTCGCGTCCGTCGCGAACGCCGCGACGAGCGAGACCGCGCCGAACCCCGCCACGCCGACCATCAGCGTGCGACGCCTGCCGACCCGGTCGCCGAGCGTGCCCATCGTCACCAGCAGGCCGGCCAGCACGAGCGGGTAGACGTCCACGACCCACAGCAGCTGCGTCGCGGACGGCGCGAGCGCGGCGCTGATCGCCGGCAGGGCGAAGCCGAGCACGGTGTTGTCGATCGTGACCAGCAGCGTCGGCAGGAGCAGCACGGCAAGTGCGGCCCACTCGCGGCGGCCGGCGCGCGCGGGCGGGGCTGGGCGATGGGCGGTGACGGTCAACGGACCCCTTCCTGAATCGATGTCTGTACCGTCTAGACGGTACAGATCGCCTGGTGATTCCCCCACGTGGTGAATGCCACCGGCGCGCCTAGACTCGCCGCGTGCCGAGCGCCCGCGACCGCGTGCTGGACGCCTACGAGACCCTGCTGATCGAGCACGGCGGCGCGGCCGTCACGCTCGACGCCGTCGCAGCGGCCGCGGGTGTGTCCAAGGGCGGGCTGCTCTACCACTTCGCCTCGAAGGAGGCCCTGGCCGCCGGTCTGCTCGACCGGCTACGGGACCGCAGCGCCGCCGACGCCGAGGCGATCCGCAACGCGCCCGACGGCGCCGTCGCCTACTACGTCCGCACCTCCGCCCCCGGCGGCGCGGCGCCCGGCGGCCTCACCCGCACCTACCTCGCGGTTCTCCGCCTGGCCGACAGCACGACGGCCGGGCAGGCCGTGCGGGACGCGCTCGCGCGGGTCGACGCCGACGGGTTCGCCGCCCTGCTCGACGAGCTGCACGACCCGGTGCTCGCCTGGCTCGCCCAGCTCGTCGGCGACGGGCTCTACCTGCGCACGTTGACGGGCACCCCGCTGCCCCCGGACCTGAGCGTCGACGACCTCCTGGCCCGGATGCGCCAGTACGCACCGCCCCCGGCGTAGCTCGGTGGCCACGGATCTCCTCGTTCGGGTGAAGGGCCGGACACAGGCGACGTAGACTCCCCGCCCGTGTCCACGTCGAGCGGTGCCCGTCGGGCCCGCTCCGTGGCGTTCGCCGTCTCGGCCGTCGGCCTCACCGCAGGCGCGCACGTGACGGCAGGCGGGGAGCCGCCGGACGTCCCGCAGCTCCTGCTGCTCGTCGCGCTCGCAGAGGGGGTGTCGGCGCGGTTCGCCGGCCGGCCCCGAAGCCCCGCCGCCACGGCCGCCGCGCTGCTCACGACCCAGGTGGTGCTGCACTTCGCGTTCGCGTTCGCCACACCGGGACACGGGGCGCATCTCGGTCCCACTCCCTCGCTCGCGATGCTCGTCGCGCACGGGCTCGCGGCCGCCGTCCTCGGTGCTCTCCTCAGCCACGGCGAGCGGCTGATCGCCCACGTCGTACGGGCTCTCCTACCGGTCGCGGTGCTGCACCCGTTCCGGGTCGTGCCGGTGACCCGGCTCCTCGTCGTCGCGCCGCGCGACGTGCCGGTCCGGCTCGGTGCGTCCCTGCACGACATCTCCGGCCGCGGGCCGCCGAGCACCTCCCTCGCGGCGCGCACCTGACCGGACACCACCGCCGGTGAGGCGCGTCGCGGCGCGCTTCACCGGCCCGGCGTCCCTGCCCGGGTCGGGTCCACGTACCGATCCGAGGGGTCACACATGTCTGCTTCCGCGCGTCCCTACCGCGGGCTGCTCCTGTTCACCGCTGCATCCGCGGCCGCGCTCGCCCTGGCCGGCTGCGCGGGCGGCCGAAGCGCCGCGGCACCAGCCGCACCGGCTGCCCCAGCGGCGTCCGCCGTGGCCGCGGCGCCCGCCGTCACCATCACCGATCCGTGGGTCAAGACCGCCGAGTCGGGGATGACGGCGGTGTTCGGCTCGTTCAGCACTTCCGCGTCCGCCCCGGTCACCGTCGTCTCCGCGAAGACGTCCGCGTCCCCGCGCACCGAGCTGCACGAGGTTGCCGCCGGCGCGGACGGGGCGATGGTGATGCGGCCGAAGGCCGACGGGTTCGTCATCGAGCCCGGCACGCCGTTCGTGCTCGCACCGGGCGGCAACCACATCATGATCATGGATTTGGCGTCCCCGATCCGGCCTGGTGACCAGGTCGAGGTCACGCTCTCCCTGTCCGACGGCTCCACGACCACGTTCAGGGCCCTGGGCAAGGAGACCAGCGGCGGCGAGGAGAAGTACGACTCAGAGGGGCACGGCGGATGAGCGCGGGCGGTCCCTCGCTCCGCCGTCGGGCCGTGCTGCTGGGTGCTGCGGCCGCCGCCGTCGGCGGAGGCACCGTGACGGCGCTGGCCGCCCGGGATGCCGAGCCGGAAGCCGGCCCGAGCGCGGCGGCGCCGATGGGTGCCGAGGGCATTGGGTTCCACGGCGTCCACCAGCCGGGCATCGACACGCTTCCGGCGCAGGCGCACGCGGTGTTCCTCGGTCTCGACCTGCGCCCGGGCACCGGACCGGCGGATGTGCGCCGGCTGATGCGGTTGCTCAGCGACGACGCAGCACGGCTGATGAGCGGGCGCCCTCCGCTCGCGGCCGAGGACCCGGAGCTCCCGGCGCTGCCGTCGCGGCTCACGGTGACCTTCGGGTTCGGGCCGGGGCTGTTCGACGCCGTCGGTCGTGGCGGGGACTGCCCCGCGGTGGTCCGGGAGCTGCCCACCTTCCCGACCGATCGGCTCGAACCGCGATGGTCCGGCGGGGACCTGCTCCTGCAGGTCTGCTCGGACGATCCGGTGCCGCTGTCGTACGCGGTGCGCCGCTTGGTCCGCGACGCCCGCAGCGTCACCTCCGTGCGCTGGATGCAGCGCGGGTTCAACCCCGCCCGCGGGTCCGAGCCGGCCGGGACGACGCCGCGCAACCTCTTCGGGCAGCGCGACGGCACCGCCAACCCGGCCGCCGGCTCCCCGGAGCTGGCCGAGGCGGTGTGGGTTCGCGACGGGCCGTCGTGGCTCGTCGGCGGCAGCATGCTCGTTCTGCGCCGGATCCGGATGGACCTCGACACGTGGGACGACTTCGGCCGCGTGGGGAAGGAGATGGCCGTCGCCCGCCGCCTCGACACCGGCGCCCCGGTGACCGGTGGCGGCGAGTTCGACGAGGTCGACCCGCTCGCGGTCGACGGGCGCGGCATGCCCGTCGTGGCGGCGAGCGCCCACGTCGCACGGGCCAAGGCGCGGACCCCGGCCGAGCGGATGCTGCGGCGCGGGTACAGCTACGACGACGGGCCGACCGCGGACGGGAAGCCGGATGCCGGGCAGCTGTTCGCCGCCTACCAGGCGGACGCGGCCACCGCATTCGTGCCGGTGCAGGCCCGCCTCGCGGAGTCCGACGTGATGAACCTGTGGGTCACCCACGTCGGGTCGGCGGCCTTCGTCATCCCGGCCGGGTGCGTCGAAGGCGAGTTCGTCGGGCAGGGACTACTCGGAGCCTGATACGGCGCCGCGGAGCCGTCCGGGGCGTGCCGTCGGGGCTGTGGCCCCCTCGGCACGCTCCGGCGCCGCCGCGCGGTGTTCGTCGCCGGCGAGCCCACACCTGCCGGGACTCGCTCGGGCCTGACCCGCCTCGTGCGGGCTCAGCGGCCCGAGACCATCGCCTCGCGGGCGATCACCGGGAGCGGGATGGGCAGCCGGTGGACCGTGACGTTCCAGTACCGGCCCTCCGGGTCGCCGGCCCGCCATGCGTTGGCCAGGCGGGTGGTGGCATCCGCATCCGCGCGGCGACGGGGCCGCGGGCGCATGCCGCACCGCCTGCGCACCTCACGGTCGAGCGCCCGCCATGCGTCATCTGCCGTGCTGTGCACGCTGACGGTGGCGGGCTCGTCCGCGTCCCCGACGAGCAGGGTGTATGCGCTCACAACCTCGAACGACACTCCTCGCCCCTTCCCGGTCCAGCGACCTGGCGACGACGTCGGCGCTGTCGAGTCAGTCAACGGCAAAGCAGGCCCGTGGGGTGTCGGTTGGCTCGTCGACGCGCCGACCGGTTCGGCGACCGGGGTCGAACGGCCGAATCGACTGTGACGCAGGACACCTCCGATCGGATGATCTGCGCGCAGGCCGTTCGCCGATTCGTTCCTATCGTCCGAGCGACACCGACGACATGTTGAACTCCGGAACCCGGACCGGCGGCATGGCCGTGCGCGTGAACCAGTCCTTCCACTCCCGCGGGATCGTGCGTTCGGTTGCGCCGACCTCGGTGGTGCGTCGCAGCACGTCGAGGGGCGAGTAGTTGAAGCGGAAGTTGTGGTCGACCTCGCCCACGACCTCCCCGTGCTCCACCAGGTAGACGCCGTCGCGGGTGAGCCCGGTGAGCAGGAGGGTGGTGGGGTCGACCTCGCGGATGTACCAGAGGCAGGTGAGCAGCAGGCCGCGCTCGGTGCGGGCGACCATGTCGGCGATCGAGTCCGCCGACCCGCCGGTGAGCAGCAGGTTCCCGCCTGCCGGTGTGAACCGCGTGCCGAACTCCGCCGCCTCGGCGCGGGAGTAGACGAGCTCACCGATCGAGCCCTCGCCGACCCACTCCGCTCTGCGGGTGGGCGCGCCGTTGTCGAAGACCGAGACGCCCTCGCCGGAGCGGGTGGCGGTGAGGAACGGCTCGTACTCCAGGCCATGAGCGGCCGGGTCGCTGGCGAGCGTGAGCGGCAGCGCGGTGAGCTTCTCCCCGACCCGTGGCCCGTCCGGGCCGGCCAGCGCGCTGCGCCCCTCCTGCGCGGGCCTGCCCTCCATCGACCAGGCGAGGTAGACCATCAGATCTGCGGCGGCGGACGGCGGCAGCAAGGTCTCGTACCGCCCGGCCGGCAGCGTGACGCGCCGGTTGCTCCAGGCCAGGCGGCGGTCGGCCTCGGCGGCCAGCGCGCGGACGTCGACGTCGGTGAAGTCGGCGGTGGACACCCCCGTCCAGGCCGACCCGTTCAGGTCCTGGGTCTTGGCGTTCAGCTCCACCGAGCCGGTGGGCTGCACCCAGCGGCTGCGGATCCCCGTGGAGGTGCCGAGCCACACCGTGGAGAGCTCATGGGAGGCGAAGCCGTACTGGCGGTGCGGCCCGGCCAGCACCTCGGCCAGACCCTCGGCGAACGGGCCGAACACCCCGATCGACGTCTCGACCGCCGGCTCGTCCCACGACGGGCCGTCGGCATCCGGCTCGACGAGCGGCGAGGCGTCCTTCGCCGGACCCGCGTCCCGCGCCGCAGCTTCGGCGGCGCGCACCAGCTCCTGCAGCTGGGCCGCTTCGGTGACCGCGACGCTCGAGCTCACCACACCGGCGGCGACGCCACCCTCGACCGCGACGAACGCGATCACCGTGGTGCGCCGGGACGTCGTGTGCCCGTTCGTCGTCATCGTCGAGTTGGCCCACCGCAGCGCCGCCTCGCTCGACTCGCGCACGAGCACGGCGCACCCGTGCAGGTGCCGCGCCGCGGCGAGGGTGCGTTCGACGACCTCCTGCGGCCGGATGACGCCGGTCATCGGCCCTCCTCCAGCGTGTTCAGCACGTTCACCCCGCGGAACCGGGCGGCCGGGCACCCGTGGCTCACCGGGGCTACCTGCCCCGGCTGGGCCTTCCCGCAGTTCATCGCCCCGTGCAGCTGCCAGGTGGACGGGCCGCCGACGGCGTCCATCGAGCCCCAGAAGTCCGTGGTGGTGGCCTGGTAGGCGACGTCGCGCAGCTGCCCGGCGAGCTTCCCGCCCTCGATGCGGTGGAAGCGCTGGCCGGTGAACTGGAAGTTGTAGCGCTGCATGTCGATCGACCAGGACTTGTCGCCCACGACGTAGATGCCGCGGTCGACGCCGGCGATCAGCTCGTCGACGCTGGTGTCCCGCGCCGGGTCCGGTCGCAGGGACACGTTCGCCATCCGCTGGATCGGCACGTGGTGCGGCGAGTCGGCGAAGGCGCACCCGTTGCTGCGGTCGAGCCCGAGGCGCGGCGCGAACGTGCGGTCGAGCTGGTAGCCCACCAGCACGCCGTCGCGGACGAGGTCCCATTCGGTGGTGGCCACGCCGTCGTCGTCGTAGCCGATGGTGGCGAGGCCGTGGGCCACCGTGCGGTCACCCGTGACGTGCATGAGCTCAGAGCCGTACCGCAGCCTGCCGAGCTGGTCGGGCGTGGCGAAGCTGGTGCCCGCGTACGCCGCCTCGTACCCGATCGCGCGGTCGTACTCGGTGGCGTGGCCGACCGACTCGTGGATGGTGAGCCACAGGTTCGTCGGGTCGATCACCAGGTCGTAGGCCCCGGCCTCGACCGATGGTGCCTTCACCTTCTCGGCGAGCAGCTCCGGGATCCGGGACAGCTCGTCGTCGAAGTCCCAGCCGGTGCCGGTGAGGTACTCCCAGCCCCGGCCGGCCGGCGGGGCGAGCGAGGCCATGGTCTCGAAGCCGCCGGCCGCGCGGTCGACGGCGGTGGCCACGACCGACGGCCCGATCCGCACCCGCTGCTGGACGGTGCTCGTGCCCGCCGTGTCGGCGTAGAACTTGTTCTCCCGGACCTGCGCGACCGCCGCGTGCACGTGGTCGACGCCGTCGGAGGCGAGCAGCCGCCCCGACCACTCCGCGAGCAGCGCGACCTTGTCCCGCACGGGCACCGCGAAGGGATCGACGTCGTACGCCGACACCCACTCGGCACCGGCGTGCACGGGCTCGTCGGTCCGCTCGACCCGTTCGACGGCCACCGGCGCGAGCGTGCGCGCCACGTCGACGGCCCGCTCCGCGGTGGAGGCGGCGCGCTCCGGGGTGAGCTCGACGTGCGAGGCGAAGCCCCACACGCCGTCGACGATCACCCGCACCGCGAGGCCGACGGTGGTGGTGTCGCTCACGCCGGTGACCGAGCCGTCCCGCAGGTCGATCCCCTGCGACTGGATCCGCTCGACGCGCAGGTCGGCGTGCTGCGCACCGAGCTCGCGTGCCCGACCCAGCGCGGCGTCGGCCAGCGCGGACAGCGGGAGCGCGCGGAACTCCGGGTCGATGCGATCGGTGGCCACCCCACCAACTTACTGATCTCCCGCGTCGTCGGGCTCCGAGAACCAGGCGCCCACCGGCTGCTCCCGGACGCCTGCGTCCGGGCCGATCCGCAGCACCTGGTCGGCGAAGCGGTCGCCGTCGAGGTCGATCGCGACCACGAGATCGATCCCGTCGACGGTGACGAGGGTGTCGGGTGTGCCGTCGCCGTCGGTGTCGAACCCCGCGCCGACGTCTGCTCCTGCCTCCGGGGCCTCCTCGGGGACCCGGCCCGGCTCATCCACGGCTGCCGGCCCGCTCGGGCGCGAGCGCCGCCAGCTCGCGGTCGACCGCGGCGCGCCTGCGCAGCACCGCGGCGTCCAGGGCGGCTGAGACACCGGGTTCGAGCTCGACCAGCCTGCGGTCCAGGTCGGCCTCGATCGCGGCGGCCCCCGCCACGACGACCTGCTCGACCCTGCGGCGCAGGCGCTCCCGTTCGGCCGCGAGCCGCCGGGAGCGGGCGGCGACGACGAGCGCGGTGAGCCCGACTCCAACGGCGAGCGGCGCGAGCGCCGGACCACCGAGCGCCGGCAGGCCGACGAGCGGCAGCGCGGCGAGCGGGAACAGGGCGAGCCGCCCGAGCGCAGCCCCCTCGATCACGCCGGCGATGAGTGTGGGGCTCGGCGGGGCGGGTTCCGGCGGCGGCGGTGGGCCGGGCGCCCGCGGCACGGGCAGGCGGAGCCAGCCCGGTGCCATGGTCAGCCCGCGCTCGGTGGCGATGCGGCGCAGCGGTGGGCCCAGCTCGACCGCCCAGCGGGCAGCGGTGGCAGCCGCGATCCCGTCGACGGCGGCCGTGACGTGGTCGGGCAACCGGTCGCGGGCGACGCGGTCACCCCGGCGGATGTGCTCTGCCGCCTCGCGGCGCAGGGCGGCGAGCGATGCGGACGCGTGACCCGCCGCCGCGAGCCTGCTCAGGGCGAGGCAGCTGCGCAGCTCACCTCGGTGGCCGCCGGCGAGCCGCTCCCGCAGCTCGCGCAGCTCGCGGCGACGGGCCTGCACGGCTTCGGCGTAGCGGTCGGGCATACGACGCAGGCTCGCAGGCGCCCGCCCCGCTGGGGCCGGATCGGGCGAGAACGTGTGCGAGCGTGAACGGTCGGGGGCCCCGCGGTTCAGGGGCCGCAGTCGATCCGGACGCGGTGCTCGGTGAACCGGTCGATCCACGCCGACTTGACCGTGCGCAGCGGGAAGCGGTTGAGCCGGTACACCACCCCGCGACCGCCGCGGTCGACGGTGACGAGGTGCGCCTGCTCGAGGATCTCGAGGTGCTTGACCGCGGCCTGCCGGGAGACGTTCAGGCCCGCGGTGAGCTGGGCCTGACGCTGGCCGTCCTCGTCGAGCAACCGGTCGAGGAGCCTGCGTCGTGTCACGTCGCTAAGCGCGAAGAAGACGCGGCTCGCCTGCCCCGTGGTACCCAGCTCGGTCTCGGTATCCACCTACACCCCTGCCTCGGTAGCGCCGTCGCCGAGGCTATAGATCGTTCAACGATCTGACAAGACAGCAATCCCCTACTTCGCCTCCGCTTCGGCGTTGGCCACGAGTCGCGCGTACCGCGTGCCCGCCGCCAGCAGCACGAGGCCCGCACCGAGGAACGCCGCCACGCGCGCCAGGCCGTCGAGCGCGACCAGGTCGAACAGCACGAGCTTCAACACGGCGGACGCGACCAGCACCATCCCGGCGATCCGCAGCGCCGGCCGGTGGATGCCCCTGGCGAGCAGCACGAGCGCCAGCACCGTCCACGAGACGGTGACGAGCGCGTGCCCCGCGGTGAACCCGGTGCGGTCGTCCGACACGAGCAGGGCGAGCGTGACCACGAGCGACGTCGCCCCGTAGAGGCCCACGACGCCGGCCGGCACCCACATCGGGGCGGAGGCCGGATCCGCGCGCACCAGCCCGACCCGCGCGCCTGCCACCAGCACCGCCACCGCGAACACCAGTACCAGCGCGGACACCGCGGCCCCGGTGACGAGCGATCCGGCGTAGGCGGAGGAGGGGAACCGGACGAGGCGCTCGAGCGGCGCGTCGCGGCCGAGCGCGATCAGCACCGCGACCACGCCGTACGCCGTGCCGACCGCGAGCGGCAGGCGGGCCCGCAGCTGGGCGGCCAGCACCGAGGCGACGATCGCCTGCCCGAGCAGCAGGACGGTGGCCGTGGATCCGTCGAACGCGACGAGGGTGGCCTGGAACAGCGCCACCGCGGCCGCGGCGACGGCCACCACCCTGACCGTCCTCACCCGCCCCGCCGGCTCCGCAGGCTCCGCCGGCTTCCATCCCCCGATGCGCGCGGTGCCCGGTACCGCCGCGAAGGCGCCGAGCGCCACAACCGCGACCGCGGCGAGCGCGGCACCTTCCCATCCGCCCCACGCGAGCGACGTCATCAGCACCGGCGCCGGCGCGGCGGCCACGAGCGCTCCCACCGCACGGGCCGACAGCACCCGGGCCGCCGGCAGTGCGGTGGCGAGCCCCGCGACGAGCGCGCCGATGGCGACGGCGACGGTGGGCACGCGCTCGCTCGCCTCCGCCAGGCCCCCCACGGCCGCTCCGTACAGCGCCGGGCCGGCCGCGGCCACGAGCGCGAGCACGGGCCAGCGGCGTCGCAGCACGACAGGGAGCGCCGCGAGCTGCAGCGCCAGCACGAGCGCGACCAGCAGCCAGCTCCACACGAGGAAGGGCGCCAGCGCCGCCGCACCGACCACCACGCCGCAGCCGAGCAGCTGCGCCCGCCACCGGTCGGCGAGCCCCAGCCCGCCCGCGGCGACCCCCAGCGCCACCAGCAGCGCGGGCCCGGGCGCCAGGAACTCGTACAGCTCGGTGGCGGCGGCGACGGTGAGGTAGAGCGTCGCGAAGCCGGTGCCGGCCAGCGCGAGCGCACCGACCCGGGCGTCCGGCCTCCGGTGCAGGCGCAGCGCGAGACCGATCAGCGCGACGCCGAGCACCGCGCCGCTCGTCACGCGCCCCACCGGCCCGAACCACCCCCGGGACGCGGCGAGCGCGAGCAGCAGGACGACGCCGAGCAGCGTCACCCCGCCACCCGTCCAGGCGAGCACGCGCGCGCCCGACATCTGCGAGCGTGGCGCCCGCGGACCGCCCCCGGGGCCCGCGGGCGCCTGCTCCGGCCCGTCCGTCCCCGGCGGACGGGGCCGTTCATGGGCAACCGGCCATCCCTGGGCGACCGGCACAGCGCCTGCGGGCGTCCCGGGGATCCCCTCAGTCCCCGGAACACCCGCCCCGGCCGCACCGGCGGCACGTAGCCGCAGCAACTCGGCGCCCAGCCAGTCGAGCCGCCTGCCCAGCAGGTTCAGCTCGGACGCCAGCGCCACGTACGGATCGGTGCCCATGCCGGAATCATTCGCGCTCCACACACCCCGCGAGCTCCGTAGCGCTACCTGTTGAAGATCACCAAACGATAACGGCGGCTGAGGACGGGACAGGCGGCCTCAGATGGGGTACGAGCCGGACGGGCACAGTGATCGAGAAGGACCGCTCCCCCCGGCGACACCCGCCCGAGTGACGAGGTCGCGCTGGGTGCCGACCGCGCCGCGCGGGGGCCGGCGCGGCCCACTCTCCGGAGCGATTCGAGGAAGGAGGCAACCCCCCAGCGCTCCCGTGCGTCACAAGAACGTGACCTCGGTCCAGCGCACAGCGATGAGCTACCGGAGCGGTTGCCCGGACGGGCGACCTGCTCCCCGTCACCCGCAACCGGCGCGGGACGGCTTCGTTGTCCCGCTGGAGCGGACCCGTCTGGAGGATGTGTGAGCGCCGTTTCATCCGCCCGTGCGGTCGCCTACGGCGGCCCGGCTCCCTCGGAGCTGCACGCGCAACGAACGATCCGCCTACCGCGACCGCACGCTCAGCGCCGTCGAACCCCGTTCCCGACCGTCTCGGTGGTGGTCCCCACCCGGAACGAGGCGCGCAACCTCGAGATCGTGCTCCCGGCGATCGCCGCGGTGCGGCCGACGGTCCACGAGATCATCGTGGTCGACGGCAACTCCACCGACGGCACCGTCGAGACGGCCAAGCGGGTGCTCCCGTGGGTCCGGGTGATCACGCAGACCCGCAAGGGCAAGGGCAACGCCATGGCCTGCGGGTTCGCCGCGGCAACGGGTGACGTCATCGTCATGTTCGACGCCGACGGCTCCGCCGACCCGTCCGAGATCCCCGCGTTCGTCTCCGCGCTGGTGGCGGGGGCGGACTTCGCGAAGGGCAGCCGCTTCACCCCTGGCGGTGGCAGCGACGACATCACGCTGCTGCGCAAGTCCGGCAACGCCGGCCTCAACGGCGTCGTGAACGCACTGTTCGGCACCAGCTACACCGACCTCTGCTACGGCTACAACGCGTTCTGGGCCGACCTGCTCCCGCTGCTCGAACTACCGCCGATCGACGCACCGGCGCCGACCGACGGGATGCTCTGGGGCGACGGTTTCGAGATCGAGACGGTGCTGAACTGCCGGGTGGCCGCTGCCGGGCTCAAGATCACCGAGGTGCCTTCGATCGAGCGGCAGCGCGTGTTCGGGGACACCAACCTGCGCACCTTCGCCGACGGCGCGCGCGTGCTGCGTACCCTTCTGGCCGAGCACCGGCGGGCCGACCGCCGCAAGTCCGCCCGCCGCTTCTGACCAGCAGTCGCCCGGTAGGAGGAGACCACCCGTGGACAGTCCGGCCGTCACGGCGACCGTCGTGGTCTGCGTGTACACCGAGAAGCGGTGGGACGACATCGTCGCCGCCGTCGGCTCGGTCGCCGCGCAGGACGTGACGCCGGCGGAAACGCTGGTGATCGTCGACCACAACCCGGCGCTGCTCTCGCGAGCGCAGCAGGAGTTCGGCCCGCGCGGCGTGCGCGTGCTGCCGAACGCCCACAAGCAGGGGCTGTCCGGCGCGCGCAACACCGCCATCGCCGAGGCGACCGGCGACGTCGTGGTGTTCCTCGACGACGACGCCGCGGCCCGGCCCGGCTGGCTCGCCGCGCTGCTCGCGCCCTACAGCGACCCGACCGTCAAGGCCGTGGGCGGGGTGGCGCACCCGCGCTGGCCCGTCAACCGGCCGCGGGTGCTGCCCGGCGCCGCACCGTACGACCCGAACGGCACCGGCGAGCTCGACTGGATCGTGGGGTGCACCTACACCGGCCAGCCGTTGCGCCAGGCCGAGGTGCGCAACCTCATGGGGTGCAACATGTCGTTCCGACGCGAAGTGTTCGAGCGCGTCGGCGGCTTCGCGGAGGACATCGGGCGCATCGGGAAGAACCCCCTCGGCTGCGAGGAGACCGAGCTCTGCATCCGGGCCCGGCAGCACTACCACCGGGCGGGCGAGAAGATCCGGATCCTGTTCGAGCCGGCCGCCGTCGTCGACCACCGGGTGAGCCGCGACCGCATCGAGTGGGCCTACCTGCGCCGCCGCAGCTGGGCGGAAGGCCTGTCGAAGGCGGCCGTCTCCAAGCTCGTGGGCAGCGACGACGCCCTGTCCACCGAGCGCAGCTACGTGGCGCGGGTGCTGCCCACCGCCGTGCTGCGCGAGCTCAAGGAGGGCCGCGTGTCGTCCGCGGCCGCCGTCGTCACCGCGCTGGCCTGCACCACCGCCGGCTACGTGCGCGGCAAGCTCCCCGGCGCCACGTCCGGCGTGCGGTTGCCCGCCGCCGAGGCCTCCCGCCCGCAGACCGGTGACTGAGGCAGCGCACCCGCCGGTCCCGACCTTCGTCCACCACCGCAGCCGGCTCACCGAGGGTCAGCAGCACGCGTGGGACCGCTGGTGGCCGGAGCGCGGCCGGGACGTCGGCGACATCCTGAGCGGCGCCGAGCCGTACGACCCGCCTGCCTGGTTCGGGCGCAGGGCCCCACTGGTGCTGGAGATCGGATCGGGGATGGGGGAGTCCACGGCGGCGATGGCCGCGGCCGCGCCGGACGTGGACCACATCGCGGTCGAGGTGTACGAGCCGGGGCTCGCGCAGCTGCTGATGCGGCTCGCGGACACCGGGGTCACCAACGTCGCCCTGCTGCGCGGCGACGCCGTCGCCCTGCTCCGGGAGCGGGTACCACCCGCGTCGCTCGGCGGGATCCGGATCTTCTTCCCCGACCCGTGGCCCAAGCGGCGCCACCGCAAGCGCCGCCTGGTCCAGCGCGACTTCGTCGCGCTCGCGGCATCCCGGCTGGAGCCCGGCGGCTTCCTGCACCTCGCCACCGACTGGGACGACTACGCCACGCAGATGCGGGCGGTGTGCGACGCCGAACCGGCGCTCGTGAACACCGGGGCCGGCGAAGCCGGCGGCTGGACCCCGCGCCCGGACTGGCGACCTGTCACGAAGTTCGAGCAGCGCGCACGGATCGAAGGGCGAACCGTGCGTGACCTCATGTACCGGACCCGTCACGCGGACGCACCTCGCGACGACGGAACGTGACCGGGTAGGAAGGTCTGCGGCCCTGATCGGCGTGAGGAAGGCTGCGGGTTGACGCTCATCGCCACGAACGCTGCGGTTCCCGCTCCTCGAACGTGCCCCGTCACCCACGCAACGCCGGCGCCCTCCGTCGTCGACCCGGAGGCGGCACTGGAGTTCCTGACCCGGTTCCACGCCGAGGCCGAGCCGTCCGTGCCGCTCGCCCGGCGGATCCGGCGGATCCGGGAAGAGATCGACGCCACCGGCACCTACGCGCACACGACCGAGGAGCTGGAGTTCGGCGCCCGGGTCGCATGGCGCAACGCGGCCCGCTGCATCGGCAGGCTGTACTGGAGGAGCCTCCACGTCCGCGACCGCCGGCACGTGCGCACTCCCGCTGACGTCGCCGCCGAGTGCGTGGAGCACCTGCGGGTCGCCACTCGAGGTGGGCGGATCCGCTCGACGATCACGGTCTTCGCCCCCGACCGCCCCGGTGCTCCCGGGCCGCGCATCCACAACGACCAGCTGGTGCGCTACGCCGGGCACCGGATGCCGAGCGGCGCCGTGCGGGGGGACGGCAAGTACACCGAATTCACCGACCGCGCCGTCGCGCTCGGTTGGCAGCGCCCCGACCCTCCTGGCCGCTTCGACGTGCTGCCGTTGCTGATCGCGGACGGCGACTGCGAGCCGGAGGTCTTCGAGCTGCCGCCCGACGCGGTGCTGGAGGTCCCGCTGACCCACCCCGACCACGCGTGGTTCGCCGAGCTGCGGCTGCGCTGGCACGCCGTGCCCGCGATCAGCAACATGCCGCTGGAGATCGGCGGGGTGACGTACCAGGCCGCTCCGTTCAACGGCTGGTACCTCGGTACGGAGATCGGCGCCCGCAACCTCGTCGACGCCGATCGCTACGACCTCCTCCCGGTCATCGCGGAGCGGCTCGGGCTGGACACGAGCTCGGAGCGCACGCTCTGGCGCGACCGTGCCCTCGTCGAGATGGTGCGCGCCGTCCAGCACTCCTTCGACGTCGCGGGCGTGACGATGGCGGACCACCACAGCGAGTCGCGCCGCTTCCTCACCCACGTCGAGCGCGAGGAGCGGGCTGGTCGACGCTGCCCCGCCGACTGGAGCTGGATCGTGCCGCCGGTATCCGGCGGCCTCACGCCCGTCTACCACCGCTACTACGACGAACCGGACCCGAGCACCCGGCCCGCATTTCTCCTCCCGACCCCTCGTTCCTCAACCTGAGGAGTGGTTTCTCACCCGTTCGTGCGGGCCGCGGGCGAGGGCATCGGACCATCTGTATACGCTCCCGATCCAGCATGGCCACACATTCGTTCTGGGCTGGCACTCCGGGAGGACGTGCAAGTGACGAAGGTGCTTTCCGCCGCAGCAATGGTCGCTGCGACGTTCCTGACCGGAACCGTGGCGGAAGCCCAGGCGGCCGGCCCGGTGCCGGGCACAGCACCGCAGGTTCACGATGAGCTCGCCATCGAGCCGCTCCCGCACCTGGACGGCCTCCTCGATCTGCTTCCCCGGGACGTCGACGAACTCGTCGACGACGTCCTCCCGCCTTTTCCGCGGGTGCAGCTGTACGTCGACCCGGCAGGCGACGACGCGAACGACGGTTCCGCCGCAGCGCCGCTGCGCACCATCCAGGCCGCGCTGAACAAGGCGACGCCGGGCACGCGGATCAACCTCGCACCCGGTGAGTACCGCGAACAGCCGCGAACGGTCGTCGGCGGGCGTCCCGGTGCCCCGATCACGATCAAGGGCCCCGAGGTGGGCACGGACGTGGCCGGGCGCCGGAAGGCGGTCCTCTACGGCACGGGGCGCATCTTCAACATCGACCACAGCTTCTACACGCTCGACGGGTTCACCATCGACGGACAGGAAGCGCTGCGCGACACCGAGTTCCCCGCCGACATCGCCACCATCACCGCGTTCAAGGACAGCATCCAGGCACAGGTGAAGGACAGCAAGCTCGTCTACGTGGGCTCGGCCGACACGTCGCGCGACATCACCGGCATCACCATCAGCAACATGTACCTGCGGCGGGCCGGCACCGAGTGCGTGCGGTTCCGGAACAACTCCCACCACAACCTCGTCATCAGTTCCCTGATCGAGCACTGCGGGGTGTTCGGCAAGAAGGATCCGGCCAACGAGCGGTTCGGGTACCACAACGGCGAAGGTGTCTACATCGGCACCAGCCCGAAGTCCACCACCCAGCCCATGCACGACAACGACACCAGCTCGGTGAACGTCGTCATCCACAACGTGATCCGCACGTTCGGCTCGGAATGCTTCAACGTCAAGGAGAACGCGCACGACAACGTGCTCCTGCTCAACAGCTGCTACGGCAACACCGAGCCGATCGAGTTCCAGGGCAGCAACGTCGAGCTGCGCGGGCACGCCAACATCGTGCGGGACAACAAGATCTTCAGCAGCGCCGGCGTCGGCGTGAAGATCAAGTCCGACGGCGCCGAGTGGGACAAGGGCGGCAACAGCCTGGTGAACAACGAGATCTCCGACGCCCCCTATGCCCTGCAGTTCAACTCGCTCGTCCCCACCGGGCGGATGTGCGGGAACGTCGCCAGCACCAACGAGCTGGTGTTCTACAACAACAAGGGCGACTACGGCGACGGCGCGACACCGCCGAACTTCACCGCTCCCTGCTGATCCCCGATCTCAGGCAGGCGGGGGCAGGCCCGGCACCTGCCGGGTGCGGCCGCGGAACTCCGCCACGGCCTCGTCACCGGCGCGGACCGTGACGTCGTACAGCCCCGACCGGCCGGTGCGCGCCCGCTCGACCGCCTCGGCGACGAGCTCGGCGCCGAGCGTGACGGGACGCAGGAACGTGATGTCGGCGCCGGCCGCAACGGCGGACGTGCCGTAGCTGTTGGACGCGTAGGCGAGTGCGGCGTCGGCGAGGAAGAAGAGGTACCCGCCGTGGCAGATGCCGTGCCCGTTGACGTGCCGTTCCTCGACCGTCAGCGCGACACGCGCCCGGCCCGGCGCGACGTCGAGCAGGCGCACGCCCACCCCACGGCCGGCGCCATCGGCCCGCTCCATCGCCGCGGCGGTCTGCCGGGCGACCTCGAGCTCATCGTCCACGGTCGATCCACGTCTCGTGCAGGTGCCGCGACCGCAGGCCGTGCGGCGCGGAAGTGTGCGGCTCCAGCAGCACCGTGCTGCGGCGGCCCGACTTCCCGGCCGGTCCGTCCTGCCACTCCTCGTAGGTGACCAGGATCCCGCCGGTGTCGGCGTGGACCAGCGCGACGTCGGAGATGCGGATCCGCAGGCCGGGAGCGGTGCCGTGCGCGCTCTCGAACCCGGGCAGGAGCTCGTCCCTGCCGAGCAGCGCACCGTCCGGCGGGACCATCGTGAACTCGGGGGAGTGCGCGTCGGCGAACGCGGCGAACGCTTCGGCAGTGCGAGGCGCGCGACCCGTGAGCCAGTCCTCGATCACCCGGTGCAGATCGCGGATCTGGGCGGCGCAGCGGTCGCGCAGCTCGTCCATCACCACAGGATGCCATCCGGATAGGGTCGTCCGATGATCCCGACCGGGACGGCGACCCCGACACCACGCGTGCTCCTCGTGTGGGACGCGCCGAACATGGACATGAGCCTCGGCTCGCTGCTCGGGGCGCGCCCCACGGCGGCGTTCCGGCCGCGGTTCGACGCCGTCGGCCGCTGGTTGCTCGAGCTCGCCGGGCCGGACGCGGTGGCCGAGGCCACCGTGTTCACCAACGTGGCACCGGGCAGCACCGAGGTCGTCCGGCCGTGGGTCGAGGCTCTGCGCAACGTGGGCTTCGCGGTGTTCGCGAAACCGAAGCTCACCGAGGACTCCGATGTCGACGACGACATGCTCGCCCACATCAGGTTCCGCGCGATGGAAGGTGCCCTGCGGCACCTCGTGGTCGCGTCCGGCGACGGCCGCGCGTTCCGCGAGCCCCTCGAAGAGCTCGACGCTGCCGGCACGACCGTCACCGTCATCGGGTTCCGCGAGCACGCGAGCTTCGCGCTCAACTCCGAGGTGATCGACTTCGTGGACCTCGAGGACATCGAGGGCGTGTTCCGCGAGCCGCTCCCGCGCATCACCCTCGACACGCTGCCCGACACCGGCGCCTGGCTGCCGCCGTTCCGCTCGCTGCGCTCGCTGCTGGAGCCGCGGAGATGACGCCCGGGGGATGGCAGCCGGCGGAGCTTGCGGAGCCGGCGGGGCGGGTGAGCGGAGCGCGGCTCGTCGCGCCGGTCGTGCTGCCGTGCGACCCCCAGTGCTCGGTCCTGCGCGACGCGGTCGTGGACGTCGACGAGCAGGGACGGATCGCGCACGTCGGCCCGCGGGCGACGGCGCCCACCAGCACCGCGCCCGTGCGGACGCTGCCGGGTGCGCTGCTGCCCGGCCTGGTGAACACCCACGCCCACACCCCGATGATCGCGCTGCGCGGCATGGGCGGCGACCTCCCGCTCATGCGCTGGCTGCAGGACGTGATGTGGCCGGCCGAGGGCCGCCTCGAGGCCCCCGACGTGCAGGTCGCCATGACGTCCGGCTGCGTCGAGCTGCTGCGCACCGGCTGCACCACGAGCGTCGAGATGTACTTCTTCACCGACGCCGTCATCGACGCCGTGTCGGCGGTCGGGTCCCGGGTGGTGCTGACGCCGGGGATCATCGCCGCGCCCGGATGGGACCGCCTCGGCACCTGGGAGCAGATGCGCGACGACGTGTCCGCCCGCATCGACGCGGTGGGCGTCCGATCCGGGCCGGGGGAGCGGATCGAGCTCGGTTACGGCCCGCACGCGGCGTACACGCTCCCGCCGCACGCACTCGCGTCGGTGGCCGAACACGCCCGCGCCCGGGACGCGCTGATGCACATCCACGTGGCCGAGACGACGGAGGAGGACCGCGCGCAGCGCGAGTCGCACGGATCCGTGCCAGCCCTGCTCGACGAGGTCGGCGCGCTCGGCGGCCGGGTCATCGCCGCCCACGCCGTGCACCTCTCCGAGGCCGACATCGCCCTGCTCGCCTCGCGGGGCGCCGCGGTGGCCCACTGCCCGGGATCCAACGCCAAGCTCGCCGCCGGCATCGCCCGGGTGACGGCGCTGCGCCGGGCCGGGGTGCGCGTCGGCCTCGGCACCGACGGACCCGCGTCCGGCGACGACCTCGACCTGTGGGCCGAGGCCCGCCTCGCCGGCCTGCTCGCCCGCGTCGGCAGCGGGGACGCCGCCGCCCTCACCGCCGCCGAGCTGCTGCTGATGTCCACGCGGGACGGCGCAGCCGCGATCGGCCGCGACGACCTCGGCACGCTCGAGGCGGGCCGCTGGGCCGACATCGTGCACGTGGACCTGGACGACCCCACCTTCGTCGCACCGGAGGACGACGCCCAGCTGCTGTCCAACCTCGTGTGGGCCGGCGGGTCCCGCCTGGTCCGGGACGTGTGGGTGGCCGGCGAACAGGTGCTCGACGGCGGCGAGCCGACCCGGGTGGACCGGCGGGCCGCAACGGTCGCCCTTCGGGAGGTCGCGGCCCGGATCCGCGGCTAGCGGGCGGAGTGGGTCCACCCCTACCCGCGCGGCCTTCAGTGCCCGCGGCGGTGGCGCCCGGTCTCCCGCCGTTCGCGGCGCCTGCGGGGCGAGACGGGAGGCTCGACGGGGATCGGAGCGGTGAGCGGGTCGCGGTCGAACTCGTCGACCGGCTCGGCCCGGTGGTCGCCCCGGTGGTCGGCGGAGTACGCGGGTTCGTACTGGCGACCGCGCCAGCCGCCCCGCGTCAGTGCGTGGAAGATCGGCGTCAGCGCGGCGTCCTCGTTGTAGGCATGCCTGCCGGACGCCGGTCCCCACTCCTCGTCGGCATTCGGATAGCGGGTGGCCGCCCACCAGTCGAGGTCCGTCACCAGCTCGGACACACGTCACCTCCGTCGTGATCTCATGCGCCGTCGATCGAGCGTGCGGCCCTGTCCCGGCTGGGCCGTTCGGCGCATCACCACCCACAACGGGGACACTCCGCCGTGGAAACGGCTGGATCACACCCGTTACAGGGGTGGGACCCGATTCCCCTCGTTCGGGTGGATTCCGCGTGTCGCAGCGCTCGCCCGAGTAACCGGACAACACGCACAGCTTCGGCCCAGCGGCACGGATCAGGCGGCGGTGTCGAGCTCCTCGACGGTGTCGAGATCGAGCGGGAGGGAGGCCGAGCGGACGTTCTCCTCGAGGTGCGTCACGTCGCTCGTGCCCGGGATCGGGAGCATCACCGAGGAGCGCTGCAGCAGCCACGCCAGCGCGACCTGCGCCGGGGTGGCGCCGAGCCGCCGTGCGGTGGTGTCGAGCGCCCCGCCCGGCCGGGCGAGCCCTCCGGCCGCGATCGGCGCCCACGGGATGAAGCCGATGCCCTGCTCGGTGCAGAAGCGCAGGACGTCATCACTGCTGCGGTCGGCGATGTTGTAGCGGTTCTGCACGGTGGCGACGTCGACGACGAGGCGGGCCGCCTCGATCTGGTCGACCCCGACCTCGGACAGCCCGACGGCCGCGACCTTGCCGGCGGCCTGCAGCTCGGCGAGTGCGCCGAACTGCTCGGCGGCGGGGACCTGGGGGTCGACGCGGTGGAGCTGGAAGAGGTCGATCCGCTCGACGCCGAGCTTGCGCAGGCTCTGGTCGCACTGCTGGCGCAGGTACTCCGGCCTGCCGTATGCGTGCCACTCGTTGGGACCGGTGCGCAGGAGTCCGGCCTTCGTCGCGATAGTCAGGCCGTCGTACGGGTGCAGTGCCTCGCGCAGGAGCTCCTCGGCCACGTCGGGGCCGTAGGAGTCGGCCGTGTCGAAGAGGTCGACACCGAGGTCGGCCGCACGCCGCAGCACGGCAACGGCTGCGGCGCGGTCGGCAGGCGGACCCCACACGCCGGGACCGGTGAGCCGCATCGTGCCGAAGCCGAGACGGTGGACCGGGCGGCCCTGCTCGCCGCCCAGCCTGAAGCGCCCGGATGCGGCGGCGGGGCGGGTGTCGGAGAGGGTGCTCACCCCGCACACCATTGCACTGGGCCGCAGCCGCCGCCGCAGAACGTGACAGGCGCCTCGCCCAGCGTCATGAGGGTCACCCGGTGGTGCCACATGCCGGAAAGGGAGCGCCGTCGATTGCCGGGCCGGGACGAGCGCACTACCGTTCCGGCGTGGCCAAGATCGTGCCGTTGCCGCAGGCCGTGTCGGAGCTCGTGCACGACGGCGACACCGTCGCGCTCGAAGGGTTCACGCACCTGATCCCGTTCGCAGCTGGCCACGAGATCATCCGCCAGCACCGGCGGGACCTCACGCTGGTGCGGATGACCCCCGACCTCATCTACGACCAGATGATCGGGGCGGGCTGCGCGTCCAAGCTGGTCTTCTCCTGGGGAGGCAACCCCGGCGTCGGGTCGCTGCACCGGATGCGCGACGCACTCGCCAACGCCTGGCCAGTGCCCCTGCGGATCGAGGAGCACAGCCACGCCGGGATGGCCAACCGGTACGTGGCGGGCGCGTCGGGGCTGCCGTTCGCGGTGCTCCGCGGCTACAGCGGCACGGACCTGCCCGACCACACCGACACGATCTCCACGGTGGAGTGCCCGTTCACGGGCGAGCGCCTGGCCGCCGTCGCCGCGCTCAACCCGGACGTCGCGATCGTGCACGCCCAGCGAGCCGACCGCGACGGCAACGTGCAGCTGTGGGGCATCACCGGCGTGCAGAAGGAAGCCGTGCTCGCGGCCCGCCGGTCGCTGGTCACCGTCGAGGAGGTCGTCGACGAGCTGACGCCGGTGCCGGGGGCCGTGGTGCTGCCGGGGTGGGTGGTCGATGCCGTGGCGACGGCTCCGCGCGGCGCCGCCCCGTCCTACGCGCACGGTTACTACGAGCGCGACAACGCCGCGTACCGGGCGTGGGACGCGATCAGCCGCGACCGCGAGGCGTTCCTGCGCTGGCGACGCACGATCGAGGAGGCGGAATGAGCGCCGACGAACTCTTCGCCGGGGAGGCGCCCTCATGACGGACACCGCGGAGCCCGTAGCCGGCACGCAGCCGGCAGCGACCTGGACCGCCGACGAGATGATGAGCATCGCGGCCGCCCGTGCCCTGCGCGACGGCCAGGTCTGCTTCGTCGGGATCGGCCTGCCGTCCACGGCCGCCAACCTCGCCCGCAGGCTGCACGCCCCGCGGCTGGTCCTGATCTACGAGTCGGGCACCCTCGACACGAAACCGGCGGAGCTCCCGCTCTCCATCGGCGACGGCATCCTCGCCGACTCCGCGCTGAGCGTCGTCAGCGTTCCCGAGATCTTCAACTACTGGCTCCAGCCCGGCCGCATCGACGTCGGGTTCCTCTCCGGCGCTCAGGTCGACCGGCTCGGCAACATCAACACCACGGTGATCGGCGAGTACGACGAGCCGACCGTCCGGCTGCCCGGCTCGGGCGGCGCACCCGAGATCGCGGCGTCCTGCCGGGAGGTGATCGTCGTGATGCGGCACCGGCACCGGGCCTTCGTCGAGCAGGTCGACTTCGTGACGTCGGTCGGGAACGGCAGCGGCCGCGGCGACCGCGAGCTGCTCGGGCTGCGCGGGGCCGGCCCGGTCCGCGTGATCACCGATCTCGGGGTGCTGGAACCGGACCCGGACACGGCCGAGCTGGTGCTCACCACGCTGCACCAGGGCGTGACCGTGGAGCAGGTGCGGGCCGAGACCGGGTGGCCGCTGCAGGTCTCGGCCGATCTCGTCATCACGGCGCCGCCGAGCACGACCGAGCTGGAGACGCTGCGCGGGATGCGCACCGTCGGCTCGAAGGCGAGCTGAGCGTGGCCGTCGACCTGCACCACGTCGACGAGGGGCCGCGCGACGCGCCCGTCCTCGTGCTGTCCGGCTCCCTCGGCTCCACCCTGGAGATGTGGCGACCCCAGGTCGCGCCGCTCACCGAGCGGTTCCGCGTGATCCGGTTGGACCACCGGGGGCACGGCGGCTCCCCGGTACCTCCCGGGCCGTACGCGATGGCCGACCTCGCGGACGACGTGCTCGCCCTGCTCGACCGGCTCGGCCTGGAGCGCGTGGCGTGGTGCGGGCTGTCGCTCGGCGGGATGGTCGGGATGTACCTGGCGTCGGAGGCGCCGGAGCGGATCACCAACCTCACGCTGTGCTGCACCTCGTCCAACTTCCCCGACACCACGGTCTGGAAGGAGCGCATCGCGGCTGTCTCCTCCGGTGGCACCGCTCCGCTCGCGGACGGGATCGTGTCGCGGTGGTTCACGCCGGACTGGGCCGCAGCGCACCCGGACGTCGTGGCCGAGGCGGCGGGTTGGGTCGCACGCACCCCCGACGCCGGATACCTCGCGTGCTGCCAGGCGCTCGAGGTGTGGGACCACCGCGACCGCCTCGGCGCGATCACCGCGCCCACGCTCGTGATCGCCGGTTCCGCCGACCCGTCGACGCCGGTCGAGCCGCACGCCCGCACGATCGCCGAAGGCATCCCCGACGCCCGGCTCGAGGTGCTGCCCGCCGCCCACCTCGCGACGATCGAGGTCGCGGAGGACGCGACGCGGCTGATCGCGGAGCACGCGGCCCGCTAGCCCGGCAGAAGGTCAGCGGGCGCGTCCGGCAGCGGCTCGGCCCCGGCCAGCCACCTGCTGTTGTGGACGGTCATGAGCCGCACCTCGCCCTCGGTGAAGCCGGCGTCCAGGAGGCGGTCGGCGGCCAGCGCGAGGCCGTCCTCCACGGGCGGGTTGAAGGGCTGGCCCAGGTCGCTGGAGACCACCGAGTGGCGCGGGCCGACCTCGCGGATGTTCCCCAGCCACACGTCCCAGGGCACCTTGCCGGTGTACGGGGTTGTGTAACAACGTTCCAGCACAACGCCTTTCTCGGCGAGCGCGCGCTGGCGCGGCACGCCGATCCGTTGCGAGGTGAACTCGGGGTGCGTCACCACGATGCGGCGCACCCCTTCCTCGAGCGCGGCGTCGACGACCGCGGCGGACTCGTCCTGGTGCAGGTGGCCGGTCGCGAGCGTCATGTCGTGCGCCGCGACGAGCCGCAGCACCTGCCGGGTGCGCTCCAGGACGACGCCCCCGTCGTCGAGCACGTCGACCGGTTCGGCGGCCATGCCGGCCGTGGCGAGGTCGGCCTGCAGCTGCGCCCACATCGGCGGCCTCGCGCCCTCGGGTTCGCGTTGCTGGCAGCCGCGCTGGTTGGCGCTGTCGACGGTGGGCAGCCAGACGAACCGGGCGCCGCCGCGGCCGGCGATCTCCACGGCGATCGGGTTCAGCCCGCCGACGGACGCGTTCAGCGTGATGGCACCCAACGCGTCGATCCCGGGACGGGCGCGGCGGACCACCTCGGCGCGTTCCGCCGTGGGCACGTAGTGCGACTTGAGGACGAACCCGGCCATCCCGACGGCCGCGAACCGCTCCGCGAGGGCCACGTCGTCGATCCGCCGCCGCATCACGTCCGGGGCGACGTGGACGTGCACGTCGTAGGTCCCGCGCACCAGCTCGCGAGCGCGCGCCGACGGCGTCGGGTGGTCGGTCATCGAGCCCCCTTGTGACGAGCGTCACTCGACGTGCCTGACAAGAGCCGGATTGCGGCTCCGACCCTTCCACGTGAAGCAGATGCTGAGGGTCCAGAACTTCAACGTCTCGCGCGACGGTATCGGCGCGGGTGAGCACCAGAGCCTCGAGCGGCCGTTCGGCCTTCCCGACCCCGGCCGCTTGTGGGCCTGGGCCGGGGCCACGGCGAGCTGGCCCAACCGCACCGACCCGGGCGGGAGCCGCGGCCTCGACGACTACTTCACGCGGGACTTCACCCACAACATCGGTGCCGAGATCATGGGCCGCAACAAGTTCGGCCCGCTGCGCGGCCCGTGGCGCGACCACGACTGGCGCGGCTGGTGGGGCGACGAGCCACCGTTCCGCACCCCGGTGTTCGTGCTGACCCACCACGAGCGCCCGTCGTTCACACTCTCCGACACCACGTTCCACTTCGTCGAGGGCGATCCGGCCACGGTCCTCGAGCGGGCACGGGAGGCGGCGCAGGGCAAGGACGTGCGGCTCGGCGGCGGCCCCAGCACCATCCGGCAGTTCCTCGACGCCGACCTCGTCGACACCATGCACGTGGCGGTCGCGCCGGTGGAGCTCGGATCCGGGGTGCGGTTGTGGGAGTCGCCCGACGAGCTGCTCGACCGGTTCCACCTCGAGGTCGTGCCCAGCCCGAGCGGCGTGACCCACCACCTGTTCTGGCGACGGTGACACCTCAGGTGAGACCCGCTCCCGGAATCGGCTGATCGGCCGAGGGCCGGGTCCACCACACCGCCTCGCCGCGGGTGAGTCCGGGAAGGCTGCGCTGCACCGTGTCCAGCCTGCTGGCCGCAACGGTGCCCGCGAGCTGCCACCGGGTGGCGTCACCCGCTGTCTCCGCGATGCGCGCCCCGAGCGCCGTGATCCGCGAGGCGACCTCGCTCAGCACGTCGGCCGGGATCTCCAGCTCGAAGGCGTGGTACGGCTCGTACACCTGCGTGCCCGCCCGTTCGAGCGCCGCGGCCAGCACCACCGCGGTGAGGCCCCGGAAGTCGGCGGCCACGCTGATCGGCGCCTCGAAGCCGGAGCGGATGAGCGTGACCCGGCAGTCGGTCACCGCCCAGCCGTGCGGTCCCCGCCTGCTCGCGAGGTGCACGGTCTCCTCGATCGCGGTGTGGAAGGCGCGCGGCAGCGCCCCGAGCTCGGTCTCGTACCGGAAGGCCACGCCGCTGTCGCGGGGCCCCGGCTCGACGCGCAGTCCGACCGTCGCCCAGAAGCGGCCGAGCGCGGGCCCGCGCCTGCCGAACTCCTCGGCGGCCTCGCCCACGCCCACCGGCCGCTCGACGCACTCGATCCGGCTCGGCGTGAAATCCGCCTCGACGCCGTGCTCGACCGCGAGCCGTTCGGCGATCACCTCTTTCTGCACCTCGCCGTACAGCAACACCTCGGTGGCGCCGCCCGGGACCACCTGCGCGTGGATCAGCGGGTCCTCGTCCGCGAGGCTCATGAGCGCCGCGTGCAGGCGGCCCGCGTCGGCCGGGTCGCGTGGCTGCACGGCCGTGCGCAGCGTCGGGCGGGCGAAACGAGGCCCTTCCTCCGCACCGTCCGGGCCGATCCGGTCTCCCACCTTCGGTGCCAGCCCGCCGAGCCGGCCGATGTCACCGGCCGTCAGCTGTGCGATGCCGTTCCGCCCGACCACCCGGAGGGACGTCACCTGCGCCGACCGCTCCTCGCAGCCGCCGTCCCGGCGGCGCCTGTGGATCACGACGCGCTGCCGCGGCCGCACCTCACCTGCAAAGAGGCGCAGGTAGGCGAGCTTCTCCCCGGACGGCGTCCGCTCGACGGCGAAGACGGTGCCCTGCGGCTCGGCGGCCGCCACCACCGGTGCGGGCGGGAGCAGCCGCACGATCCCGTCGAGGAGCGCCGGGATGCCCGCACCGCTCACCGCGGAACCCGCGTACAGCGGGTGGACCCGCCCAGCGGCGGTGCCGGCCGCCAGCGCCTCCCCGGCCTCGGCGGCCGTCAGCGGCGGGCCGTCCACGACTCGGGCGAGCACGCGGTCGTCGGTCTCCGCGAGCGCCTCCACGATCTCGGGCGCGTCGAGGGGCTCGGCGCGCGCGGCAGCCCCCCGGGTGCCGAGGCCGGCGGTTCTCGTCATCCTGACAGGACTGGGGGTGATCGTGCGCCTGACCTCGGCGAGCAGGTCCTCGTGCCGCGCGCCGCGACGGTCGATCTTGTTGACGAACAGCAGGGTGGGCAGCCGCATGTCGCGCACCGTGCGCATCAGCACGCGCGTCTGCGCCTGCACCCCCTCCACGGCGGAGAGCACGAGCACCACCCCGTCGAGCACGCCGAGCGCGCGCTCGACCTCCGCGATGAAGTCGGGGTGGCCCGGGGTGTCGATCAGATTGACCTGGGTGGCGCCGACCGTGAACGCCGCCACCGCCGAGCGGACGGTGATCCCGCGCTGCCGCTCGATGGCGCCGGTGTCGGTCTGGGTGTCGCCGCCGTCGACGCTGCCGAGCCGCGCGATCGCGCCGGTGTCGAAGAGCAGGCGCTCGGTCAGGCTGGTCTTACCGGCGTCGACGTGAGCGAGAATCCCGATGTTGAGGGGCATGGGCGACGAAGTCCTCGAATACCACGAAGCGATGGGGACGCTGGGGTGTTCCGAGGAGTTCGCGCATCAGGAGGGCTCCGGTCGCCGGTGACGAGGACGGTGGCGATCGTGACCACCGCCTCGAGCGGGTGCAACCGATTTCGGGCGCTCTACGGCCGGAGGGGCGGGGTGGCGGCTTCTGCGTGGACACGTTCCAGCACGACGACGGGGACCTGCCTGCCCGCGGCCGCCTCGAACTCGGCGAACTTCGGGACGAGCGCCACCTCTTCCGCCCAGATCCGCTCGCGCTCCGCGCCCTCGGCGAGCCGAGCTACGACCGGCGCTCTTTCCGCGCCCACCTCGACCGTGGCCTGCGGGTGCGCCATGAGGTTGCGGTACCAGACCGGGTGCTCCGGACTGCCACCGTGCGTTCCGAAGACGGCCCAGCCATCGCCGACCGGCTGGTAGAACAACGGGCTGATCCGCTCGCGCCCCGTCTTGGCGCCGATGTGGTGCACCAGGATCAGGGGGATGCCCCGCTCGTCGAACCCGGGGATCCGGGGCGGGATGGGGCGACCCGCGGCGAACTCCTCTTCGCTGCTCCACCGCACGTATCCGGCGTTCGTGCGGAACTCGGCGATGATCCGGTCGTTCCAGCTTGCCGCGGTAGGAGCCTCGGCCTCTGTCGCCGTGGTCGGGTCGGACATGACATCCCCTTCACTATCCGGAGCAGATGCTCCGCACGCTAGCACAGAGCGGAGCATCTGCTCCGCATAAGGCGGTATGCTCGTCCGCATGGCAGTGGCCGAACCGGACGACTCCGCCCGGCGCCGCGCACCGCGCGTGGACGCGATCCGCAACCGGGAGGCGATCGTCGAGGCCGCCGCCGAAGTGCTGGCCGAGCAGGGCACCGCGGTTGACGTGCGCGAGATCGCGCGCCGCAGCGGGGTGGGCATGGGCACCCTCTACCGGCACTTCCCGAAGAAGGAGGATCTCGTCCACACGGTCCTGCGCCAGGACTTCTCGCGCTGGGCGGAATCCGCGCGCCGGACGGCGACCGACGCCGAGGACCCCTGGGCTGCACTGACCGACTTCTACGAGCAGGCCCTGACCGGCTGCGCGCGCCACCGCGCGATGATGGAGAACTTCGCCCTGACCTGGTCGGTCCCCGACCTGGACGGCATCCGGCAACTCCGGCTCGTCATCGAGGAGCTGTGCGCCCGCGCCGGGGCCGCGGGCCTGCTACGCCCCGGCGTGACCACAGACGACCTGCTGCTCCTGCTGCTCTCGCTGGGCCACGCCGTCCAGATCACCGACGACTGCCGCCCGCAGATGTGGAACAGGCTGCTGCGCATCTCCCTCGACGGCCTGCGCGCCGACCACCGCGAACCACTTCCCACCGACGCCGCGCCCGACGACGTCGCACGATCACTTCACGGATGAGGTCGATGCCGCAACCGGTCTAGCCGTGGGCCAGGTCGGAGAAGCGGCTGTAGTGCAGCTGGTGGGCCACCGTGATGGTGCTCGTGGGGCCGTTTCGGTGCTTGGCCAGGATCAGGTCGGCCTCGCCCGCCCGGGGGTCGTCGCGCTCGAACGCGTCAGGGCGGTGCAGGAGGATGACCATGTCGGCGTCCTGCTCGATCGACCCGGACTCACGCAGGTCGGAGAGCTGCGGCCGCTTGTCGGTGCGCTGCTCGGGACCACGGTTCAGCTGGCTCATCGCCACCACCGGCACCTCGAGCTCCTTGGCCAGCAGCTTGATCTGCCGGGAGAACTCCGACACCTCCTGCTGCCGGGACTCGACCTTGCGCCCTGACGTCATCAGCTGCAGGTAGTCGAGGATGACCAGCTTCAGGTCGTGGCGCTGCTTGAGCCGGCGCGCCTTGGCCCGGATCTCCATCAGCGTGAGGTTGGGCGAGTCGTCGATGAACAGCGGCGCCTCGCTGATCTCGCTCATCCGCCGCGCCATGCGCGTCCAGTCGTCGTCGCTCATCCGGCCGGCGCGCATGTCGGCCAGCCGGATCCGCGCCTCCGCCGACAGCAGGCGCATGACGATCTCGGACTTGCTCATCTCCAGGGAGAACACGACGCTCGTGAGCCCGTGCTTCACGGAGCAGGAGCGGGCGAAGTCCAGTCCGAGCGTCGACTTCCCGAGTCCCGGCCTCGCCGCCACGACGATCATCTGTCCCGGGTGGAGCCCGTTGGTGACGGCGTCGAGGTCGGCGAAGCCCGTGGGGACGCCGAGGGCGACGCCGCCGCGCGAGGCGATGGCGTCGATCTCGTCCATGGTGGGCTGGAGCAGCTCCTCGAGCGGGACGAAGTCCTCGCTGGTGCTGCGCTCCGTGACCTCGTAGATGGCGGCCTGTGCGCGGTCGACGACGTCGTTGACCTCGGCACCGTCGGCGCCGTGGTAGCCGAGTTGCACGATGCGCGTGCCGGCCTCGACGAGGCGGCGCAGGATCGCCTTCTCGGCGACGATCTCGGCGTAGTAGGCCGCGTTGGCAGCGGTGGGCACCGTGGCGATCAGCGTGTGCAAGTACGGCGCGCCGCCGAGCCGGATCAGCTCGCCGCGGCGCTGCAGCTCCGCGGACACCGTGACGGCGTCGGCGGGCTCCCCGCGGCCGTAGAGGTCGAGGATGCAGTCGTAGACCGTCTGGTGGGCCGGCTTGTAGAAGTCGTCGGGGCGCAGGATCTCGACGACGTCGGCGATGGCGTCCTTGGACAGCAGCATGCCGCCGAGGACCGACTGCTCTGCCGTGAGGTCCTGCGGCGGCTGACGGTCGAACATCCCAGTCGGGTCGACCCCGTCGCCCCCCGGGCGGACGGCACGAGGCCTCCCCGTCGGACGGTCGTCAGCCAGAGCCATACGCAGCGTCACCCCCTGCCGCCATTGTATCGAACAAAGGTTCGATAAGCTCGACGACGTCCGGATGACGTCCCGGAGAACGGGAACCGTCGGCCGAGTCGAGTCCTCGCACCCCGGAAAGCAGGTTAAGGGCCTGCTCCGAGCCGACCAAACCGGCCTGTGCGCGGGGCTGTGGACCAGCTGGGGACGGATCGGCATCGAGCCAGGAACGCGTAGAGGGCAACCTGTGGAAGACGTGTGGACAACTCGTCGATCAAAGGCATATAGGCAGGTCAGCGCACTATAGGGAGATGTGGACAACTTTCTCTCGCGACACGCCGGTTCGGCCGTCTTCGGCGTGTCGCCACGCCGCCGAGATCGCCCACTCGGCGCGTCCGATCGATCACTCGGCGACGTCGCCGTAACTTCCCGGCGTGCCACCTGGACAGGTGATCCAGTGTCTCTCCGGAGGGCACGGAAACGTTAACGGGACCGAACGAAAATCTTGGAGAGAAGTTTCGCCCCGTTCACTGTGAGTAACGGCACGGATGGCAGTGAGGCGTCTGTGGACCCGCAACAAAAAGAGCGAGCCGTGTCCGCGGAAGCGCGGACACGGCTCGCTCTGTCGTGCGAAGGCCGATCAGCTGGCGACGACGTTCACGTCCAGCTCGGTGGTGACCTCCGGGTGCAGCCGCACGGTGACCTTGTGGGTGCCGACGGTCTTGATCTGACCCGGCACCTCGACCGTGCGCCGGTCGAGGGCGGGCCCGCCGGCGGTGCGAACGGCATCGACCACGTCGGCGGCCGTGACCGAACCGAACAGGCGTCCGGAGTCGCCTGCCGACTTCGCCTTGATGGTGAGGCTGAGCGCCTGGAGCTCGCCCGCGACCTCCTTGGCGTGGCCGAGGTCGCG
Organism: Pseudonocardia cypriaca; assembly: GCF_006717045.1. Lineage (NCBI taxonomy): Bacteria > Bacillati > Actinomycetota > Actinomycetes > Pseudonocardiales > Pseudonocardiaceae > Pseudonocardia > Pseudonocardia cypriaca. The sequence goes on from NZ_VFPH01000003.1 coordinate 1,088,403, forward strand.
GATCTGGCGGGCGCGCTGGGCGCGCTGGATGGCTGCGACCTGCTTCTCCGCACCCCGGGTGGCCACGACGGCCAGCTTGCGGGGGAGCAGGAGGTTGCGGCCGTAGCCGTCCTTGACCTCGACGATGTCGCCGGGTGCGCCCAGGTTGGGCACGTCGGCGGTGAGGATGAGCTTCATACCGGTACTCCCCCTCAGCGCGCGGTCGAGGTGTAGGGCAGCAGCGCGACCTCGCGGGAGTTCTTGACCGCGACCGCGACGTCACGCTGGTGCTGACGGCAGTTGCCGGTGACCCGGCGGGCCCGGATCTTGCCGCGGTCGGAGATGAACTTCCGCAGCAGGCCGGTGTCCTTGTAGTCGATCTCCTGGGCCTTGTCCTTGCAGAACGCGCACACCTTCTTCTTGGGCTTGCGCAGGACGGGCTTGGCCATGGGTGGTTCTCCTGGTTGTTGCTAGAGGCGTGGGTCAGAAGGGGGGCTCGTCGTCGGCGATGGGGCCGCTGCCGGCAGGCGGCGCGGATCCCCACGGGTCGTCGGCGGGACCGCCGCCGTACCCGCCGCCGCCGCCACCGCCGCCACCACCGCCACTGCCGCCGAAGCCCCCGCTGCCGCCGCCCCGGTTGACCTTGTTGACCTTGGCCGTGGCGTAGCGGAGCGACGGGCCGACCTCGTCGACCTCGAGCTCGACGACGGTGCGCTTCTCGCCCTCACGGGTCTCGAACGACCGCTGCCGCAGCCGCCCGGACACCATCACGCGCATGCCGCGCGTGAGCGACTCGGCGACGTTCTCCGCCGCCTGCCGCCAGACGTTGCACCGCAGGAACAGCGCGTCGCCGTCCTTCCACTCGCCGGACTGGCGGTCGAAGGTGCGCGGGGTGGACGCCACCGTGAAGTTGGCGACCGCGGCCCCGGACGGGGTGAAGCGCAGCTCGGGATCGGCGGTGAGGTTGCCGATCACCGTGATGACGGTTTCGCCGGCCATCTCGCTGGTCGCCCTCAGCCCGCGGCGACGGGCGTGGCCCGCCTCGGCTCGGCGGCGGCCTTCTTCCGCTCGCGCCGCAGCACCTTGGTGCGCAGCACGGACTCGTTGAGCCCCAGCTGGCGGTCGAGCTCGGCGACCGTGGCCGGCTCGCACGTGACCTCGAGGACGGCGTAGATGCCCTCGGCGTGCTTGGCGATCTCGTAGGCGAGTCGCCGCTTGCCCCACACCTCGATCTTCTCGACAGTGCCCTTGTCGGTGCGCACGACGTTGAGGAACGTCTCAAGGGACGGCGTCACAGTGCGCTCGTCAAGGCTCGGGTCGAGGATGACCATCAGCTCGTAATGACGCATGAGAACCACTCACCTCCTATGGACTGGAACGGCCGCGGTCCTTCCGCGACAGGAGGTTCTCACCAGACCCCGACAGAATCGCCGCCATCGGCGGCGCGCACGGCGCTCGGCGAGCACCGGTCGGGGTGACGCATCGAGGCTACCAGCGCGAACGCGCGGGACCGCGCGCGGGACCCGCGTTGGCGATCGCACACGCACCCATGGCGCCGCTGTCGGGCGTGGTCACTACTCTGGCCCGCATGCTCATCGGGGCACACGCGCGCGAGGACGACCCGCTCGTCTCGGCGGCGGAACGGGGCGCCGACATCGTGCAGCTCTTCCTCGCCGACCCGCAGAGCTGGAAGAAGCCACCGAGCCATCCACAGGCGGCGCAGCTGCGGGAGAGCGACCTGACGGTCGTCGTCCATTCGCCGTACCCGGTCAACCTCGCCTCGCTGAACAACCGCATCCGCATCCCGTCGCGCAAGATCGTGGTGCAGCACGCCGAGCTCGCCGCCGAGCTGGGCGCGATCGGGCTCGTCGTCCACGGCGGGCACGTCACGCAGGGCGAGGACGCCACGAAGGGCTTCGAGAACTGGCGCAAGTTCATCGAGCGGCAGGCGGACGAGGGCGGGTTCGCGGTCCCCATATTCATCGAGAACACGGCGGGCGGCGAGAACGCGATGGCCCGCAAGCTCGACGACCTGGCCCGCCTGTGGGACGCGGTCGGCGAGTTCGGGGTCGGCTTCTGCCTCGACACCTGCCACGCGTACTCCGCGGGCGTCGAGCTGGTGGACGTCGTCGACCGCGCCAAGGCCATCACCGGTCGGATCGACCTGGTCCACCTCAACAACTCGCGCGACGAGTTCGCCTCCTCGCGCGACCGCCACGCCAACATCGCCGACGGCACGATCGATCCCGATGCGCTGGTCGCCGTCTGCGCAGCGGCGGGGGCACCGGTCGTGGTCGAGACACCGGCCGAGGGTCAGGCCGCCGACATCGCCTTCCTGCGTGAGCGGCTCGGATCGTGATGCCGGCTGCGATGGCGGAGCCCGCGAGCGGGTCGGGGCCGTGACCGGCGCCGCTTTGAGCACCGCCCGTGGCGAGCGGGTTGCGACCTCGGTGCACCCGCTCGCCCGCACCGGTCGCGTCGTGCTGGCGGTGCTCGTGCTGCTCACCGGCATCACGCTGCTGCTCGGCTACGAGAACAAGGCCCGCTGCACCGGGCCGGAGTTCGAAGACAACGGGCGCAGCACACCCGACTACGGGGTGCGCATCGAGCGCGACGTCTGCTACTCCGACATCCAGCACCTGTGGATCGGCCGCGACATCGACCACCACGTCTTCCCGTACGTGAGCGGGTCGATCACCCCGGACGGGCAGCTGCTCGGCGGCTCCGTGGAGTACCCGGTGCTCACCGGGCTGCTGATCTGGGCCGGTGCGCTGTTCGCCCACACCGACGCGGGCTTCCTCCTCGGGTCGGCGCTGCTGATGGCTCCGTTCGGGCTGCTCACCGGATGGCTGCTGGGCCGGCTCGCGCGGTGGCGCGCCCTGCTGTGGGCGCTGGGGCCGCCCGTCGTGCTCTACGCCTTCCACAACTGGGACCTCCCCGTGGTCGCCTGCGCCGTCGCGGCCGTCTTCGCCGTGCACGGCTGGCGCACCGACCGCTCCCTCGCCCAGCGCGGCACCGTTGCGGCGGTGCTGCTGGGGCTGGGCTTCGCGTTCAAGCTCTACCCGGGTGCGTTCGTGCTGCCGCTGGCGCTGTACGTGCTCGCGGAGTCGCGCCCCGGCCGGTTGGACTGGCGGGCAGCGGTGCGCGTGCCGCTCGCGGCGACGGCCACCGTGGTGCTGGTGAACGTCCCGTTCATGCTCGCGGGCTACGAGGGCTGGCGGGCGTCGTTCACGTTCCAGCAGTTGCGCAAGGTCGACTTCACCACCAACTCGATCTGGTTCTGGGGGTTCCGCCCGGAGTCCGACCCCGACAACGTCGACTTCCAGTCGACCATGGACTGGCTCTCGCCCACGCTCGTGCTGCTGTCGTTCGCGGTGGCCGTCGCGCTGGGCTGGTGGCGGTTCCGCCGCGACGGCGTCTACCCGTGGGTCGGGGTGAGCGCCGCGATGCTGTGCGGTTTCCTGCTGCTGCACAAGGTCCACTCGCCGCAGTACACGCTGTGGCTGCTGCCGTTCTTCGTGCTGGTGCAGGTGCCGTGGTCACTCGTGGCCGCCTACCTCCTCGCGGACCTCGCGATGGGGATCGGCATCTTCCGCTGGTACTACCAGCTCCACGCCGGCCTCCCGTCCGGCATCTACGACGGCTTCGCCGCCCAGGCCGTCACCGTCGGCGTGTGGGGCCGGGCGGCGCTGCTGCTGGCGTTGTTCGTCGTGTTCCTGCGCGTTCCCGACCGGCTGGCCGCCGGGCCGCTACCGCGGCGCACGCCGGTGGCCGAGTCGGTGGGTGCCACGGGGGACACTAGAGCGCCTTGAGGGTCTGCAGAACGGGTGTCGTCTCGATGGCGCGGATGGCGCCGAGGTCGGCGAGCGGGCCCGTCAGGTAGCCGTGCAGCGCCGCGGGCCCAGAGGACAGCACCTGGGCCGCGAGGTTGTACGTACCGGTGATCGCGGCCACGAAGGCGACCTCCGCGTGGCCGGCGATGGCGCGGGCGGTGGCGTCGAGATCGGCCGGCGCCACGGACAGCCAGAGCATGGTGCGGGTTGCGACGCCGAGGTGGGTGTCGTCGATCTCGACGTCGAAGAAGATCACTCCGCGGTCGCGCAGGTCGGACAGGCGACGGGCCGCGGTTGCGGCCGACCACCCGGTCGCCGCGGCGAGCTCGCCGTAGGCGGCGCGCCCGTCGCGGGTGAGGACCGCGAGCATGCGCTGCTCGCTCGGGTTCAGCTCGACGCGCTCGGGAGCGCACTCGACGACCGGTGCGGGCCTGCTGAGCCGGTCCTGCTGGGCGTGGTCGAGGGCCTGCGTGCGGCCGGGCCACGTCGTGGGGCCACCGAGGTAGGTGTGGAGCAGTGCGTGGGCGCTGACGGTGCTGATGCTCGCGGTGCGTGGGATGTCGTGCAGCACCAGCGCGGGCCACGAACCACCAGCCATCGGTGCCGTGACGACGGCGACGATCTCCGTTCCGCCCGAGGTGAGCCGTACCCAGGAGGTGTCGGGGCGTCGCGCCAGTGACCGCGCGATGTCGCCGGCGGTGGCGGGGGCCGCGGTCAGGCGGACCATCCACCGGCTGTCCGCGGTCTGGCCGGGCGTGGTGAGGCCGACCACGCGCAGGCCCGCCTCGCGCCGCAGACGCTGGTAGCGGCGGGTGACCGTCTGCGTGGACACACCGAGCACCTCGGCGATCCGTGCGAACGGGGCCCGCCCGTCGATGTGCAGCGCATGCACCAGGCCCCGATCGACGTCGTCCAGCACGGAACGATCCTGCGCCCCCGGCCTCGGGATGGAAAGGAACAGCCAGCTTTCGGCTGGCAGCTGGAAGTGCGCGCACCCCGAACCGAATCTGCCGCCATGACTCAAAGATGGCGCTGGCTCGCACTGGTGGCGTTGCTCGTGGCCGAGGCGATGAACCTGCTCGACGCGACGATCGTGCAGGTCGCTGCGCCGACGATCCACGCGGTGCTCGGGGGCTCGACCGCCGATGTGCAGTGGCTCGGCGCCGCATACACGCTGCCGTTCGCGCTGCTGCTGATCACGGGCGGCCGCCTGGGGGACATCGCGGGCCGCAAGCGGGTCTTCCTGATCGGGGTGGCCGGGTTCGGCATCGCCTCGGTCGGCTGTGCGCTCGCCCCGGATGTCTCCGTGTTGATCGGCTGGCGAGCCGTGCAGGGGGCCGCAGCCGCGTTCGTCATCCCCCAGACGTTCGGGCTGGTCAAAGCGATGTTCGAGGGCAGGGAACTGGCGAAGGCGCTGGGCAGCATCGGCCCGGTGATGGGGCTGGCCGCGATCTGCGGGCCTGCGCTCGGCGCACTGGTCGTCGACGCCGATCTCCTCGGGTGGTCGTGGCGCGCGGCCTTCCTGATCAACATCCCGCTCGTGGTCGCGGTGCTCTGCTGCGCCCCGGTGCTGCTCGAGAACGCCGCCGCGGACCGCCCCCGGCTGGACCTCGCGGGGACCGTGCTGGCCGTGGCCGGGTTCGCGCTGGTCGTCTACCCGTTGATCGAAGGCCGCGAGTGGGGCTGGCCTCGGTGGACCTGGGCGATCGTGGCCGCGGGGCTCGCCACGCTCGTCGGGTTCGGCGTCGCCCAGCGCATCGCCGCCGCACGCGGCCGAGCGACGCTGGTCGAGGTCAGCCTGTTCGCCGACCGCAGGTTCCCCGCTGCGCTCGTGGCCTCCACGCTCTTCTTCGCCGTCATGAACGGGCTGATGCTGGTCATCGTCCTGCACCTCCAGCTGGGGCTCGGCCGCGACGTGCTGTCGGCCGGCCTGGCCCTGCTTCCCTGGACGGCGGGATCCGCGGTGGCGTCGTGGGTGGCCGGCACCTGGTTGGTGCCCCGCTACGGCGCTCGCGTGATGCAGGTCGGCCTCGCCGTCCTCGCGTTCGGGCTCCTCGCCACCGTCACCGCGTACGCCCACGCGCCTGCGGGCGGCTGGGCCACCCTGTCGGCGCTCGGCGTGTGCGGCGTCGGGCTGGGGCTGTTCACCGTCCCGTTCTTCACCACCGCGTTGGCCCGGGTGGCCCCGCACGAGACGGGCTCCGCCGCCGGCCTCCTCAACGCGGTGCAGCAGCTCGGCGCCACCTTCGGCACCGCCGCCCTCGGCACCGTCGTCCTGCGTGGGCTGGACGGCGGGGACCCGGCCACGGCGACGGCCGCCGTCCAGCAGGCGTTCTGGATCGCGCTGGCCCTCACGGCAGCGACGGCCGTGGCGGCCGCGGTCATGGCCGGGCCGGAGCACCCGATCGTCGGCACTCGCCGGCCGGGACGGCGTTTCGCCACCGAATTTTCAGGCCCTCGCGGTACGGTGCGAAACCACAACATCTAGTGACAATGTCGCACAAATCACCTACATGTGGCATCGAAAGGACGTCGGCCCGTTCATGGCGCTTCCCGCACGCACCAGCGACCCCGCCCCATCGGCACGGCGGCGGATGCCCCGGTCCCGCCAGGGCACCACGACCTCGTTCGAGGTCGCAGGCACCGAGTTCTACGTCATCGCCAACGCCGACGAGCACGGGTCGCTGGGGGAGGTGTTCGCCAAGTTCGGCAAGGAGGGCTCCACCACGGCCGGCCTCATGGACCTGCTGTCGGCCGCCATCTCGCTCGGCCTGCAGCACGGCGTCCCGCTGGAGGAGTTCGTGGCGAAGTTCCGCAACCAGCGCTTCGAACCGATGGGCATGACCGACGACCCGGACATCCCGCACGCCGCCTCGGTGGGCGACTACCTCGCCCGCCGGCTGGCCCACGACTGGCTGGACGTCGGTTCCCGCAAGGAGCTCGACCTGCTCACCCCCGACGAGGAGGCCGCGCTCCCCGCCGACACCTACGCACCCACGCCGCTGCGCAGGACGGCACGGGCGGCGCGTCCCTAGACGAGCGGGTCCTGGCGGGCCGGCGGTGAACATGGCACTGCTCGCCTACAACCACTGACCGGGTCGGACTTGCTCGTCCAGTACGGGTGTTGTGATCACGCCGTTCGGTGCTCGTGCCGGGCCCGTCCGGTGGTCGCGGGCATGATCCGGAGTATCGGTTCGCCATAGCTGTGCCGACAGCAATGGGCAACCGATACATGCGATCTTGACATTCAAGATCCGGTGTATCGGGCGTCGATGGTTGTGGCCGCAGCCATGAGCAACCGCCAGTTCGGATCATGGTCGCCCGGGCGATGCAGTCCCTGACTTCTGTCGATCGGTTCCCGTCGGGTCCGCCTGGTCGGGAAGCCGTCGGTGGGCGCGCCGTTCCCGGCCCGGGCCTCTCTGCGCTCCCCCTGCTGATCGGCCTCTCGGGTGCTCCTCTGTTCCAATCGCCCCCTCGCCTCGGTGGGTGGCTGGGTTGGGTTCACTACCGAATTCAGTGGTTGCGTGGACGGCCGTCCCCGACGCCGGGGGCACGGCGGCCGGGGACGACACTGCAGGCCTGGTGCCACGCAACCTGCGGTGGTGCCGACCCTCACCCCCGACCAATCCCACATGCTCAGGCGCGACCAGCCCGGGCGCCAGGTATCCGCGCGAAGGCCCATGATCAGCAGGAATGGGTTACAGCCGCATAGGTGCGGCTCATGTCCCGATTCCGCTGATGATGGTGGGCTGTGGCCGTGATCAGCGGTCTCAGCACCACCGTGCACACCGTGCCGCCACCGCACACACCGCCGGACATGTGCACCGACCCCACACGATGTGCACGCCCACGCGGATCGCGTTCCGCGGAACGTTCACAGTCGCTCCAGCGCCAGCCGGAGTCCCGTCGAGTTCGGACTTACTCGTCCAGTCCGCCTACTGCCAGGCGAACACCGGCTGCTCGAAGTGCGCCACCCGCGTGGGACGGCCGTGCTGCACCACCTCGCGGAACTGGTGCAGCACGGCCGCCGTGGGCGCGTGCACCAACCGGTCGAGGATCGGCAGCTGGATCACCGGCGCGTCCGATTCGGCGATCGTGACGAACCGCGGCTCCACGTCGATCACGTCGAGGGGCACCCGGTGCACCTCGGCCACCTCCACCGGGTTGGGCCGGAGCACCGGCGCGATGCCCGCCCACAGCACCACCGGCGTGATCAGGTATCCGGACCGGGTGGCGTAGTCGTCGAGGAGGCCGAGCTCGGCGTCGGCGTCCAGCACGAGGCCGAGCTCCTCGGCGAGCTCGCGGCGAGCAGCCGCGCCCGGGGCCTCGCCCGGGTCGGTTCGCCCGCCGGGGAGGGCCCATTGGCCGGGGTGCCCGCGCAACGTCGCCGCGCGCCGCGTGAGCAGGAGCGCCGCGCCGTCCGCGACGAGGGTGATCCCGACGGCGGCCCGCTTGAGGTCCGGCCGGTCGAGCGGCCGGTGGGCGAAGCGGCCCAACGCGGCTTCGACCTGATCGCGGGAGAGGCCCACCCCGGCAGCGTGCCACCCCTCAGCTGGCGGTGCTGACCACCTTCGGTGGAGTTCGCGCGACAGCAGGCCAGTCGGGATCCGCGTCGAGCACGGCCGGCCACTCACCCGGGGTCGCCATCCGCACGGGGTCGGTGTCCGGGCGGAGCACCGAGCGCACCACCAGCACGCACAGCACGACCACGAACGCGTCGCGGATCACGACAGCACCGAGGAACCAGTCCGGCGGCAGTCCTTTGTTGGCGGGGGTCAGGTAGTAGTACATCCGCGGCGCCCACACCAGGGCGTCCACCGCCATCCACGCCAGCAGCAGCCGCCAGCGCGGGAGCGCGAGCACCGCGAGCGGCACGAGCCACAGCGAGTACTGCGGGCTCCACACCTTGTTCACCAGCAGGAACGACGCAACCGTGAGGAACGTCAGTGATGCCAGCCGCGGCGGGTGTGGTGCGCGCAGCGCGAGCACGCAGATCGCGGCGCAGCACAGCACGAAGAGCGTTGCCGAGACGGCGTTGAGCACGGCGGGCGCCTGACCTTCGGCGAGCTTGCCGTCGAACCCGGGCCAGCCGGTGAAGTACTGCACGACGAAGTAGAGCGAGTCGGGATCGGCGGGGCGGGTGCGGTTGAGCCGGAAGAACTCCGCCCATCCCACGGGGTAGAGCAGTGCCACCGGCGCGTTGACGAGCACGAACGCACCGACCGCCGCGCCGATCGTCTGCAGGGCAGTGCTGAGCCGGCGCCTGCGCATCGCCACGAGCAGGACCGGCAGGAGCAGCATCAGCGGGTAGAACTTGAAGGCGCCGCCGATACCGAGCAACGCGCCGGCCAGCAACGGCCTGCGCCGGGCGAGCGCGAGCATCCCCGCCGCGGCGCACGCGACGGCGAGCGCGTCGAAGTTGGTGAACACGTGCACCGCCACCAGCGGGGACAGCGCGACGAGCGCCGCGTCCCACGGCCGGTTCGGTCGCAGGGCACGGACCGCCCACACGGCGACGAGCCACGCCAGCGCCAGCCACGCCGCGCTGATGTCGAAGTACACGACGACGGGGAGGGCCGTCGGCAGGATCGGGACCACGCCCGCCGCCGACACCCAGGCGTCGGCGAGCCGCGCGTTGACGTACTGGAAGAACCCGGTGAGCACCGGGTACTCCATGTACCGCACCTTCTCGTCGTCGGTGCCCTCCCCTTCGACCCACGGGTCGCGGTAGGGCACCGCCCCGCGGTCGAGCCCCTCGATACCCCAGAGCGGGACGGTGTCGGAATAGCACATCGCCACGTACTGGCGGTTGTTGCGCCAGTCGAGCGCGACGGTGCCGTCGTCGGTGGTGTACTGCTGCAGGCAGGGGGCCTTGCCGAGCCAGCCCATGGCCAGCACCGCCACCGCGAGCAGCAGGATCACGCGCAGCGGCGTCCAGAAGCGGCTCCGGCCGACCAGGGCGTGCCGGCCGAGCGGCCCTCCGACCAGCCGGCCGGCGGCAGCGGCGAGCGGCTCGGTCCACGTGGGGACGACACGCGCGGGCGGGTGGTCCGGCTCCCGCACCCGCACCCGCGAGCTCACCCGACGGGGTCGGACGTGCTGTTCAGCGCCGAGCGGTCCGACTGACCGCGGTTCGCCGAGCCCCCCGAGGAGCGGGGCGTGCCGGACGTGCCGCTGTCCTGCGTGTCCAAGGACGTGGGCTGGTCGCCACTGCTGCCGCCGTCGTCCGAGTTGTTCGACCGGGAGTTGCTGTCGCGAGAGGACCCGCTGTCCCCGTCGTCCGAGGAGCTCCCGGAGTCGCTGTCGCGGTCCTCGTCGCTGTCCGAGTCCTCGGAGTCCTCGGAGTCCTCGTCGGACGACTCGGTCTCCGAGGAGTCCGAGTCGGGGGTCGGCGCCTCACCCATCGCGACGAACTGGGAAAATTGCTCTGCCGGGTCCTCTTCGGTGGCTTCCTTCATGAAGGCGTGCCAGATCTGGCCGGGCACACCGCTGCCGAAGATCGGGTTGCCCCGGCTGTCGCGGATCGGCTCGCTCTTGTCGGTGCCCACCCAGACCGCCGTGGCCTTGTTCGGGGTGAAGCCGACGAACCAGGCGTCGCGGTTGTCCTTGGCGCTGCCCTCGAGCTGGGCGGTGCCCGTCTTCGCGGCGACCTGCTGCCCGGGGAGGTCGTAACCCTTCTTGGGGGCCACGCCGAGCATCGCCTCGATCACGTTGCGGGCCACCTGCTGCGACATGACCTGCCGCTCCGTGTCCTTGTGCTCGTAGAGGATCTCGCCGTCGGCCGCCTCCACCTTGGACACGATGTACGGCTCGTGGTACTTGCCCTCGGCGGCGAACGTGGCGTACGCGGAAGCCATGTCGACCGGGTGCACCTCCTTGTCGCCCAGCGCGATACCGCCGGTCGGGTTCTGCAGGAGGTCGTCCGGGATGCCGGCCTGGTGGGCCGCCTTGGCGACGTTGCCCGGGCCGACGGTGATCCCGAGCTGGTAGAACCACGTGTTGATCGACTCGGTCATGGCGAACTCGGCGCCGCACTTCTCACAGCTGACGCCCTCGACGTTGCGGACCACGCCGGGCCTGCCCGTGAACGCCTTCGGGCCGGTACCGTCGATCTCGGTGCCGAGCCCGAAGGTGGGGTCGTTCTCCAGCGCGGCGGCCAGCACGAAGGGCTTGAACGACGACCCGGGCTGGCGGAACGCCTCGCCCGCGTAGTCGAGGGCCAGCCCTTCCTTCCCGCCGTAGTAGCTGACGATCGCCCCGGTCTTCGGGTCGATGGAGACCAGCCCGTAACGCAGGTTCTTGGGCTGCTTGTCCTGCTGCTTCGTCACGGTGTCCACCGCCTCGGCCTGCAGCGGCTGCTCGACCGTGGTGGTGACCGTGACGCCGCGGGTGTTGATGACGTCCGCGGTGATGCCCTTCGCCTCGAGCTCCTTCAGGGCGCGCTCGTAGATGTGGTAGCGGTCGTCGCCGGGGATGCCGGCCTCGGCCTGCTCCGGGATGTCCGGGAGCTCGGGGAAGGTCTGGGCCGCGCGCTCACCACGGTCGAGCCACCCCTTCTCGACCATGCCGTCGAGCACGAAGTCCCACCGCTCCTCGGACTTCTCCCGGTTCTTCGCAGGGTCCCACCGCGACGGGGACTGGATGATGCCGGCGATCATCGCGCCCTCGGACACCGTGAGCTCCCCGACGTCCTTGTTGAAGTACGCCTTCGCCGCCGCCTGGATGCCGTATGCGCCGCGGCCGAAGTAGATCGTGTTCAGGTAGTTCTCGAGGATCTCGTCCTTGGTCTTCTCCTTGGAGATCTTGACCGCGAGGACGACCTCCTTGTACTTGCGCCACAGGGAGGCGTCGTCCTCCCCGGTGGAGACCTTGATGTACTGCTGGGTGATGGTCGAGCCACCGCCCGCACGGTTGGTGAGCTGGTTGTAGACAGCCCGCCCGATGCCCATGAAGTCGAAGCCGGGGTTGGAGTAGAAGGACCGGTCCTCAGCGGACAGCACCGCGTCGCGCACGTGCTTCGGGACCTTGTCGAGGGTGACGGCGACGCGGTTGACGTTGTCCTGACGCACCGTGGCGAGGGGTTCGCCGCGGGCGAAGGTGAAGTTGGCGACCTGCGCGAGCGAGACCTCTTGCGACGACGGCACGGGGAACACGAACCAGCCGATGACGAACGCGACGAACGGGCCGAGCAGGAGCAGGCCGAGCACGACGTAGGAGATCCGGCGCACGCGGCGCCACGGTGAGACCTTCTTCTTCCCGCGGGCGGCCGGTGCGGGGCGCCTGGACCGGTCCGCACCCGGGGCACCCGGCCCGTGACCGGACACGACGGCGGTGGCGTCGTCGTCATCATGGGTGAGCAGGGCCACCGACGGGTCGGCCCCCGGCTGGCGCGGCCGCCCACCCGGAACCGGGGGGCCGTCGGCGCGGTAGCGCTGCGGTGGCATGCGTGGATCCGGGCCGGGCCCCTGCCTTCGCGGCGGGCCCTGCCGGGGTGGCGGGCCGCCGTGCGGGTTGCGGGGACGGCCCCGCGGCGCGTCGAACCGGGGGTCGCGCTGATCACTCACCGCTGCTCCGGGGGTTCGGGGGACGGGTTTGCGGTCACTCGGCGGCGGTCCTGCGTCGGTCGGACCTGCGGCTGTGGGGAGCGTCGCCCGTGCCCATCACATAGGACAGAACGAGGTGGTTCCAGCTACAGGTGCGGCAGACCTCCACCACATACACGGAGAAGTCGGCGTAGACGTTCGCCAGCTGCTCGATCTCCTCGGGCTTGCGTGCCGATCCCGCGGCGTGCTTGAGCTCGTCGCCGAAGATCCACGATACCTGGGTGAGGCGTTCCTTGCGGCAGACCGGGCACGTGTGATCGGTGGGCTCACCGTGGAAACGTGCAGCTCGGAGCAGGTAGGGGCTCGCGTCGCAGACATCAGCGACACCGACCCGTCCGGAGTGGACCTCGGCGAGCAGCGCGCGGCGCTGCAACGCGTAGTCGACCACCTGCCGCTGGGTGCGCACCCGGTCAGGGTACGCGGACCCCACGCGCCGACGCGCGAGAACGCCTCCGCGCGGCCGGTCGTTCGACGACGGGTCACCCCGGCGCGCTCTCGGGACTGCGCGCAGATGTATCGCGTCGATATACTGCAGCGTGCTATCGCCGTGTGCTCCGACAGTGCGGCAACGGAGGTGAGGTCGTCGTGCTCGAGCTGGCGATCCTCGGCCTGCTCCAGGAGGCCCCGGTCCACGGCTACGAGCTGCGCAAGCAGCTCGGGCTGAGGTTGGGCGGCTTCCGGCTGTTCTCGTACGGGTCGCTGTACCCCGCGCTGCGCCGCCTCACGCGGGCCGGTCTGATCGTCGAGGCGTCCGAGCAGGAGGCACCCGAGCCGGGCAGTTGGCCACGGCGGAGCAGGCGGGTCTACCGGATCACGGCCGAGGGCAAGGAACGCCTCGCCGAGCTGCTGTCCGAGGCCGGCCCGCACGCGTGGGACGACGACGGCTTCGGCGTCCACATCGCGTTCTTCTCCCGCACGCCCGCGGAGGCGCGGATGCGGATCCTCGAGGGCCGCAGGCGGGCGGTCGAGGAGCGCCGCGAAGGGTTGCGGGCCGCCCTCGTCCGGGCGCGGGAGCAGATCGACAACTACACGCAACAGCTGCACCAGCTCGGCCTCGACGCCTGCGAGCGGGAGGTGCGGTGGCTCAACGAGCTGATCGCCACCGAACGCGCAGCGCAGGACGAGGCGGAACCCGCAGACCAGGAAGACGAGAGAAGGAGCCGCAATGAGTGAGGTCCGTGTCGCCGTCGTGGGCGTGGGTAACTGCGCGGCGTCGCTGGTGCAGGGGGTGCACTACTACGCGGACGCCGATCCGGCCACGCGCGTCCCCGGTCTGATGCACGTCGACTTCGGCGGCTACCACGTGCGCGACATCGAGTTCGTGGCCGCGTTCGACGTCGACGCCAAGAAGGTCGGCCGCGACCTCTCCGAGGCGATCACGGCCAGCGAGAACAACACCATCAAGATCTGCGACGTCCCGCCGCTCGGCGTGCCGGTGCAGCGCGGTCACACGCTCGACGGGCTCGGCCGGTTCTACCGGGAGACGATCGACGAGTCCGACGACGAGCCGGTCGACGTCGCGCAGGTGCTCCGCGACACCCGCGCCGACGTGCTCGTCTCCTACCTCCCGGTCGGGAGCGAGGCGGCCGACCGCTTCTACGCACAGGCGGCCATCGACGCGGGCGTGGCGTTCGTCAACGCGCTCCCGGTGTTCATCGCCTCCGACCCGGAGTGGGCGGAGAGGTTCCGCGTGGCGGGCGTGCCGATCATCGGCGACGACATCAAGAGCCAGGTCGGGGCGACCATCACCCACCGCGTGCTCGCCAGGCTGTTCGAGGACCGCGGCGTGCAGCTCGACCGCACGATGCAGCTCAACGTGGGCGGGAACATGGACTTCCTGAACATGAAGGAGCTGGAGCGGCTGGAGTCGAAGAAGATCTCCAAGACCCAGGCGGTCACCTCGCAGGTCGACCGCGAGCTCGGCAAGGACAACGTCCACATCGGGCCGTCCGACTACGTCGCATGGCTCGACGACCGCAAGTGGGCCTACGTCCGGCTGGAGGGCAGGGCGTTCGGGGACGTCCCGCTGAACCTCGAGTACAAGCTCGAGGTCTGGGACTCGCCCAACTCCGCGGGGATCATCATCGACGCCGTCCGCGCGGCCAAGCTCGCCAAGGACCGGGGCATCGGCGGGCCGATCCTCTCCGCGGCGAGCTACTTCATGAAGTCCCCGCCGGAGCAGTACAGCGACGACTTCGCCCGCCAGGCCGTCGAGGAGTTCATCCGCGGCGAGCGGGAGCGCTGACCCCGCTCCAGCCGTCCAGATCCCGTCCGGCCCCGGCCGTGGCCCTTGCCGCCACGACCGGGGCCGATTTATTTGCAGATCGGCAACCTTTCCGAGAACAGCCGATCCGTTCCGATCCGGAAGGAAATTCACTCGTCTGCCCCAATAACGAACGCATCACGGCACAGCTTGTGCCGCAGGCCACCCTGGTTGGTCTGATCAACTCGATCGGGCGACAGTACGGGTGTACGAGACGTACCTGTATGGCCCAGTCAGCGGTGATGGGGTTCACCGGATAGCGACAGCACAATTGAGACATGCGTCATGGCGAAGCAACGAAATGCGTTCGTAATCTGCGGAACGGCTCTGCGCCACCGACGCTCACCCGGAGCGGCGGGCGCAGGGCCACCGCCGGACAGGCGGGACGCAGCACGGCCCGGATGCGAGATGGGGCCGTGCACCGCGCGTCCCGTCGGCTCCTGCTGGCTTCCCCCGGCCCGCGGGACCCGTCCGCCGGTGCTACCCCGAGGACCACCCCGTGCCCAACCACCTGCCCGCTCTCGCGGTTCGCGCCGCCGTCGTGACCACCGCCGCTGCCGCCGCCTCCGTCCTCGCCGTGCTCCCCGCCGCCGAGGCCGCCCCGCTCCCCGTCGCGTACACCGGCACGCCGGTCGTCGCGACCGCGCCATCGCTTCCCCAGCCGGCTTCCGCCGAGGCGGTGGCCGCGGGCACCCGGGCGGCGGCTGTCGACTTCGCGATGAGCAAGATCGGCTCCCCGTACCGGTACGGCGCGAGCGGCCCGAACGCCTTCGACTGCTCCGGCCTCGTCTCGTGGGCGTTCAAGCGGGCGGGCAAGTCGTTGCCGCGCACCAGCCGGGCGATGTCGAAGGTCGGCACGCCGGTCTCCCGCGACCAGCTGCAGCCCGGCGACCTCGTGTTCTTCTACAAGCCGGTCAGCCACGTCGGGATCTACATCGGCAACGGCAAGATCCTGCACGCCAGCACCCGGAAGAGCCCCGTCAAGATCTCCGACATGGGCCGGATGAAGTTCAACTCCGCGCGCCGCATCTGACCGCGAGCGGTCACCCGGCGAGCCCGAGCAGCTCCGGTCGCCGCGCGAGCCGCCGCCACACCGCGCCGGGATCCGCCACCAGCCTGCGAGCCGTCAGGTCGAGGAGGCCACCGACGCTGCGCAGCTCCGCCACAAGGCTCCCGTCGTCGGCGCGGCGCAGCTCCTGGCTGACGCGAGTCGTGCGGCCGCCGGGCCAGTCGAACGCGCACGAGACGTCGACCTCGTGCCCGAGTCGCAGCTCGCGCACGAACCGCACGGTCGTCTCGAGCGTCACCGGGCCGAGCCCGGTGCGCCGCAGCTCCTCGAGGTCGATCCCCGCGGCCTCGAGGAGCTTCCACCGCGTGTGGTCGGCGTACTGCAGGTAGGCGGCGGTGGTGACGTGGCCCTGGGTGTCCAGCTCGTAGGCACGCACCTCGAGCCGCACCTGGAAGGGCGTGGTCACGGCCGGGCCCCGGCGCTGTGGGCGAGGAACATGTCGATCACCAGGTCGAGGTGGCGGAGGAAGCGGTCGCCGGTCGGGTCGACGGTGATCTGCTGGTCGACCACCCCCTTCACCACGGCGGTGAGGACGTCCACGGCCTCCTGGCCGGTGACACCCGCCCCGGCGAGGGCTGCGCGCCACGCGCCGAAGGCCCGACGGGCCAACGCGACCGACTCCGCCGACGGCGTGAACCCCGGCACCGTGCGCTGGGCGATGAGCTGGTAGCGCGCAGGGTTCGCGACGCAGAAGCCGGCGAAGGCCCGAGCGGCCCGGTGGACGTCGAGCGGTTCCGCCGCGGAGAGGCACTCGAGGAACTGCTGGTGCCCGTGGGCGAACATCCGGTCGTACAGGGCGTTCCGGCTCGGTACGTACCAGGCCAGCGACTGCGGTCGCATCCCCAGCCGCGAGGCCAGCTCACGCAACGAGATCCCCGCGATCCCCTGCTCGGCCGCCAGCGTCCAGGCCATGGCGAGGATCTCCTCGACGGCGGCCCGCCGCCGTCGCGTCACCCTGTCGTCGACAGAGTTCTCTGTCATGAACAGGGAGACTAACCGGTGACGCGAATGGCGGCCAGCTACATCGAACGGCTACCCGGGGATCCGCCGGCAGTTCGATGCCGGAACGCCGCGCCGCTCGTACCATCGGCGCCGTGAGCTCCGACGCCGACCGCAGTCACATGCGCATCTCCGACGCCGACCGCGCCGCCGCGGCCGAGCGCCTGCGCATCGCGGTCGACGAGGGCCGGCTCGACCTCACCGAGTACGACACCCGGCTGCGCTCGGCGTACGCCGCCACCACCTACGGCGAGCTCGAGCCCGTCACCGCCGACCTCCCGCCGGCGCCCACCGTGCCCGCGGTGAAGCAGCCGGCTGCGGTGGCCGAGCGGCACAAGTGGCTGAACGAGTGGCGCGAATGGCTCGGCGGCGCGATCATCATGATCGCCATCTGGGGCACGACGTCGCTGGTGTCCGGCTCGCTGCACGCGTTCTGGCCCGCGATCCCGCTCGGGATCTGGGCGGCGGTGCTGGTCGCCGGCGCGCTCGGCAAGGGCAAGAAGGAGTAGGACGCCTGACGAGCCGGGATTCCTCCCCGCGTTCGACCGTCAGATCCCGGCGTCGGCTGCGATCGCCAGCAACGAGAGCGCGTCGTGGTCGGGGGTGCCCGGCGCGGCCTGGTGCACGGTGACGCGCCTGCTGCCGTCGTCGTCGTAGCGCAACACCTCCCAGGTCAGGTTGAGCTCGCCGACCGTCGGGTGGTGGAAGACCTTCTGCGTGCTCGCCTTCGGCCGGACGTCGTGCCGCTCCCACAGCGCCGCGAACTCCGGGCTCGCCGCCGACAGCTCCTCCACCAGCTCGGCGACGTCCGGCGCCTCCGGGTCGGCGGCCAGCACGGTGCGCAGGTTCGCCACCGAGGCCGCCGCCGAGGCCCGCCAGTCCCCGAACAGGGCAGCGGCCTGCGGGTGCCGGAACACGTAGCGGATCGTGTTGCGCCGGGCCGCAGGCCAGTCGGCCATCCCGTGGTAGAGCGCGAGCCCCTCGGCGTTCGCGGCGAGGACGTCGCTCGTGCGGCTGAGCAGCAGCGCGGGACACGGCCGGAGGTTCTCCAGCAGCAGCCGCATGCTCGGTGTGACCGTCCGCTCCGGTGCGCGGCGCAGCGGCCTGCGGTGGGCGACGTGGTCGGCGAGCGCGAACAGGTGGGCCCGGGCGTGGTCGTCGAGCCGCAGCGCGCTCGCCAGCGCGGCGAGCACGGCGCTGCTCGGGTTCGTCTCCTTGCCCTGCTCGAGGCGGATGTAGTAGTCGACGCTCACCCCGGCGAGCGCGGCCAGCTCCTCCCGGCGCAGTCCTGGCGTGCGCCGCGGTCCGACGCCGACGGGCAACCCCACGTCCCCGGGGCGGACCTGTGCGCGCCGGGCCCGCAGGAAGTCGGCCAGCGCTGTCGAGCTCACCCCGCCATCGTCGCAGCCGCAGGTGCGGTGTGGGTGGCCGTGGCGCTGCTACCCACGGCGCTGCTACCCGCGGCGCTGCCAGGAACGCTGCGCCCTGAACGGATGCCGCGGGCGCGCGCACCGTGAGGGCATGTCGAGGACTTCACCGATCTCCCCAGCCCCCACGCCCGCTGCGCGGACCGTGGCGACCCGGCCCAGGCGGTGGAAGATGTGGGTGCTGCTGACCTGCGCGATCTACCCGCTACTCCTGCTGATCGCCACCCTGACGGACCCGCTCGTGCACACGCTCCCGCCCGCGGCGCGGTTCCTCGTGGTCGTGCCGCTCATGACCGCGTCGGTTGTCTGGTTCGTGCTGCCGCAGATCCACCGCGTTCTCGGCCCCTGGCTGACCCGCTGAACCGCGTGGCGGTAGGGCGTCGACGAGCAGGCCGAACCGGCGTCAGACCACCACGTTGACCAGCCGGCCCGGCACCACGATCACCTTGCGGGGAGCTCGGCCGGTCAGCGCGGCGACGACCTTCTCCTCGCCCAGCGCCGCGGCCTCCACCTGGTCGGGTGTGGCGTCGGCCGGCACCGTGATGCGCGAGCGCACCTTGCCGTTGATCTGGATCGGGTACTCGACCGTGTCGGCCACCAGGTACTGCTCGTCGGCCACGGGGAACGGGCCGTGCGCCAGCGACTGCTCGTGCCCCAGCAGCGACCACAGCTCCTCGGCGACGTGCGGCGTCAGCGGCGCCATCATCAGCACCAGCGGCTCCGCGACGGAGCGGGGCACGCCGGTCGTGCCGTAGGCCTTGGTCAGGTGGTTGTTCAGCTCGATCAGCTTCGCGGCCGCGGTGTTGTAGCGCAGGGCCACGTAGTCGCCGTGCACGCCGGCGATCGCCCGGTGCAGCACCCGCAGCGTCTCGGTGTCCGGCTCGGCATCGGTGACCCGGACCTCCCCGGTCTGCTCGTCCACCAGGTTGCGCCACACACGCTGCAGGAACCGCTGCGAGCCGATCACGTCGCGCGTGGACCAGGGCCGCGAGACCTCCATCGGGCCCGTGGACATCTCGTACAGCCGGAAGGTGTCGGCGCCGTAGCGCTCGCACATCTCGTCGGGGGTCACCACGTTCTTCAGCGACTTGCCCATCTTCCCATACTCCCGGCGCACGGGCTGACCGTTCCACGTGAAACGCCCGGCTTCGTCCTCGACCACCTCCTCGGCGGGGACGTAGGCACCGCGGGCGTCGGTGTAGGCGTAGGCCTGGATGTAGCCCTGGTTGATCAGGTGCCGGAACGGCTCCTCGGAGCTGACGTGGCCCAGGTCGTGCAGCACCTTGTGCCAGAACCGGGCGTACAGCAGGTGCAGCACGGCGTGCTCCATCCCGCCGACGTACAGGTCGACGCCGCCGACGTCGTTCGGGCGTGACGGGTCCTTGCCCAGCCAGTAGCGCTCGACGTCGGGGTGGACGATCTGCTCGCGGTTGGCCGGGTCCAGGTAGCGCAGGTGGTACCAGCTGGAGCCGGCCCACTGCGGCATCGTGTTCGTCTCGCGCCGGTACCGCTTCGGCCCGTCGCCCAGGTCCAGCTCCACCTCGACCCAGTCGTTCACCCGCGACAGCGGCGGCTCCGGTTCGGTGTCGGCCGCATCGGCGTCGTAGGTCTTCGGGGAGTAGTCGGCCACCTCGGGCAGCTCCACCGGCAGGTGGTCGTCCGGCAGCGCGACCGGCAGCCCGTCCTCGTCGAACACGATCGGGAACGGCTCGCCCCAGTACCGCTGCCGGGAGAACAGCCAGTCGCGCAGCTTGTACTGGACCACGGCCTCGCCGGCGCCCTTGCCCGCCAGCCAGTCGGTGATCAGCTTCTTCGCGTCGGCCACGGCCAGCCCGTTCAGGCTGACCTCCGCGTTCGCCGAGTTGATCGCCGGGCCGTCACCGACGTACGCCTCGCCGTCCCAGCCCTCCGGCGGGGCGACCGTGCGCACGACCGGCAGCCCGAACACGGTGGCGAAGTCCCAGTCGCGCTGGTCCTGACCGGGGACGGCCATGATCGCGCCGGTGCCGTAGCCCATCAGCACGTAGTCGGCGACGAACACCGGGATGCGTTCGCCGTTGACCGGGTTGGTGGCGTGGACGCCGGTGAAGACGCCGGTCTTGTCGCGGGCCTCCTGGCGGTCCAGCTCGGACTTCCGCGCCGCTGCCGCCCGGTACGCGGCCACCGCCTCGCGGGGGGTGGCCGCACCGCCCGTCCAACGCGGGTCGACGCCGTCGGGCCACTCCGCGGGGGTGATCGCGTCGACCAGCGGGTGCTCGGGCGCCAGCACCATGTAGGTGGCGCCGAACAGCGTGTCGGGGCGCGTGGTGAACACCTCGATCGCCGCCTGCCCGCCGTCGACGGGGAACCGGACCTGGGCGCCCTCGGACCGGCCGATCCAGTTGCGCTGCATCGTCTTGACCGCGTCGGACCAGTCCAGCCGGTCCAGGTCGTCGATCAGGCGGTCGGCGTACGCGGTGATCCGCAGCATCCACTGCTTCAGGTTGCGGCGGAACACGGGGAAGTTGCCCCGCTCGCTGCGCCCGTCGGCGGTGACCTCCTCGTTGGCCAGCACGGTGCCCAGGCCGGGGCACCAGTTGACCGGCGCCTCGGACACATAGGCCAGGCGGAACGAGTCGACGACCCCGCGCTGCTCGACGCGGGTCAGCTCGGCCCACGGCCGCCCGTCGGGCGTTGCCCTCGTGCCGGCGGCGAACTCAGCCTCCAGCTCGGCGATCGGGCGCGCCTTCCGCTGCTCCTGGTCGTACCAGGAGTTGAAGATCTGCAGGAAGATCCACTGCGTCCAGCGGTAGAACTCGACGTCGGTGGTGGCGAACGAGCGCTGCTCGTCGTGCGCCAGGCCCAGCCTGCGCAGCTGCGCCTTGTACCGCTCGATGTTGTCCTCTGTGGTCTTGCGCGGGTGCGTGCCGGTCTGCACCGCGTACTGCTCGGCCGGCAGGCCGAACGCGTCGAACCCCATCGCGTGCAGCACCGTGCGCCCGGTCATCCGCAGGTAGCGGCCCAGCACGTCGGTGCCGATGAAGCCCAGCGGGTGCCCGACGTGCAGCCCTGAGCCGGACGGGTACGGGAACATGTCCATCAGGTAGAACTTCGCGCCACCCAGCGCCTCCGGCTCCGCCCACGGGCCCGCGGGGTTGGGCACGTGGAAGGTGGCCTCGTTCTCCCACCGGTCCTGCCAGCGGCGCTCGATCTGCTCGGCCAGCGCGGCGCCGTACCGGAACGGCGGGGTGCCCTCGTTGCCGGGCGCCTCGGCGCCCTCCGGCGCGGCTGCGGTCGTGTCCGTGCTCATGTCCCGCTCCTGGGAAGTCCGTTGGTGGCCCGAAAACCAGAAGACCCCCCTGCCACCAGGCAGAAGGGGTCGGCCGCGCCGGTGCATGCCGGGGGCACGCTCAGTGCGGCGCGGCCTCGAGAAGAAGTCGGCGGGCCACGCCACCAGGGTAGCGCCGCTGGTCCCGCCGGTGCGATCGGGTACGGCGCGGGTGGGCCGGAGCGGAGCGGACGGGATGGGGCACCACGTAATCTGGTCGCCGTGCCGATCCCCGTCCGCCTCGCCCTGGGTGTCCTGCTCGTCGTGCTCGGTGCCGCGCTCCTCACGATCGCGGTCCTCGGACTGCGACGAAAGCTGCGCCGCAACCGGTGGGCCGGGGTGCGGACGGCCGCGAGCCTGCGCTCGGACGCCGCGTTCGCGGTGGCCAACCAGGTGGCGGCGGCCCCGCTCGGCGCGGCGGGCGCCGTGGCCGTCGTCGGTGGCGGCGCGCTGCTGGCGGGAGCGACCGGCGTGCTCGGCTGGACCCTGGTGGTCGTGAGCACGATCGCCGTCTTCGTCCTCACCGGGGTCGGGGGAGTGGCCGGGGATCGCGCGGCGAATGCCGTGCCTGCGCCGGACCCCGGACCCTCGGCGTGCGGCGGGGCGTGCGCCGGCTGCGACCTCGTCGCGGGCTGCCGCACCGCGACGGCCGGCGTCCAGCAGTCGTCCTAGGCGGCAACCCACCGCGATCGACCCGCTAGTTGTTCCTGAGATCCAGCGGATAGGTCGCGAGCAGGGCCAGCGGCATGCCCTGCCGGCGCAGCACGTGGCCCCACAGGTGGCCGTCGTGCCGGGCCAGCACGTCGTCGGGGATGGCCGGCACGACGATCCAGTCGCCGCGTTCGATCTCGCCCGCGAGCTGCCCGGCGTCCCAGCCCGAGTAGCCGGCGAACACGCGCAGCCCGCGCAGCCTCGGCGCGATCTCGGCCGGGTCGGAGTCGAGGTCGACGAGCGCGACGGGGCCCCGCACGGCGATCAGCCCGTCGACCGCGCTCGGGTCCTGGCCGGTGCGCACCGCGGCGAGGCAGAGCGCCGTCTCGCTCTCCACCGGCCCGCCGACGAACACCGCGGGCGGCTGCGACGAGAGCGGCGCCCACGACGGGAGGACGTCGCGCACGGTGACCTCGCTCGGCCGGTTGAGGACGACCCCGAGCGTGCCCCGGGGCCGGTGCTCGATGACGTAGATCACAGTTCGCCGGAAGTGGGGGTCGAGCAGCCCGGGAGCCGCCACCAGCAATGTGCCTGGCGCCACCTCCGAACCGGGAGCCGAACCAGAACGGGAGTGCTCGTCCACCACATGTCCATCGTCGCACCCCGCTCCGGGCAGTAGCCTCCAGCCGTGCCGACATCTGGCTCCGGGCAGCCGTCCGCCGCCACCGACGCCCCGGGCGAGCCGCCGAACGTACGACTCGGCCTCGCGCGGCTGCTGCGCACCCGGGGCTTCCGCCGGTTGCTGGCCGTGCGTTTCGCCACGCAGTGGGGCGACGGCATGTTCCAGGCCGCGCTCGGCGGGGCCTTGTTGTTCAACCCGGAGCGGCAGGCCGACCCGCTCGCGGTTGCCGCCGGGCTGGCCGTGCTGCTGCTGCCGTACTCGCTGATCGGGCCGTTCGCGGGCGCGCTCATCGACCGGTGGGACCGCAGGCGCGTCCTGCTGGGCGCCAGCCTCGTGCGCGCGGCGCTCGTGGTGGTCGTCGCCGCCGTGGTGCTGTCCGGCGCTTCCGGCGTGGCGCTCTACCTGCCTGCCCTGGCTGCGGCCGGGGTGAACCGGTTCGTGCTCGCCGCCCTGTCGGTCGCGCTGCCGCACGTCGTCCCGCGCCAGCACCTCATCGAGGCCAACACCCTCGCCGTGACCGCAGGCGCTGCGACGGCCGCCATCGGCGGGGCGACGGCGATCGGGCTGCGCGAGCTCGTGGGCACGGGCGACGCGGGCTCGGGCGCGGTGACCCTCGTGGGGATCGCGGGCTCGCTGACCGCGGCGGTGCTCGCCGCCGGGTTCCGACGGGGGGCGCTCGGACCCGACCGCACCGACCACCGCCGGTCGACGGTCAGCAGCGTGCTGCACGGATTCGCCGACGGGGCGCGCGCGACGATCGCCACCCCGTCGGTGGCGGCGTCGTTCCTGGCGCTCGGGACGCACCGGCTCGCCTTCGGCGTCTCGACGCTGCTGTCGTTGCTGCTGTTCCGGTACGCGTTCACCGACGCGGGCCCGCTGCGTGCCGGCATGGCAGGCCTCGGCGAGGCGGTCGTGCTCGCCGCGGCCGGGCTGGGCACGGCGGCGCTGCTCGCCCCGTGGATGGTGCACCGGTGGGGCCGGCCGCGCACGGTTCGGGTGTCGCTCGTGGTCGCCACGTTCACACAGCTCGCCCTCGCGGCGCTGCTCTCGCTGCCCGTCGTGATGGTGGCGGCGTTCGTCCTCGCGCTCACCGGCCAGATCGTGAAGCTCAGCGTCGACGCCGCCGTGCAGGGCGAGGTGGGCGACGAGGTGCTCGGTCGCGTGTTCGCCCTCTACGACATCGTGTTCAACGTCGGCTACGTGCTGGCGGTGGCCACCGCCGCGCTGCTCAGCCCGCCGGACGGGACCGCCCCGTGGCTGTTCGCCGCGGCCGCCCTGCTGTACGTGCTCGGCCTCGTCGGCCACGACCTGCAGCTGCGGCGCGCCCGCCGGCTCGCCGTCAGCTGAGGTTGTCCGCCGCCCACGCGCGCAGCTCGGCCTCCGCCTCCTCGTGGGTGAGGGGGCCGCGCTCCATGCGCAGGGCGAGCAGGTGCTTGTAGGCCTTGCCGACCTGCGGACCCGGGGGGATGCCGAGCAACCGCATGATCTCGTTGCCGTCCAGGTCGGGACGGATCGACTCGAGCGCCTCCTGCTCGCGCAGCCGGGCGATCCGCTCCTCGAGGGAGTCGTAGCTGCGCTGCAGCGCGGCGGCCCGGCGGCGGTTGCGGGTGGTGCAGTCGGAGCGCACGAGCTTGTGCAGCCGGTCGAGGAGCGGGCCTGCGTCGGTGACGTAGCGGCGGACGGCCGAGTCGGTCCACTCGCCGCCCGAGTAACCGTGGAAGCGCAGGTGCAGGAACACCAGCTGGGCGACCTCGTCCACGATCGCCTTCGAGTACTTCAGCTCCCGCAGCCGCCTCCGCACCATCTTCGCCCCGACCACCTCGTGGTGGTGGAAGCTGACGCGACCGTCCGGCTCCTTGCGGCGGGTGTCCGGCTTGCCGATGTCGTGCAGCAGCGCGGCGAGGCGGAGCACGAGGTCGGGACCGTCGGTCTCCCGCTCGATCGCCTGCTCCATGACGACGAGCGAGTGGGTGTAGACGTCCTTGTGCTGCATGTGCTCGTCGATCGCGAGCCGCATGGCGGGGACCTCGGGGAGCACCTGGTCGCAGAGCCCGGTGTCGACCATCAGCTCGATGGCGCGCCGCGGGTGGGTGCCGATGATCAGCTTGTTGAGCTCGGCCTGCACGCGCTCGCGGCTGATGCGGGCCAGCTCACCCGCCATGTTCGTCATCGCGACGAGAACTCGTTCGGCGGGCGTGAGGCCGAGCTGGGAGACGAACCGGGCGGCCCGCAGCATCCGCAGCGGGTCGTCGGCGAACGACTCCTCGGGCGCTGCCGGCGTGTCGAGGGTGCCGGCGGCGAGCGCGGCGAGGCCGCCGTACGGGTCGACGAACCGCCGCTCGGGGCCGGTGAGCTCAACAGCCATCGCGTTGACCGTGAAGTCCCGCCGGACGAGGTCGTCCTCGATCGTGTCACCGAAACGCACCACCGGGTTGCGGGAGACCCGGTCGTAGGCGTCGGCGCGGAAGGTCGTGATCTCCACGGTGGTGCCGCGCCTGCGCGCGCCGACCGTGCCGAAGGCGATGCCCGCGTCCCAGATCGCGTCGGTCCAGCCGTCGACGACGGCGAGGATCTCCTCGGGCCGGGCGTCGGTGGTGAAGTCCAGGTCGGAGACCTCGCGGCCGAGCAGCGCGTCGCGGACGCTGCCACCGACCAGGTAGAGCCGGTGGCCGGCGTCGGCGAACCGGACGGCGAGCTCCTCGGCGACCGGGCCGATCGTGACCATCTGCACCACCGCATTCTCCTGGGCTCGCAGAAGATCGGGGGGCGCGGCGCCGGAGGCCGTGGCGGGTGCGGACACGGCGCGCCAGTCTATGCGTCGCCCGTTCGGGGGGCGACGAGGATGGGCGGCGCGCGGCTCGCGGCGGCGTTCAACGCCCCTCGCTCGTTACGATCCCCACATGTCCTCATCCCGCGGCCGCTCCGGGGGGCGTCGCGGGGGTCGTCCGGCCGAACGGCGCAGACGGCTGCGCACGGTCGACGAGACCTCGGCGGGCGGGCTGGTCGTCGACCACGCCACCGGCACGGCCGCGCTGATCGGCCGCCTCGACCGCAAGGGCCGCCTGCTGTGGTCGCTGCCCAAGGGCCACATCGAGGCCGGTGAGACGGCCGAGGAGGCGGCGGTGCGCGAGGTCGAGGAGGAGACCGGCATCATCGGCCGCGTGGTCGCACCGCTCGGCACGATCGACTTCTGGTTCGTCGCCGAGGACCGGCGCGTCCACAAGACCGTCCACCACTTCCTGCTCCAGGCACTCGGTGGAGAGCTCTGCGATGACGACGTCGAGGTCGCCGAGGTGGCGTGGGTGCCGCTCGACGAGCTCGAGGACCGACTCGCATACGCCGACGAACGCCGCCTGATCAGGAGGGCCACCGAGCTGCTGGAGGAGTCCGCGTGAAGCCGGTCGCGGCTCTCGTCGCGATCACCCTGCTGACGCTGGCCGGGCTGCTGGGCACCGGTCCGGTCCCCGTCGCGGCCGCGGAGCCCGCGCAGGGGAGTGCGGCGGACGGGCCGCTGCGGCTGGAGCTCGCCGAGCTGTCGCCGCGGGTGGTCACGGCGGGCGGTCCCCGCGACCTGGTGGTGGCCGGCACGCTCACGAACACCGGCGACGTCCCGGTGCGCGACCTGGTCATCCGCGTGCAGCGCGGCAACCCCCTCGCCACGGAGGGTGCGCTGCGCGACGCGCTCGACGGCACTGCCCGCACGGACGCGGTCACGCCGGAGTTCATGCCGCTCCCCGGCGAGCTCGCCCCCGGCGCGCAGCTGCCCGTGCGGCTCACCCTGCCGCTGCGGGGGGCACCCGAGACCAGCCTCGCGCTCGACACCACCGGCGTGCACGAGCTGCTCGTGAACGTCAACGGGGCGCCGGGGGACGGCGCACGCGCCCGGCTCGCCGCGGTGCGGATGCTGCTGCCGGTGCTGTCGCTGCCGCCGGACCCGTCGGCTCCCGACCAGGTGCCGCAGGCCACCACCGGCGGGGCCACCCCGTTCGCGATGCTCGTGCCGATCGCCGACGTCCCGCACCGGCTCGCCACGGTCCCGGGTGAGCCCACCCTGCTCACCGACGACGGCCTGGCCGCCGCCTTCGCCCCCGACGGGCGCCTCGGTGGGCTCGTGGCGGCCCTGGCGCGCAACGCGCCTGCCGGCTCTCGGGTGCGCGAGGCGACGTGCCTCGCGATCGACCCGGAGCTGGTGGAGACCGCCGCTCTGATGCGGAGCGCGAACGGTTACCAGGTGCTCGGCCGGGACGGTGTTCGCGTGCCGGGCACAGGTGGCCCGGCGGCCGGGGCCTGGCTGGACCAGCTCGCGTCGGTGGCGCGCGGGGGCTGCGTGATCGCGCTTCCGTACGCCGACGCCGACCTCGTCGCCCTCACGCGTGCCGGCATGGCCGACCTCGCCGCCAGCGCGATCACCGACGGGCGGCAGGTGCTGCAGGACGTCCTCCAGACGCCGGTCGTCCCCGACGTCACGTGGCCGGTCGAAGGTGCGGTCGATGACGCCACGCTCGCGATTGCGGCCAGGGCGGGTGGGCGGTCGCTGCTGCTGTCGGCGGATGCCGTCGAGCAGGGGCGGACGGCGTACGACTCGGGCGTCCTCCAGATCGCGGGCGGGCAGCGCGCCCAGTTCATGGTCCTGACCGATCCGCTCCTCACCAGGGCCGCTGCGGGCCTCCCCGACGTGCCGGGCGGCGACCTGGGTGCGGTGCGCAGCGGCTCGGCCCCGTCGGCGAGCCCGGCCGGCACCACGAGCCCGCTCTCCACCCAGGACCTGATCGGCGCGCTCAGCTTCCGCAGCCAGGAGCAGGAGAGCGTCGCGGCGCGCGCGGGCGGGCCACTCGTGCTCGCCCCTCCGCACCGGTGGACGGCGGACGCTGCTTCCACCGACGCGCTGCTCGGCGCCGTCGACCAGCTGCTCGACATCGGGCGGATCGTGCCGCGCGGGCTCGACGACGTGCTGGCCGTGGGGCCTCCGACGGGCGCGGCGGCGCTTCCGGTCACCTATCCCTTGCAGGTCGGCGGCCGTGAGGTCACGGGGCCCGCGGTGGACGAGCTGCGCGCGGCCGCAGGGGACATCGACGATCTCGCCTCGGCCGCCGTGCCGAACTCCGGCGTCGGCGTCAGCCCGGAGGAGACCTTCACGCCGTTGCGGCGCGGCCTCCTGCTCCCCGCGTCGTCGGCGTGGCGCACGCGCCCGGCCGAGGCCGAGTCGGCCGCCGCGGATCTGGCCGACCGCGTGGCCGAGCTGCGGGGTTCGGTCCGCGTGCTCGAGCCGCCCGGCCCGTACTCCCTCGGCACGTCCGACGCGCCGATCCTGATCACGGTGGCGAACGGCCTCCCGGTCACCGTGCGGGTGGACGTGGAGATCCTTCCTTCCTCCGGCCTGCGGGTGGCCCCGATCGAGCCGCAGGAGGTGCCCCCGCTCGGCAGGCGCCAGGTGCGGGTGAGCGCGGAGGTCACGCGGTCGGGGCAGTTCACCGTGCAGGCTGCGGTGCGCACCCCCGACGGCGAGCTGCTGGGGCAGCCGAGCCGGTTGCGGGTGCGCTCCACCGCCTACGGCACCATCACCGTGTGGTTGACGGCGAGCGCGGGCATCCTCCTCGTGGTGCTGGCCGGCCGTCGGGTGGTGCGCCGGATCCGTGGGGAGCCGCGGAGCCGGCGGCCCGGACCGGTCCCACCCGACCCACCCCTTCCGCCCAGCCCGGAGCCCCCGGCGGGCCCGCGTTCCCACCACACCGGCGACCCGTTCCCGGACCCGCTCGCCGCCACGGACCGCCTCCCGGCGGTGCCGCACCGCGGCGAGAGGCCGCCCCCCGGCCCACCGCGCGTCCCGAGCCCGTGACCGACCCGGCCCCGGACGACGCGGTCACGGAGCGGATCCCGATCGTGCGTCCGGAGCGGGCCGAGCCGTCGCTCGGCCGTTCCAGCAGCCTGATGGCGCTCGGCAGCCTGGCCAGCCGGATCACCGGGTTCCTGCGGCAGGTCGCGCTGTTCACGGTGCTCGGCGCCACCGTGCTCAACGACTCCTACACGCT
The DNA here is from genome assembly GCF_006717045.1 of Pseudonocardia cypriaca. Classification (NCBI taxonomy): domain Bacteria; kingdom Bacillati; phylum Actinomycetota; class Actinomycetes; order Pseudonocardiales; family Pseudonocardiaceae; genus Pseudonocardia; species Pseudonocardia cypriaca. The sequence continues at coordinate 1,117,245 of NZ_VFPH01000003.1, forward strand.
GTCGAACACCCTCCCCAACATCGTCTACGAGCTGCTGATCGGCGGTGCGCTGAGCAGCATGATGATCCCGCTGCTCGTGCGGGCGCAGCGCGAGGATCCCGACGGCGGCGAGGCCTACACCCGCAAGCTGATCACGCTGACCGGCGCGGCCCTCCTTGTGGCCACGGCGGCCGGTCTCCTGACGGCACCGCTGCTGACCCAGCTGTACCTGGGCGGGCAGACCACGAGCAAGGCCGACCCGGCGCTCGCCACCACGCTCGCCTACATGCTGCTGCCGCAGATCTTCTTCTACGGCCTGGGGGCGCTGCTGGGCGCGGTGCTCAACAGCCGCGGCTCGTTCGGGGCGTTCGGCTGGGCCCCGGTGCTCAACAACGTGGTCGTGCTCACCGTCGTCGGCGTCTACCTCGCGGTGCCCGACGACGCCCGTCTGCTCGTGCTGGGCGTCGGCACGACACTCGGGATCGCCGCGCAGACGCTCGTGCTGCTGCCCGCCGCACGCCGCGTCGGGTTCCGGTACCGCCCGCTTTGGGGCTGGGACCCCCGCCTGACCAAGGCGGCGAGCCTCGGTGCGTGGGCGATCGTCTACGTGCTGATCGGCCAGGCCGGTCTGATCGTCACGAGCCGGGTGGCCACCGGGTCCGACGGCGGCGCATTCGCGATCTACACGAACGCGTGGCTGCTGCTGCAGGTGCCCTACGGCGTACTCGGGGTCTCGCTGCTCACGGTCCTGATGCCGCGCATGTCCCGGGCCGCGGCCGAGGGCCGCACCGCAGACGTCGCCGCCGACCTCGGGCTGGGCGGCAAGCTCGCCTCCGTGCTGCTGGTGCCGATCTCGGTGCTGCTCACGGTGTTCGGCACCGCGGTCGGCGTCGCGCTCTTCGGGCTGCGGGCCGGGAACCTCGACGGCGCCGCCCGGCTCGGCGCCGCGCTCGCCGTGTCGGCGTTCGGGTTGCTGCCCTTCGCCTTCACGATGCTGCAGGCTCGCGTGCTCTACGCGCTCACGGCCCACCGCTGGGCGACGTTCGTGCAGCTCTGCGTGGTGGCCACGAAGATCCCGCTGATGCTCGCCTGCCCGGTGCTGCTCGCTCCCGAGGACGTCGTGCTGGGCCTGGCGGCCGCCAACAGCACCGCGTTCGTGGTGGGCGCGGTGGTCGGCCAGCTCCTGCTCCGGCGGATGCTCGGCCGGGTGCCGACGGGAGCTGTGCTCGGCACGGCCGGCCGCAGCCTGGTGGCCGCGGCGGCGGGCATGCTGCTCGCCGCCGGGGTGGTCGCGCTGCTGGCCCAGGGGCCCCTCGCCACGCTCGCCCCGCTGGCCAGGGCATGGGCCGAGCTCGGGGTGGCGGTCGTGCTGGGCGGACCGGTAACGGTGCTGCTGATGCGACTGATAGGGATAGGTGAGGTCGGTGTCGTCCTGAAGCGACTCGAACGGCTCGTCGACAAGGGGAAGCCTCGGCGCGGCACACGCCGCTGACGTAGGCTCTGCCCCGGGCGAGGTGTGGTTCGCAAGTGCCGGGGAGGGCGGAGCGGTGAGTGAGTTGGCGAGCCCACCTTCCGGTGCGGCCGCGCCCGGGGAGTCGCCCGACGAAACGGTGGCGGCTGCGGTGGACACTGCGGTGGACACGGCGCCGCACGTCCCCGAACAACAACGCCCCGAAGATCGACCGGCGGAAGCAGCCGCCGAGCAACCGACGGTGCGCAGCACACCTGCCGTCGACCTCCCCACCGCCCCCGCGGTGCCGCCCGTGCCGTCCGGCACCATCGCCGGCAGCCTGCTGGCCAGCCGCTACCGGCTGCGCACGCGCGTCGGCACCGACCCGGCGGCCTGCGCGGAGTTCTGGCGCGCCGAGGACACGATCCTGCGGCGTGACGTCGCCGTCACGGTGCTGCGGCGCCCGGCGCCCGGCGCCGTGCTCGACGACGACCTCAGCGACGTCGACCGCGCCGAGCAGATGGTCGTGCGTGCGCTGCGTTCCGGCAGCTTCGAGCACAACGGCTGCGCCCGGCTGCTCGACGTGCTCACGCCGGGTGCCGCGAGCGTGCCCGACGACGTGCTCGGCGCCGCCGTCACCGAGTGGGTGCCCGGCCGCAGCCTCGGCGAGGTCGTCGCCGACGGCCTGATCAAGCCGCTCGCCGCCGCCCGCGCGGTCGCCCCGCTGGCCGCCGCGGCGGAGGCCGCCCACCGGCACGGCCTCGTGCTCGGCTGCGACCACCCGCAGCGGGTCCGGATCACCCCCGACGGCCGCGCCCAGCTCTGCTTCGCGCTGCCCCGCTCGGACGTCACGCCCGCCGACGACGTCCGCGGCCTCGGCGCCGTGCTCTACACCCTGCTCACCAGCCACTGGCCGCTGTCCTCCGCCGACGCCGCCCGCGCCGGGCTGGCCGCGGCCGAGCGCACCCCGGGCGGGGCGCTGCTGCCGCCGTCGGAGCTGCGGCCCGGGGTTCCGGTCGAGCTCGACACGCTCACCCAGGGCACCCTCGGCCCCGACGGCGCACCGGGACACGTCCACACCGCCGCGGCGGTGCAGCGCCTGCTCACCGAGGTGGTGGCCGAGGACGACCGGATGGCGCTGTTCCCACCCGCGCACGACGGGGTGCCGTCATCGCCCGAGGACGTGTGGCAGGACCGCGGCCGCACCGTCAGCCCGCCCGATCCGCAGCGCCGCCGCAAGATGACGATCGCGCTCACCGCGCTCGGCGCCGCGGTGCTCATGGTCCTCGGCTACCTCGGCGTGCAGCTCGGCGCCATGTTCGTGGAGAGCGGCGGTCCGCCCATCGTCGTCGAGGGCGAGCCGGTGCAACCCGCTCCCGGCCAGCCGCAGGTGGCGCCCGCCCCGGCCGGGCCCGCCGTCGGCGGCCTCGCCGTGCAGGTCTACGACCAGGGCGGCGACCCCGACAACTCCGAGCGCGCCACCCGGGTCATCGACCGCGACCCGGCCACTGCCTGGAACACCTCCAGCTACTACCAGCAGTTCCCGGCCTACCGGCCGGGCGTCGGGATCATGGTGTCGTTCGCATCCGCGGTGCAGCTGTCCGAGCTGACGATCCAGTCGCCGAGCCGCGGCACCGTGATCGAGGTTCGCTCCGCCCCCTCCGCCGACGCCCCGTTCTCGGAGACGGAGAAGATCGCCGAGGTCACGGTGCAGGGCAGCCGCACGCCGGTCTCGCTGGCCGGTAGCCAGCCCGTGGAGCACGTGCTGCTGTGGATCACGAAGCTGTCCGGTCGCGACGGGGAGTACTCGAGCGAGATCGGCGAGGTCGAGTTCCGCCGCGCCGGGGCGTAGCGAGCAGCGCAGGCGCTACTCCGCGGCCGAGATGTAGGCGTGCAGGAGTGCCGCGCCGTGCAGCATCGCGCGGCTCTGCCGGTCGTGCGCTTCCCGCCGTTCCGCAACCGCCGCCCGCAGCGCCTCCGGGCTCCCGGCGCGGCGCAGGCCCTCCAGCACGGGTCTGATCTGCTCGAACCCGTAGTGCCCCTGCCGCAGCATCGCGATGATCCCGGCGTCGCGGATCTCGGTCGGCCCGTACGTCCGGTACGCGGTGCCGCGTTCGCGGCCGGGGGTGAGCAGGCCGGCCGCGTCCCAGACCCGCAGCGTCGACGGGCGCACGCGGAGCCGGGCGGCGAGCTCACCGACCCGCAACACCGGGCCCGGCTCCGGCTCCGGGTCGCGGAACCGCTCCGCGAGGGCGTCGAGCGCAGCACCGGCGGTGTCGGTGGCGAGCCGCTGCTCGTGCAGGGCCGCGTGGCCCTCGTCCACCAACCGGAGCGCCTGCCGCCGGTCACCCGCGTGAACCGCGAGCATGATCGCCGTCGCCCGCCCGATGCCGAACCCCGGCACCAGCGCCCGGAAGGTCCGCAGTGCCTCCAGGTGCTCCGGGCCGTAGGTGCGGTAGCCGCTCTCGGTGCGCGGTGCCGGCGGCAGGATGCCTGCGGCCTCGTAGTTCCGCACCTGCTGCGTCGAGAGGCCGGCCTCCCGGGCGAGGTCGACGGGCCGCAGTCGCTTCACAGCGCAATTCTGGTGGGCCGAGTTCTCCCGAACGCCCACGGGCGACGGCGTCCCCGACCTACTCTCCGACCGTGGGGGCACCGAGCGACGCCGAGCTGCTCGCCGCCCATCGGTCGGGCGACCCGCACGCGTTCGGCGAGCTGGTCGCCCGGTACCGGAACCGGTTGTGGGGCGTCGCGGTGCGCACCCTGCACCACCCGGAGGACGCCGCCGACGTCGTGCAGGAGGCGCTCGTGTCCGCCTACCGGCGGGCGGGCACCTACCGGGGCGAGGCATCGGTCCGCACCTGGCTCCACCGCATCCTGGTGAACGCCTGCATCGACCGGCTCCGCAAGGACGGCCGCCACAACACCGTGCCCCTCCTCCCGGACGTCGAGCCGCGGGAGCGGCGGCCGGACGTCGCGGTCGACGTGGTCACCCGGCTGTCCGTCATCGACGCGCTCGCCGAGCTGCCCGCGCACCAGCGGGTGGCGGTGGTGCTGGTCGACGTGCAAGGTTGGCCGGTCGACGAGGTCGCCGAGGTGCTGGAGGTCCCGGTCGGCACGGTGAAGAGCCGCTGCGCCCGCGGGCGGGTCCGGCTGGGTGCGCTGCTGGGCCACCTGCGGGAGGAGGAGAGATGAGCGAACCGCACGACCGCGGGCTGCCCGCCGACCTCCTCGCCGACCTCGACGCCGGTCTGCTCGACCCGGCCACGGCCGCCGAGGTCCGGGCCGCCGCTGCGGGGGACCCCGATGCCACGGCCGCGCTCGCCGGGCTGGCCGCCACCCGCGCCGAGCTGGGCGAGCTGGCGGATCCGCCCGTGCCCGCCGAGTACGCCGCACGGTGGGACGCCGCGCTGGCCGCGAGGGCCGCGGAGCCCCCACGGGTCCGCCCCCGACGCCGCGTGCGGCCGGCGCTCGTGGCGGCCGCCCTGCTCGCCGCCACCGTCGTGGCCGGGCTGCTGTGGACGCCCCGCGATCCTGCCCGGATGTCCCTCGACGGAGTGGATCTGGTGGCTGCGGGTCTCACCGTCCGGGGCGCCTTCGAGGCCGGGGACCTGGCCGACCCGGCGCGGCGAGCCGGCTGCCTGCGCGCCGTCGCACCACCCGGGGTGACCCCGGACGCCCAGCTCCTCGGCGGCCGCGACGTCGTTCTCGGTGGGCGCGACGGGGTACTCCTGCTGCTGGGCGCGGGTGCGCCCGGGCGCCTGCACATCGTGGTCGTCGCACCGGGTTGCGGGCCGGATGGCGGCGAGCTGCTCGACACGCGGACCATCGGAGGGTGAGCGCGCTCACGCGCCGGTGCGGCCCCCGCCCGCGGTGGAATGCCCGTTCCTGGAATGGTGTTGCAGCGCATGTACGCGACGAGGAGGGACGCAACCCGTGAGCAGCGATCGAGCGAACACCGGCGAGGTTCGCGAACTGATCATCGTCGGGTCGGGCCCGGCGGGCTACACCGCAGCGGTGTACGCCGCTCGCGCCCAGCTGCGCCCCCTCGTGTTCGAGGGCACGCAGTTCGGTGGCGCGCTCATGACCACGACCGAGGTCGAGAACTACCCCGGCTTCACCGACGGGATCATGGGCCCCGAGCTGATGGAGCAGATGCGCGGCCAGGCGCAGCGCTTCGGTGCCGAGCTGCGCAGCGAGGACGTCGAGGAGATCTCGCTCGAGGGTGAGGTCAAGTCGGTGGTCGCGGGCGGCGTCACCTACCGCTCCCGGGCGATCATCCTGGCGATGGGCGCCGCCGCGCGCTACCTGCACGTCCCCGGCGAGCAGAAGCTGCTCGGCCGTGGCGTCAGCGCCTGTGCCACCTGCGACGGCTTCTTCTTCCGCGACAAGGACATCGCGGTGATCGGCGGCGGCGACTCGGCGATGGAGGAGGCCACGTTCCTCACGCGGTTCGCCCGCTCGGTCACGATCGTGCACCGCCGCGACGAGTTCCGCGCCTCCCGGATCATGCTGCAGCGCGCCCAGGACGACCCGAAGATGCGCTGGCGCACCAACGCCGAGGTCGTCGAGGTGCTGGGAGACGGCAGCGTCTCCGGCCTGCGGCTGCGTGACACGAGGACCGGCGAGGAGTCGGTGCTCGACGTCAGCGGGATGTTCGTCGCGATCGGCCACGACCCCCGCAGCCAGCTCGTGAAGGACGTGCTCGCCACGGACGAGAACGGCTACCTGGAGGTCGAGTCGCCCAGCACCCGCACCGCGATCCCCGGCGTGTTCGCCGCAGGTGACCTCGTCGACCACGTCTACCGCCAGGCCATCACCGCTGCCGGCTCGGGGTGTGCCGCGGCCATCGACGCCGAGCGCTGGCTCGCCGACACGCCGGTGCCCAGCGAGCTGGTCGGCGGCGGCTACGGCGCCGCGTCGGAGCAGGTCGCGGCCGTCACCGCCTGACCCACCAGACACACCCCCCACCGAGTACGGGGCAAGTTCCAGGGAACGGAGTACACATGGCCAACACCGTCGAGGTCACCGACGCCTCTTTCGAGAGCGCCGTCCTCAACAGCGACAAGCCCGTAGTGGTCGACTTCTGGGCCACCTGGTGCGGGCCGTGCAAGATGGTCGCTCCGGTGCTCGACGAGATCGCCGGGGAGAACAAGGACAAGGTCACCGTCGCGAAGTTGGACATCGACGCCAACCCGGCCACCGCCCGCGACTACCAGGTGATGTCCATCCCCACCATGATCGTCTTCAAGGACGGCAAGCCCGTGAAGCAGATCGTCGGCGCCAAGCCGAAGGCCGCCCTGCTGAAGGACCTGGCCGACTACCTGGCCTGACGGGTCGACCCGTCAGGGCCGCGGAGCCCCGCTCCCGCTTTCGCCGGGGGCGGGGCTCCGGCTTATCACGACACGAACACGTTCCGACACGGCCCGCTGTCCGCGGGTATCCCCCGGGCAGGGCACAATGGTCGACGGCCCGGATCGGGGGGCGGGCGGTCCGAGCACGGGAAGCCACGACAGCGAGCGAGGGGTGCATGCAGCTGCTGCGCCGAGGTGACAGCGGTCCGGGTGTCGTCGAGATCCGGTCCACGCTGCGACGGTTCGGTCTGCTGCCCGCAGCCGCCGGGGACGGGCTTCGCGACGACGTCTTCGACGACGACGTGGAGCAAGCGGTCCGAGCGTTCCAGCAACAGCGGGGTCTCATCACCGACGGGATCGTCGGGGCGGCCACGTACCGCGCACTCCGCGAGGCCGGCTGGCAGCTGGGCGACCGGATGCTCGCCCTCCTGATCTCCGCCCCGATGAGCGGCGACGACGTCGTCGCGCTGCAGGAGCGCCTCCTCGAGCTCGGGTACGACCCGGGCCGCCCGGGCGGGGTGTTCGACGAGCAGACCGAGGCCGCGCTGAAGAAGTTCCAGCGCGAGTACGGGCTCGTCCCCGACGGGCTGTGCGGCCCGGCGACCCTCCGGTCGCTGCGGCAGCTCGGCCGGAAGGTCACCGGCGGCCGACCGCGGCTGCTGCGCGAGCAGGAGCTGCTCCGCCAGGCCGGGCCGCGGCTGCGGGGCAAGCGGATCGTCGTCGACCCCGGGCACGGCGGTCCCGACCGGGGCGTCGTCGCCGCCGGGGTGGCCGAGGCCGACATCGTCTGGGACATGGCCCGCCGCCTCGTCGGCCGCATGACGGCCACCGGCATGGACGCCATGCTCTCCCGGCAGGAGGACACCTGCCCGAGCGAGACCGAGCGGGCCGCGTTCGCCAACCAGGCAGGCGCCGACCTCGTGCTGTCGCTGCACACCGACGCCAACCGCAGCATGCACGCCCACGGCCTTGCCACGTTCCACTTCGGCAACGGATCGGGCGCCACCTCGACCGTGGGGGAGGCCCTCGCCGGCTTCATCCAGCGCGAGCTGCTCATCCGCACCGGCCTGCAGGACTGCCGCACCCAGGCCCGCACCTGGGAGCTCCTGCGCCTCACCCGGATGCCCACGGTGCGCGTGGAGATCGGCTACCTCACCCACCTCGGCGACCGGCGCCGGCTGCTCGACCCGGCGTTCCGCGACGTGGTGGCCGAAGGCATCCTCGTCGCCGTCAAGCGGCTGTACCTGCTCGGCCAGGACGACCAGCCGACCGGCACGTTCACCTTCTCGGACGTGCTCGCACGCGAACTCGAGCGCGGCGGGGCTCAGGCGATCTGAGAGTCGGTCGACCTCGGGCCCGCGCCCATCGGGTCGGGTAGGCCCTACCGGGCCGTCACCGAGGCGTACAGAGCGACCTGTACGGGCCGCTGAAGGCCGTTCCCGACCGGGTGGGTACCGAACGAAGGGGATCGGCGCGCAGGCCGCTGGCCTGCATCGGGATTGTGATCGTGCCGAGCAGCTGCTCCAGCGCCGCCTCGACGTCTTCCTTCCACGTCATCGCGGAGCGCAGCTCCATGCGCAGCCGCGGGAAGCGCGGGTGGGGGCGGATGGTCTTGAAGCCCACCGCGCGGAGGAAGTCGGCGGGGATCAGGCAGCCCGGCTCGGAGCCGGGGCGCTGCTCACCGAACACCTCGATGGCCTTGACGCCGCGCCGGGTGAGGTCGCGCACGACGGCCTGGGCGAGCATCCGCCCGAGCCCTTCGCCCGAGAACTCGGGCAGCACCTGCATCGTGGTGAGGAGTACGGCGTCGGCGGACACGGGGCCGGTGGGCATCTCGGCCGCTCGCGGCACCGCCGACGGGGGCGCGTAGATCACGTATCCCGCAGGCGCTCCGGCCATGTAGACGACGCGCCCGCACGAGCCCCACTCGAGGAGCACCTCGGAGACCCACGCCTCCTTCTCCAGCTCCGTGGAGGCGAAGTCGGCGGCCTGCTTGCCGAGGTTCTCGGACAGCTCCCAGAAGACGCACTTCCTGCACCGCTTGGGCAGATCGTCCAGATTGTCCAGAGTTAGCGCGGCCACGTGCCAGGACAACACAACCTCCGGCGGCGAGGAGCCATCGCGAACTCGGACATACGGCGCTACTCGCCGCGCCGACCCGACGACCATAGATCGATCCAGCCCGAAACGACACCCCACCTGCTGCGACCGGTGCTCCTACCACGACGATCGGTCGCAGGTTCCCCCATTCCGGGTACTGGGACGCGGAGTGGCCTTGCCGACGACCGGGGCCGGACCGGTGAACGCACCCCATAGACTCGGGCGGTCGAAGTCACAGAGGATCCGGGAGGTCCACCGTGCCGAATCCGGCCACGCCCCCATCGCCGTTCCCCGCCGTGCCCGCAGGAGCAGGGGCGGCAGCGGCGGCGGGCGCGCCGCGGCCGGGCGCCACGGAGCGGTTCGCTGCTCGCACCGCGGGCATGACCGCGTCGGAGATCCGCGCGCTGTTCGCCGTGGCGAGCCGTCCCGAGGTGGTCTCGCTCGCCGGTGGCATGCCGAACCTCGCTGCCCTCCCGCTCGACGCCCTCGCGGCCGAGGTGGCGGACCTCGTCGCGCGCGACGGCCAGGTCGCCCTGCAGTACGGCTCCGCCCACGGCGTGCCCGCGCTGCGCGAGCAGATCTGCGAGGTGATGGCGCTCGAGGGGATCCGCGCCGATCCCGACGACGTCGTGGTCACCGTCGGTTCGCAGATGGCGCTCGACCTCGTCACCCGCATCTACTGCGACCCCGGCGACGTCGTGCTCGCCGAGGGGCCGTCCTACGTCGGTGCGCTCGGCAGCTTCGCCGCGTACCAGGCGCGCGTCGTGCACGTCGCGATGGACGAGCACGGCCTCGTCCCCGAGTTGCTGCGCGACGCGCTGCGGTCGCTCGCCGCGGAGGGGATCACCCCGAAGTTCCTCTACACGATCCCGAACTTCCACAACCCCGCAGGCGTCACCCTCGCCGTCGAGCGGCGGGCGGAGGTGCTCGAGATCTGCGCCTCGTACGGGGTGGCCGTGCTCGAGGACAACCCGTACGGGCTCCTCGGGTTCAGCGGTCGCACGTACCCCGCGCTCCGCTCGATGGACCGTGACGTCGTGTACCTCGGGTCGTTCTCGAAGACGTTCGCGTCCGGCCTGCGCGTGGGCTGGGCCCTCGTGCCGCCCGCGGTGCGGGACCGGCTCGTGCTCGCCGCCGAGTCGGCCGTGCTGTGCCCGCCGAGCTTCACGCAGATGCTGGTGTCGCGCTACCTCGCCGCACACGACTGGCGCGCCCAGGTCAAGACCTACACCGAGGTCTACCGCGACCGCCGCGACGCGATGCTCGAAGCGCTCGAGGCGCACATGCCCGACGGTTGCACGTGGAACGTGCCGGACGGCGGCTTCTACGTGTGGCTCACGGTCCCGGAGGGCGTCGACACGAAGGCGATGCTCCCGCGCGCCGTCACGGCTCGCGTCGCGTACGCGTCCGGCACGGGCTTCTACGCCGACGGGTTCGGGAGCCGGCAGCTGCGGCTGTCGTACTGCTACCCGACGCCGGAGCGCATCACCGAGGGCGTGCGCCGGCTGGCAGCCGTGCTGGAGGCGGAGCTCGACGTCATGCGGACGTTCGGCAGCTCGGCGCGCCCGGCGCTCGGCGGGGGGCCGCAGGCTCCCAGCCCGCACACTCCCTGATCCTGCGCGAGCGGGTCGGCGCCGTCCTGCGGGGGAGGCGCGCAGGGAGCGAGGAACGAGCGACCGAGCACCGGAGGAGCAGGACGGCGCCTCGAGAGGCCCGCGAGCAGCCGGAGCGAAGCGGAGGCAGGGCAACACAGTGATCGAACGCGAACGAACCGTCGTCGTGCTGGCCGGTGGGCTCTCCCACGAACGCGAGGTGTCCCTGCGGTCCGGCCGGCGCCTCGCCGCCGCGCTGCGCGCGTCCGGTGCCGACGTGCGCGAGTGGGACGTCGACGGGTCGCTCGTCGCACAGCTGCGCAACGACCCGCCGGACGCGGTCGCGATCGCACTGCACGGGGGAGAGGGCGAGAACGGGTCGGTGCAGGCCGTCCTCGAGCTGCTCGACGTCCCGTTCGTCGGCACGTCCGCCCAGGCCTGCCGGGCGGCGTGGGACAAGCCGACGGCGAAGGCGGAGCTCGCAGGCGCCGGGCTCGACACGCCGGACTGGGTGGCGTTGCCGCACGCGACGTTCCGTGCGCTCGGGGCGCAGGCCGTCCTCGACGCGATGGTCGACCGCCTCGGCCTCCCGCTGATGGTGAAGCCCGACCAGGGCGGGTCGGCGCTCGGGGCGCAGGTCGTGACCGCGCGCTCCGAGCTCCCAGCGGCGATGGTCAGCTGCCTCGCCTACTCCGACACCGTGCTGGCGGAGCGCTTCGTGCGCGGCACCGAGGTCGGTGTCACCGTCGTCGACGACGGTGCCGGGCTGCGCGCGCTGCCGCCGGTGGAGATCGACGCCGGGGGCGGCGTCTACGACTACACGGCGCGCTACACCCCCGGCGCCGTCTCCTTCCACTGCCCGGCCCGGTTGGACGCGACCACCCTCGCCCGCCTCGAGGAGACGGCGCTCGCCGCGCACCAGCTGCTCGGCCTCCGCGACGTGTCCCGCACCGATGCGGTGGTCGACCTCGACGGCCGGATCCAGGTCCTCGAGGTGAACGTGTCGCCGGGCATCACCGAGACCTCGTTGCTCCCCCTGTCGGTCCGGGCAGCGGGGATGGAGCTGGGCGAGCTCTACTCCGCGCTCGTGGAGCGGGCGATCGCCCGGCGCCGTTTCACGTGAAACGCCTGCCCGCCGCGGCGCGCTGTTCCACGTGAAACAACGCCTTAGGTGAACCCGCACGTCGCGACCCGCGCTGTTTCACGTGAAACATCCGCGCATCAGGAAGGGGCGGCGGGGCCGAGGAGGTCCCAGCGGTTGCCGGCGACGTCGCGGAAGACGACGACCCGACCGTAGGGCTCGGTCCGGGGCTCGCCGAGGAACTCGACGCCGGCGGCGCACATGTTCCGGTAGCTGGCCTCGAAGTCGTCGACGCGGAGGAAGAAGCCGACCCGACCGGCGTGCTGGTTGCCGATCGCGGGGATCTGGTGTTCGCCGTCGGCGCGGGCGAGGAGGATGCCGGTCTCCGCACCTGGCGGGCGGACGACCACCCAGCGCTTGGGTCGGCCGTCGTTGGTGCGGGCCGGCGAGTCCTCGGTCAGCTCGAATCCCAACGCCCGGGTGAAGAAGGCGATGGCGTCGTCGTAGTCCTCGACGAGGATTGCGGTGAGCTGCAGGAAGGCCATGGCCGTCACGATCCCAGTACCGGATTCCCCGGACGACGGCAGCAGGTGCCATTCCCCGCAACGAAGAACCGCGTCCTCGAGCTCCGGGCCATCTCCCATCGGGGGAGCGGTGGTCTTCAGTGCGAACGCGTTCGCGCTGATGGGCCTGCGCCAGCTCTACTTCCTGCTCGGCGGCCTGCTCAACCGGCTCATCTACCTGCCCTACGGCCTCGCCGTGATCCTGGGCTTCATCGGCGTGAAGCTCGTGCTGCACGCCCTGCACGAGAACGAGCTGCCGTTCCTCAACGGCGGCGAGCCGCTCCCCGTGCCGGAGATCGGCATCGGGCTCTCCCTCTCCGTGATCGTCGGGGTGCTGGCGGTCACCACGATCGCCAGCCTCGTCGCGGTCAAGCGCAACCCGAGTCTCGCCGAGTGACCCGCGAGCCCGTCACGGGCTCGGGCGGTCACCCGTCCACCACGTGGTCCGCGCGGTGCGCCCCGTAGAACTCCACCTGCCGCGCCATGACGGTGCGCATCGGGGTGCCCCGCGGGACGCCGTAGACCGTGCCCGGGAAGTCCAGGTCCCGCTGGACCTCCCACAGCTCCTCGTGCCGATCGGGCGAGAACAGCTCGGCCGGATCGCCGACCGCGATCCAGCCGATCGGGACGACGGTCCGCTCCTCCAGCCGGGAGTTGACGTGGAGCACGCTGTTGATCCGCAGCTCCGACCCGGCCCCGGCGACCGAGCCGGGGAAGAGCGAGGCCCCGGTCGCCACGAACACCTCGTTCCTCGATCCGTGCGCCGTTGACGTGGGCGTGCGGTCCACCCGGCCGGCGACTCGGCCTGGTTGCCTCCACCCGTCGGTCAGGACGTGCCGAGTCGGCCCCACCTGGCCCCGACTACGCGCTCGATGCGCCCGACGGACCAGCCTTCCGCCGGTCCAGCGGCTCGACTGTTTCACGTGAAACATCGCCGTCCCCGCCATACCGGCTTGCTCCCGCCAGGCCGCCAGCGTGCCGTACAGGGCGCCCTGAGAGCGCCGCTGACGGCCGCACCGGCGGCCGGGGTACTCGGAGCAGGGTCAGCTTTCGGCGCGGTTCATGAGCTTGGCGATCCGCTCCAGGTCCTCGACCGAGCCGAACTCGACCACGATGCGCCCCTTGCGCTGCCCGAGCTCGACCTTCACGCGCGTGTCGAACTTGTCCGAGAGCCGCTCGGCGAGGTCCTGCAGGCCGGGAGCCTGCATCGGCTTGCGGCGGGTCGGCTTGGAAGAGGAAGGGGCGTCGCGGCGGAGGAGCACGACGGCTTCCTCCGTGGCGCGCACCGACATGCCCTCGGCCACGATCCGGGCTGCGAGCTCCTCCTGCTTCCCCGGGTCTTCGACGCCGAGCAGCGCGCGGGCGTGCCCGGCCGACAGCACGCCCGCCGCGACCCGTCGCTGCACCGACACCGGCAGCTTCAACAGCCGGATCGTGTTGGTGACGACGGGGCGGCTGCGACCGAGCCGGTCGGCGAGCTCGGTCTGCGTGACGCCGAACTCGGCGAGCAGCTGCTCGTAGGCGGCCGCCTCGTCGAGCGGGTTGAGCTGGACGCGGTGGATGTTCTCCAGCAGGGCGTCGCGCAGCATCGCGTCGTCGCCCGTGCGGCGCACGATCGCGGGGAGGCGGGTGAGGCCTGCGCGTTGCGCGGCCCGCCAGCGCCGCTCGCCCATGACGAGCTCGTAGGAGCCGGCTCCGGCCTCGCGCACGACGATCGGCTGCAGCAGGCCGAACTCGCGGATGGAGTGCTCGAGCTCTGCGAGCGCCTCCTCGTCGAACTGCGTGCGCGGCTGCTTCGCGTTCGGCTGGACCGCCGAGAGCTCGATCTCGCGGTACACCGCGCCATCGACGGGGATCGGCGCAGCCGGCTCGGCGGTGCGCTCGGAGGCGCGCGGCTGCGTGGGCGCCGGGACCGTCGGGCCCGGCGCCACGGTCGTGGCCCGGCCGGTGACGCTCGGGCTCCCGGCGTCCGGTTGGGCAGGTGCGGTCGGGATGAGCGCTGCCAGCCCGCGCCCCAGCCCGCCCTTCCGCTGCAGGGCGGGCTTCTGGGCCGTGGGGCGCGCCGGAGGCGCCTCGCGCTCAGGCATCGCGGATTACCGCCCGTCTCGGTCAGGCGGCACGGGCATCTCCGCACCACGTTCGGCGATCTCACGGGCTGCGTCGACATAGCTCATCGCGCCGCGTGAGCCCGGATCGTAGGCCAGCACCGTCTGGCTGTACCCGGGAGCTTCGGAGACCTTGACGCTGCGCGGGATCACCGTGCGCAGCACCGTGGGCCCGAAGTGGCCGCGCACCTCGTTGGTGACCTGGTCGGCGAGCTTGGTGCGCCCGTCGTACATGGTCAGCAGGATGGTCGAGACGTGCAGGCTGGTGTTGAGGTGGGCACGCACGAGGTCGATGTTGCTCAGCAGCTGGCCGAGCCCTTCCAGCGCGTAATACTCGCACTGGATCGGGATCAGCACCTCGTTGGCCGCCACCAGCGCGTTGACCGTGAGCAGGCCGAGCGACGGCGGGCAGTCGACGAAGACGTAGTCGACGTCGAGCTCGTCGAGGGCCTCGGGGGAGAGGGCCTGCCGCAGCCGGTTCTCACGCGCCACCATGCTCACGAGCTCGATCTCGGCACCGGCGAGGTCGATCGTCGCCGGGACGCACAGCAGGTTCGACGAGGCGGTGCTCTCGGCGGCCGCTTCAGCCAGCCGGATCTCGCCCAACAGCGCCTCGTACACCGACGGCGTGCCCAGTCGATGTTCCACGCCGAGTGCGGTGCTGGCGTTGCCCTGCGGGTCGAGGTCGATCACGAGCACCCGGACGCCGTGCATCGCCAGCGCGGCAGCCAGGTTGACCGTGCTGGTGGTCTTCCCGACGCCGCCCTTCTGGTTGGCGACGGTCAGCACCCGCCGGTGGGACGGGCGGGGCATCCGGTAACGGTCGGGGTGGAGCACGCGCGCGGCGCGCGCGGCCTCCTCCGCGATCGGGGTCCACCCGGGTGTTTCACGTGAAACATGGTCAGGGGAGATCTCGTACTGGGACACCTTGAACGTCACGCCCGCCCTCTCCTGCGCGTCGTGCGGACCGGGGCACCGGCATTCCGCTCGACGACGACCACCGTGCTGGGAGGATCGATGATCCCCGACCCGCACCGTTCGATCCGGGGGACCCCACCGCCGAGTCGTCGCACGGCAGCCGTGTCCCGCTCCACCTCGTCAGCCGCGGCGGCGCCCTTGATCGCGAGCATGTGCCCGCCCGGCCGGAGCAGCGGCAGGCACCAGCCGGCGAGGCGGGCCAGCGGCGCGACGGCACGAGAGGTCACCACGTCGGCTCCCTCCCATCGCCGCCGCACAACATCTTCCTCGGCCCGACCCCGCTCCACCTCGACCGCCACGCCGAGATCGGCAATCACCTCTCGCAACCACTCGACCCGACGAGCGAGAGGCTCCACCAGGACGATGCGGGCAGCGGGCAGGGCCAGCGCCAACGGTATCCCGGGAAGCCCGGCTCCCGAACCCACGTCGACGAGACGCGCGCCGTCCGGCACCAGGGCCGCGACGACCGCGCAGTTGAGCACGTGCCGTTCCCACACCCGATCCGCCTCACGCGGACCGATCAACCCGCGCTCGACGCCGGAGGTGGCGAGGTGCTCGGCATAGCGTCGGGCGAGCGGGAGGCGCTCGCCGAAGACAGTGGTGTCCCGGTTCGATTCCGCTTGCGCAGACCCGGTATCAGGCACTGCGGAAGATGACGACCTGCCGGCGCGGCTCCTCGCCCTCGCTCTCGCTGGAGACGCCCTTGACCTTCGCGACGGCGTCGTGCACGACCTTGCGCTCGAACGGCGTCATCGGGCGAAGGCGCACCGACTCCCCGCTTTCCAGCACCTCGTTGGCCGTGCGGGTGCCGAGGTCGGTGAGCTCGTCCCGGCGGCCTTCGCGCCACTTCGCGATGTCGAGCATCAGCCGGCTGCGGTTGCCCGACACCTGCTGCACCGCGAGCCGGGTCAGCTCCTGCAGCGCCTCGAGCACCGCACCGCGTTCCCCGACGAGCTTGTCGAGGTCTTCGCCCCCGACGATGCTGACGATCGCCCGCCCCGCCTCGACGTCCAGGTCGATGTCGCCGTCGTAGTCCAGGATGTCGAGCAGCTGCTCGAGGTAGTCGCCGGCGATGTCGCCCTCGCGCACCAGCTGGTCCTCGGCGGAGGTGGCCCCGTCCTGCGCAGTCTTCGGCACGATGCGTCTCCTCTCTGAACAGGTGCGGCGCGCCCGGTGATCCGGAACGCGCCGCTGCGGTCGCCGGTGGGCGACCGCGGATGTCTGGTGGGTCAGCGGCGCTTGCGCGGGCGGCGCGCCGGCGGCCGGGAGCCGCCTCCGCTGCGCGCACCGCGGTCGACGCCGTTCAGGCTCTTGCCGGTGCCGTTGCCCGACGCGTCCTTCGGCTCGGTGGCCGGAGCAGCACCGTTCGCGCCGGGTCCGGCCGGCTTGCGGGTGACGGGCTTGGCGCCCGGGCGCTTGGCCGGCTGCTGGGGCTCGTCGGCCGGCGCAGTGTCCGGCCGCACCGGCTTCTGGCCGGGCCGCGGAGCACGCGCCTGCCGGGTGACGGCCGCCTGCTCGCGCTTGGCGCTCTCCTCGGCGTCGATCCGCTTGTAGACGACGTACTGCTGACCGAGCGTCCACAGGTTGTTCGACACCCAGTAGAGGAGCACTGCGAGCGGCAGGAACGGCGCACCGACGACCACACCGATGGGGAAGATGTACAGCATCAACCGGTTCATGATCGCGGTCTGCGGGTTCTCGGCCTGCGCCGCGGTCTGCCGGGCCACCGAGTGGCGGGCGGTGATGTGCGTGAAGAAGCCCGCGGCGATCATCAGCGGGATCATGACGATCAGCATCGAGGCGATCGAGGTGCCGGCGGCGTTGAGGAACTCCTCGCCCTGCAGCACCCAGTTGCCCAGCTTCGCCCCGAACAGGTCGGAGCGGTTGAAGGACTGGACCTCCTCCAACCCGAAGAAGTAGTTCTCCGTACGGGGTGAGCCGTCGCCGTTGGTGGGGCCGAACTCGCGCAGCACGTGGAACAGGCCGATGAACACCGGCACCTGCACCAGGACGGGCAGGCAGCCGCCGAGCGGGTTGACGCCGTGCTCCTTCTGGAGCCGCTGCATCTCCTCGGCCTGCTTCTGCTTGTCGTTGGCGTACTTCTTGCGGAGCTTGGCGATCTCCGGCTGGAACTCCTGCATCCGGCGCATCGAGCGCACCTGGTGCACGAACGGCTTGTAGAGGATGGCCCGCAGCGTGAAGACGAGGAACATCACCGACAGCGCCCACGCGATGCCGTTGTCCGGCCCGAGGAGGAAGCCGAAGACCTCGTGCCAGACCCAGAGGATGAACGAGACCGGGTAGTAGATGAAGTTCAGCACGGGGCTTGCTCCTCGATGTTCTTCCGGGCCGGGCGGGATCGGCGCGGCGGCACCGGGTCGACTCCGCCAGGGTGCCATGGCGCGCACCGCGCCAACCGCCTGACCGTGAGCCAAGAACCGCGCAGCAGACCGTGCACCTGCAACGCCTCGATCGCGTACGCGCTGCAGGTGGGGTAGAAACGGCAGGTCGGGGGGAGTGCTGGGGACACCCAGCGCTGGTAACCGCGCAGCAGCGCGACGGGCAGCCGCGTCAGCGGGGAACGGCGCTCGTCATCCACGGCGCGTTCCACCCGCCTTCCGGAGGACCGCGCGGATGCCCGAGTCGAGGTCGTCGCCCAGCTCGGCCGACGTTGCGTCGGCGGCGGGCGGCAGCGCCCTGACCACGACCATGGCGCCGGCCGGGAGCTCGCCGAGCCTCGGCGCGAGCAGGTGGCGCAGCCGGCGGCTCACCCGGTGGCGAACCACGGAGCCGCCCACGGCCTTGCTCACCACCAGCCCGGCGCGCGGGGCGTCGCCGTCTGCGGGACAGTGCATGTGGACCACGAGCCTGGACCGGCCGCTGCGCCACCCCCGCCGCAGGACGGCGGCGAACTCGTCCCGGCGCGTGAGCCGGGACCCGGCCGGCAGCACCGGGCCGGCCGGATCAGGCGGAGAGCCGCTGGCGGCCCTTGCCACGGCGGGCCGCGACGATGGCGCGCCCGGCGCGGGTACGCATCCGCAGCCTGAAGCCGTGCGTACGGGCCCGGCGGCGGTTGTTGGGCTGGAAGGTGCGCTTGCCCTTGCTCACGGTCGGCTCTCCTGGTCGGCGGCGGTGCGGGGCAGGCCGTCGATCGTCATCGTTCGGGTTGGGTCGGTGGTGCATCGGCGCCCGCACGGATCGAGGACCGCTCTCGGCACACGACTGGGCGCACCACGGGCAGCACACGACCCGCATGCACGGGCACGGTTGTGACCAGGGTACATGGCAGGTGGGCCGGCGTCGTCCTGCGGGGGAGGCCACCGCGGGCACGACGACGACGGTCATCCTGTTGCCCGATTGCGTGACAGCGGTGGCTTGTGACACCGGCCCGACGTTGTTAGCGTCCCCCTCCCACACTTGGATCCGGGGGGATCACGACTTCGTCGGCTGCACGGGCCCGCACGTGTTTCACGCTGCGTGCCCGCGTACCGTCTTGCGCACAGGTGTGGACAAGTCTGGGGATGATCGCCCCTAATCCGGGGTGCGTGATCGTCCGGGGCGACGACCGGAGGGGAGCGCGGACCGGTGGCCGACCAGCCAGGTGACTTGGGACAGGTCTGGAACCGTGTCATCGCCGATCTCTCCGGCGCCGCGGCCGGATCCGGTCAGTCGCTCTCCCCGCAGCAGCGCGCCTTCCTCCGGCTCACGCGCCCGCTCGGTCTGATCGACGGCACGGCGCTGCTCGCGGCGCCGAGCGAGTTCGCGAAGGACGCGATCGAACGCATCCTGCGCCGGCCCATCAGCGATGCGCTCGGCCGGCACCTGGGTGTCACCGTGAACCTCGCGGTGGTCGTCGACGCCTCGGCCGCGTCCGGCGGCACCGAGGTGCCCGACCCGCCGGGAGCCCACCCGCGCACCGTCGCCGCCCCCGGTGTCAACGACCACCTCCCCGTCGAGCAGCCGGACGAGCCCGTCGGCTCCGATGGAACGGTGCTGCCGACCACGGGCCCCCTCGACGTGGTGGCGGGCAACGACGGCGCACGCACCAACGGCGGTGGTCCCCGCGAGCCCGGCGGCGACGGACGTCCTGCCGAGGTCTGGCCCACCTACTCCGGCCCGCCTGCCGGCGACACCGTCAGCCCGCGCTCGCAGACGCGGCTGAACGAGAAGTACACCTTCGACACCTTCGTCATCGGGGCGTCCAACCGCTTCAGCCACGCCGCCGCCGTCGCGGTGGCCGAGGCGCCGGCCCGCGCCTACAACCCCCTCTTCATCTGGGGCGACTCCGGACTGGGCAAGACCCACCTGCTCCACGCGGTCGGCCACTACACGCAGCGGCTGTTCCCCGGCATGCGCGTGCGGTACGTCTCCACCGAGGAGTTCACGAACGACTTCATCAACTCGCTGCGCGACGACCGCAAGGTGGCCTTCCAGCGCCGCTACCGCGACGTCGACGTGCTGCTGGTGGACGACATCCAGTTCCTGGAGGGCAAGGAAGGGACCCAGGAGGAGTTCTTCCACACCTTCAACACCCTCCACAACGCCAACAAGCAGATCGTCGTCTCCTCCGACCGGCCGCCGAAGCGCCTCGAGACCCTCGAGGACCGGATGCGCACGCGGTTCGAGTGGGGCCTCATCACCGACATCCAGCCGCCCGAGCTGGAGACCCGCATCGCGATCCTGAGGAAGAAGGCCGCGCAGGACCGGCTCGCCGTCCCCGGCGACGTGCTCGAGTTCATCGCCGAACGCATCGAGCGCAACATCCGCGAGCTGGAGGGCGCGCTCATCCGCGTCACGGCGTTCGCGTCGCTGAACCGGCAGCCGGTCGACACGCAGCTCGCCGAGATCGTGCTGCGCGACCTCATCCCCGACTCCGCGGCGTCCGAGATCACGGCGCCCACGATCATGGCGGTCACCGCCGAGTTCTTCGGCGTCACGATCGACGAGCTGTGCGGGCCGGGGAAGTCGAAGGCGCACGCCCAACCGCGCCAGATCGCCATGTACCTGTGCCGCGAGCTCACCGATCTCTCCCTGCCGCGCATCGGGCAGACCTTCGGCGGCCGCGACCACACCACGGTCATGCACGCCGACAAGAAGATCCGCAACGAGATCGCCCAGCGCCGCAAGACCTTCGAACAGGTCCAGGAGCTCACGGCGCGGATCAAGCAGCGCGCCCGCCACTGAGCGCGGCGCACGCCTCCCACCGCGACGCATCCCTCCGCCGGGCGCGCACCTCCTCGCCGGCCGCGCACCCCTTCCCCGGCGACGCGCCCCGTCGACGAGGCGCGCGCCCGGACGACCGGTGCGCGAGCCGCGCCATACCTCTTCTCCTGTGTGTCAGGGCCAGTAGCGGTCGCTCCCCGTGCACACCCGTCGCATCCCGTCACCACTCCCGGTCACGGCTCGTCGTCACCCGGGTGCTCGCAGCGAGCACCGACGGGTTGCGCAGAGCGAGGATCGGCGACCGGATCCGGTCGCGCTCCGTCCCCACCCGACCACTCTTCACCCACATCTGGGGACAACTCTGTGGATGGTCGCCGAGAGGCCGGTGGACGGATCGTGCGCAGACGGTGGAAAACCGGTGTCCACCGCGGGGACAGGTGGACGTTCCGAAGCGTCATCCACCGGTCACCTCATCCGCCCACGGGTGCGCCCACCCGACGCTCCCCACCCGGACACGGCGTCCGACCAGCGGGAACATCGTCCATCCACAGTTTGCACAGGCCCTTTCACTACTGCTGGATCTATCTCTTTGAACATCCAAGAAAGAAGAAGCGACGTGGATGGAGTGAGTCGGCTCGTCCCGATCGGGTAGCGCATGGCCGGGATGACACCCGCCGTCCGGAGGCTCTACGGTGGTCTCCCCGGCCCGGGTCATCCCGGCACCGCGGCGGCGTCCGGGCGCCGCACCCACAACGCCCGCCGGCATTCGAGCCGGCGACACTGAGTCGTCCCCAGCGCGAGAGGTCCCCTCATGAAGTTCCGGGTCGAACGCGACGTCCTCGCCGACGCCGCCGCCTGGGTGGCCCGCAGCCTCCCGGCACGGCCACCGGTCCCGGTGCTCGGCGGCGTTCTCGTCGAAGCCTCCGGTGGGGCCGACGGCGACCGCCTCACGGTCTCCGGGTTCGACTACGAGACGTCCGCCCGGGTCGAGCTCGACGCCACGATCGGTGACCCGGGCCGCGTGCTCGTCTCGGGCCGCCTGCTCGCCGACATCACCCGCGCGCTCCCGTCCAAGCCGGTCGATCTCGTCGTCGACGGCTCGCGCGCCACGATCAACTGCGGCAGCAGCCGGTTCAGCCTGCCGACGATGCCGGTCGAGGACTACCCGCAGCTGCCGGCCATGCCCCAGCTCGCCGGCACCGTGGCCGCGAGCGAGCTCGCCGAGGCCGTCGCGCAGGTCGCCGTCGCGGCCGGCCGGGACGACACGCTGCCGATGCTCACGGGCATCCGGCTGGAGATCGAGGGCCAGCGGCTCACGCTCGCGGCCACCGACCGGTTCCGGCTCGCCGTCCGCGAGCTGGACTGGACCCCCGAGGACGAAGCGCAGTCGAGCGCGGTGCTGATCCCGGCGCGCACGCTGGCCGAGGTCGCGAAGACGCTTTCCGGCGCCGGCACGGTCGAGATCGCGCTGTCCGCCGGCGACGGGATGCTGGGCATCACCGGCGGCGGCAGGCGCGCCACCACCCGCCTGCTCGACGCCGAGTTCCCGCGGTTCCGCCAGCTGATCCCCGCCGAGCACACGAGCGCCGCCGTGATCGACGTCGCCCCGCTCGTCGAGGCGATCAAGCGCGTCGCGCTGGTCACCGACCGCGTCGCCCAGGTCCGCATGGAGTTCGCCGACGACGGGCTGCGCCTGGCCGCGGGCGGCGACGACGTCGGGAGCGCCGAGGAGGAGCTTCCGTGTGAACTCGACGGCGCGCCGCTAGTGATCGCGTTCAACCCCGGGTACCTTCTCGACGGCCTCGGTGCCCTGCACACCGAGCGGGCGCAGCTCACGTTCACCACACCGAACCGCCCCGCTCTGGTGCGCCCGGTGCCCGCCGCGCCTGCGGAGGACGCGGCGACGGAGGAGACTCCGGAACCGGTGCCGGGGTACCTGCACCTGTTGATGCCTGTGCGCCTGCCCGGCTGAGCGGTGCGCGCACCCGACCTGCAGGAGAGACGACAAGTGCAACTGGGACTCATCGGCCTGGGCCGTATGGGCGGCAACATGCGCGACCGGCTGCGGTCGGCGGGCCACGAGGTCGTCGGTTACGACCCGCGCCCGGAGGTGAGCGACGTCGAGTCGCTCGCCGCGCTGGCGGAGGCGCTCACGGCGCCGCGGGTCGTCTGGGTGATGGTCCCCTCCGGGGAGCCGACGCGCGGCACCGTGCGCGCGCTCGCCGACGTGCTGGAGGCCGGGGACCTCGTCATCGACGGGGGCAACTCGCGCTACACCGACGACGGGCCCAACGCCGCGCTGCTCGACGAGAAGGGGATCGGTTACCTCGACGTCGGCGTCTCGGGCGGGATCTGGGGCAAGGCGAACGGCTACGGGCTCATGGCCGGTGGGTCCGCCGAGCACATCGAGCGGGCGATGCCGATCTTCGACGCGCTCCGTCCGGAGGGGCCGCGCGAGGAGGGCTTCGTGCACGCGGGCCCCGTTGGCGCGGGCCACTTCTCGAAGATGGTCCACAACGGCATCGAGTACGGCCTGATGCAGGCCTACGCCGAGGGCTTCGAGCTGCTCTCGGCCGCCGAGCTGATCACCAACGTGCCCGGTGTGCTGGAGGCGTGGTCGCGCGGCACGGTGGTGCGCTCGTGGCTGCTCGACCTGCTCGTCGTCGCGCTGAAGGAGGACCCGGGCCTCGCGAAGCTCGACGACTACGTCGAGGACTCCGGCGAGGGCCGCTGGACGATCGAGGAGGCCATCCAGCACGCCGTGCCGCTGCCGGTGATCTCCGCGGCGCTGTTCGCGCGGTTCGCCTCCCGGCAGGACTCCTCGCCCGCGATGAAGGCGGTCGCGGCGCTGCGCCAGCAGTTCGGCGGGCACGCGGTGCGGTCGGCCGCTGGACCGGCCGGAACGCCCGGTGAGCACGCCGGGCCGAGCTCGGGCACCGGCACCACTCAGAATTAGTCCGTGCACCTGCGCCGGCTCGCCGTCACGGACTTCCGCTCCTGGGAGAGCGCCGAGCTCGACCTGCGGCCCGGCGTCACGGTGCTCGTGGGGCCGAACGGGGTCGGCAAGACCAACCTCGTCGAGGCGGCGGGGTACCTGGCCACGCTCGGCTCGCACCGGGTGGCCACCGATGCCCCGCTCATCAGGCGGGGTGCGGCGCGGGCGCTCGTGCGCGGGCTGGTGGTGCACCAGGGCCGCGAGCTGACCGTCGAGGTGGAGATCGCCCCCGGCCGCGCCAACCGGGCCCGGGTGAACCGGGCTCCGGTGGCGAAGCCGCGTGACGTGCTGGGGATCCTGCGAACCGTCCTGTTCGCCCCCGAGGACCTCGCGCTGGTGCGCGGCGACCCCGGTGAGCGTCGCCGGTTCCTCGACGACCTGCTCGTCTCCCGGTTCCCGCGCTACGCCGCCGTGCGTTCCGACTACGACCGCGTGCTGCGGCAGCGCTCCGCGCTGCTCAAGACCGCGAGGAGCGGCGGCGACCTGCGCACGCTCGACGTGTGGGACGGCCACCTCGCCCGGCACGGGGCCGCGCTGCTCGCGGGCCGGCTCGAGCTCGTCGCCGCGATCGCCCCCCGTGCCGTGGAGGCGTTCGCCGAGGTCGCGCCGACCTCGGACCCGATCGCGCTCGCCTACCGGTGCAGCCTCGAGGGCGAACTGCCGTCCTCGGTCGGCGAGCTGGAGCCGCTCCTCGTGGATGCGATGGGGCGCATGCGGCGGCAGGAGGTGGAACGCGGCGTCTGCCTCGTCGGCCCTCACCGCGACGACCTGGAGCTGCGGCTCGGCGAGGGGCCTGCGAAGGGGTACGCGAGCCACGGCGAGTCCTGGGCGCTGGCGCTCGCGCTGCGGCTCGCGTCGTACCGGCTGCTCTGCGCCGACGACGTCGAGCCGGTCCTCGTGCTCGACGACGTGTTCGCGGAGCTCGACTCACGTCGGCGTTCCGCCCTCGCCGACGTCGCTCGGCGCGCCGAACAGGTGCTGATCACGGCGGCGGTCGCGGAGGACGTCCCGGAGGGTCTTTCCGGCGACCGGTTCGCGGTGAGCGGAGGGCATGTGGAGCCGTTTCCGCAAGAGGCCACGTCAGGAGGTCGACTGTGATCTCTCCCACCTGGGGACAAAGGTGTGGATACTGTGGATAACTTTCGCCGCACTGGTGATGACGAGGCGAAACGACCGCCCGTCGTACCCCGCGAACCGCCCGGCGCGCCCCATTCGAGGGCGGTTGTCCCCAACCCTGGGGATGATTCGGGGACGACCGCTGGTCGCAACCGCGGGGCGGATCTGGCCCGTGAGGCGCTGCGCGCGGCCCGGGAGGCCAACGCCCAGCGAGCGGCTCAGCGCAGCGCGGAGAACGAAGGACGCAAGCCGGTCAGCTCCCGCGGGCGCCGCAGGCGGTGGTCGGGTGCGGGCCCCGACGAGCGGGATCCGCAGCCGTTCGGCCGGGTGGTCTCCCGGGTCGCCCTCGACCGGGGCTGGTCGCCGCGGCTGACCGACGCCACCGTCCTGGGCCGCTGGCCGCACCTGGTCGGCGCCGAGATCGCCGACCACTGCACGCCCCTTTCGTTGCGCGACGGCGAGCTCGTGCTGCAGGCCGAGTCGACGGCGTGGGCCACGCAGCTGCGTCAGCTGCAGCGCCAGCTGCTCTCCCGGCTGGCCGGTTCGGTCGGGAAGGACGTCGTGCGCCGGATCCGCGTGGTCGGGCCGTCCGGACCCAGCTGG
This sequence comes from Pseudonocardia cypriaca, assembly GCF_006717045.1. Lineage (NCBI taxonomy): Bacteria > Bacillati > Actinomycetota > Actinomycetes > Pseudonocardiales > Pseudonocardiaceae > Pseudonocardia > Pseudonocardia cypriaca. The sequence continues at coordinate 1,142,321 of NZ_VFPH01000003.1, forward strand.
CGGCACGGCCCGCGCCACGTGCGTGGCAGGGGGCCCAGGGACACGTACGGCTGATGGCGATCGCGTCATGCGGCGATTCAGGGCGACGTGATGTGCCCGTAGCCCGTTTCACCCCCCGTGGCGGCCGACGAAACCCGTCTCGGTTCCCGATCGCCTGTCTGTGACGATTCTGGGGGTGTCCTAGCCGCGTTCCTGCCAGGGTGCCCCGGTATGATGGAGGGGTGTTCCCGGGCGCTCCCCGATCGCCCGGTCGAAAGGCCCTGATGCGCCGGGTGCAACCGTGTGCCCGCCGGAAGGGCTGTCGTGGCGAGGAGACAGGCTGCCCGTGCCGGAGAAGAAGAACGCTTACAGCGCGTCGTCCATCACTGTTCTCGAGGGTCTCGAGGCGGTCCGCAAGCGGCCCGGCATGTACATCGGCTCCACCGGCGAGCGGGGTCTGCACCACCTGATCTGGGAGGTCGTGGACAACGCCGTCGACGAGGCGATGGCGGGCTACGCCACGCGCGTCGAGGTCACGCTGCAGGAGGACGGCGGTGTGCGGGTCGTCGACGACGGCCGCGGCATCCCGGTCGGCATGCACCCGGTGGAGAAGAAGCCCGCCGTCGAGATGGTGCTCACGATGCTGCACGCGGGCGGCAAGTTCGACAGCGACTCCTACGCGGTGTCCGGCGGTCTGCACGGCGTCGGCGTCTCGGTCGTCAACGCGCTGTCCGTGGCGCTCGACGTCGAGATCCACACCGACGGCTTCGTGTGGCGCCAGCACTACGCCCGCTCGGTGCCCGGACCGCTGCGCAAGGGGGAGCCCACCAAGCGCACCGGCTCCTCGGTCACGTTCTGGCCCGACGGCGACATCTTCGAGACGCTCACGTTCAACATCGAAACGATCCGCCGCCGTCTCCAGGAGATGGCGTTCCTCAACAAGGGGCTCACGATCGTCCTGCGCGACGAGCGCAACGGGCACCCGGCCGAGGAGGAGGAACCCGACGCCGAGGGCTACGTGGCGAAGGTGAAGGAGTACACCTTCTGCTACCCCAACGGCCTCGAGGACTTCGTCGCGCACCTCAACAAGTCGAAGGACCCGATCCACAAGAAGCTGGTCGCGTACTCGGCGGAGGGCGAAGGCCACGCGGTCGAGGTGGCGATGCAGTGGAACTCCGGCTACACGGAGTCGGTCTACACGTTCGCCAACACGATCAACACCCACGAGGGCGGCACCCACGAGGAGGGCTTCCGCTCCGCGCTGACCTCCACGGTCAACAAGTACGCGCGTGACAAGAAGCTGCTCAAGGAGAAGGACCCGGCGCTGTCCGGCGACGACATCCGCGAGGGCCTCGCCGCGATCGTCTCGGTCAAGGTGAAGGAGCCCCAGTTCGAGGGCCAGACCAAGACCAAGCTCGGCAACACCGAGATCAAGTCGTTCGTGCAGCGGGTCAGCAACGAGTGGCTCGCCGACTGGTTCGAGCGCAACCCGGCCGAGGCCAAGACCATCGTCAACAAGGCGGTGCAGTCCGCGCAGGCCCGGATCGCGGCTCGCAAGGCGCGCGAGCTGGTGCGGCGCAAGAGCGCGGGTGACATCGGCGGCCTGCCCGGCAAGCTCGCCGACTGCCGGTCCACCGACCCGTCGAAGTCCGAGGTCTACATCGTGGAGGGCGACTCGGCAGGCGGCTCGGCCAAGTCCGGCCGCGACTCGATGTACCAGGCGATCCTGCCGATCCGCGGCAAGATCATCAACGTCGAGAAGGCCCGCATCGACCGGGTGCTCAAGAACACCGAGGTCCAGTCCATCATCACGGCGCTGGGCACCGGCATCCACGACGAGTTCGACCTGTCGAAGCTGCGCTACCACAAGATCGTGCTGATGGCCGACGCCGACGTCGACGGCCAGCACATCCGCACCCTGCTGCTCACGCTGCTGTTCCGCTTCATGCGGCCGCTGGTCGAGGCGGGGCACGTCTTCCTCGCGCAGCCCCCGCTCTACAAGATCAAGTGGGGCGGGCGTGGGAGCGAGCCGGAGTTCGCCTACACCGACCGCGAGCGCGACGGCCTCATCGAGGCCGGCCGGGCCGCCGGCAAGAAGCTGCCCAAGGAAGAGGGCGTCCAGCGCTACAAGGGCCTCGGCGAGATGAACGCCAAGGAGCTGTGGGAGACCACGATGGACCCGGCCAACCGGCTGCTCCTGCAGGTCACGCTGGACGACGCCGCCACGGCCGACGAGCTGTTCTCGATCCTGATGGGCGAGGACGTCGAGTCCCGCCGGTCGTTCATCACGCGCAACGCCAAGGACGTGCGGTTCCTGGACGTGTAGCCCCGCGCGCCCCGTCAGCAGGAACCGCATGAGCAGAGAAGGACGATGACCGACACCTTGGACCCCACGCTGCCCCCGCCGCCGGATGGCGACCGCACCGAACCGGTCGACATCCAGCAGGAGATGCAGCGCTCCTACATCGACTACGCGATGAGCGTGATCGTCGGCCGGGCGCTGCCGCTGGTCGAGGACGGGCTCAAGCCGGTGCACCGGCGGGTGCTGTACTCGATGGGGGAGAACGGCTTCCGCCCCGACCGCAGCTACGTCAAGTGCGCGCGCGTCGTCGGTGAGGTGATGGGTAACTACCACCCCCACGGTGACTCGGCCATCTACGACGCGCTCGTCCGGCTCGCCCAGCCGTGGGCGCTGCGCTACCCGCTGGTCGACGGGCAGGGCAACTTCGGCTCGCGCGGCAACGACCCGGCCGCGGCCATGCGGTACACCGAGTGCCGGCTGTCCCCGCTCGCCATGGCGATGCTGCAGGACATCGACGAGGACACCGTCGACTTCGCCGACAACTACGACGGCAAGACGCAGGAGCCGCTCGTCCTGCCGTCGCGGGTGCCCAACCTGCTGATCAACGGCAGCGTCGGGATCGCGGTCGGCATGGCCACCAACATCCCGCCGCACAACCTGCGCGAGGTCGGCGACGGCGTCGTGTGGGCGCTGGACAACTGGGAGGCCTCCGACGAGGAGCTCCTCGCCGCGCTCATGCAGCGGATCAAGGGCCCCGACTTCCCGACCGCAGGCCTGATCGTCGGCCGCGACGGGATCGAGCAGGCCTACCGCACCGGCCGCGGCTCGGTGCGGATGCGCGCGGTGATCGAGGTAGAGGAGGACCCCAAGGGGCGCACCATCCTCGTTGTCACCGAGCTGCCCTACCAGGTCAACCCGGACAACCTCATCGAGTCGATCGCGCAGCAGCACCGCGACGGCAAGCTCTCCGGCATCGCCGAGATCAACGACGAGTCGTCCGACCGCATCGGCATGCGCATCGTGATCACCCTGAAGCGCGACGCCGTCGCCAAGGTCGTGATCAACAACCTCTACAAGCACACCCAGCTGCAGCAGGGTTTCGGCGTCAACATGCTGACCATCGTCGACGGCGTGCCGCGCACGCTCCGGCTCGACCAGATGGTCCGCAACTACATCCGGCACCAGATCGACGTCATCGTCCGGCGCACCCGCTACCGGCTGCGCAAGGCCGAGGAGCGGGCCCACATCCTGCGTGGCTACGTCAAGGCGCTCGACGCGCTCGACGAGGTCATCGCGCTGATCCGGGCGTCCGAGACGGTCGACGTCGCGCGCACGGGCCTGATGGAGCTGCTCGACGTCGACGAGATCCAGGCCCAGGCGATCCTGGACATGCAGCTGCGGCGGCTCGCCGCGCTGGAGCGCCAGAAGATCATCGACGAGCTGGCCGAGATCGAGCGCACCATCGCCGACCTCGAAGACATCCTCGCCCGGCCCGAGCGCCAGCGCACGATCGTGCGCGACGAGCTCACCGAGATCGTCGAGAAGCACGGCGACGAGCGGCGCACGCAGATCGTGGCCGACGACGGCGACGTCACCAACGAGGACCTGATCGCGGTCGAAGACGTCGTTGTGACGATTACTCAGACCGGCTACGCCAAGCGCACGAAGACCGACCTGTACCGGGCGCAGAAGCGCGGCGGGAAGGGCGTGCAGGGCGCGCAGCTGAAGCAGGACGACATCGTCGCCCACTTCTTCGTGTGCTCCACGCACGACTGGATCCTGTTCTTCACGAACAAGGGTCGCGTGTACCGGCTCAAGGCCTACGAGCTGCCGGAGGCCAACCGCAGCGCCCGCGGCCAGCACGTGGCCAACCTGCTCGCGCTCCAGCCGGACGAGCACATCGCGCAGGTCATGCAGATCAAGGACTACCAGGCGGCGCCATATCTCGTCCTCGCGACGAGAAGCGGTCTGGTGAAGAAGTCGCGGCTCACCGACTTCGACTCCAACCGCACCGGCGGCCTGATCGGCATCAACCTGCGCGAGGACGACGAGCTCGTCGGGGCCGTGCTCTGCTCGGCCACCGACGACCTGCTGCTCGTCTCGGCGGAGGGCCAGTCGATCCGGTTCGGCGCGAGCGACGATGCACTGCGCCCGATGGGCCGCGCCACGTCCGGCGTCCTGGGGATGCGGTTCAACGACGGCGACCGGTTGCTGTCGCTCGCCGTGGTGCGGCCGGAGACCTTCGTGCTCGTCGCCACCGCGGGCGGCTATGCCAAGCGCACCCCGATCGAGGACTATCCGGTACAGGGTCGGGGCGGCAAGGGTGTTCTGACACTCCAGTACGACCGTCGTCGTGGCACTCTGGTCGGCGCGCTCATCGTCGGGATCGACGACGAGCTGTACGCGATCACCTCGACCGGCGGGGTGATCCGCACGACCGCCCGGGAGGTCCGCAAGGCCGGCCGGCAGACGAAGGGGGTCCGTCTGATGAACCTCGGCGAGACTGCCACGCTTCTCGCGGTGGCGCGCAACGCCGAGGACGACGCGGACGACCAGTCGCTCGGCTGAGCTCGCGAGCCGCCCCACCCACCAGGCCCCGAGGAGACGTTCACCTCGTGAACGAGACGACGAGCACACCGGACGAGCCGGACGGCCGCGGCCGCCTGGCGACCGGCGAGCAGGCGGCGATCCCGCAGCAGGCGAACGGACAGGCGAACGCGCCGGAGGCCACCGCTCCCGCGCAGCCCGGCGGCACGGCCGGCACGAACGGGTCCGCCCCCGCGCAGGCCGAGGAGGTGGTGACGGCCGAGCGTCCGTCCGACCCCACCGGAGCGGATGCGCCCACCGCGCACATACAGCTGCCTCAGCCCCCGCAGGCAGAGCCCGCCCAGCAGGCGTCGGCGCCGGAGGCACCCGCAGCGCCCTCACCGTCGCCATCGCCTCGCCCGGTGGAGCCGGAGCCGGCACCGGGCCCGATGCCCGGACCGGGGCCGGAGGCGGCGGCACCGCCGCCGTGGCACCGGATGTCCGGCGGCGGTGGCACCGCGGAACCGGCGCCCGAGCCCCTGCCGGAGCAGGAGCCGGAGGACACCACGCTGCTCGACGAGGGACCCACCGCCTTCCTCGAGCCACCCGCGCGCTACGACGAGCAGCGCGCCGGGTCGGGACCCGCGAGCGAAAGCGGTAGCTGGTCCAGCGTGCGGGCGATGCGCAACCGGCCACCCCGGCAGGCCGCACTGCAGCTCAAGAGGCTCGACCCGTGGTCGGTGCTGAAGCTGGGTCTCGTGCTCGCCGTCGTGCTGTTCTTCATCTGGCTGGTCGCGGTCGGCGTGCTCTACGGCGCGCTCGACGGCATGGGCGTCTGGGACCGGCTCAACGGCACCTACGCCGACCTGGTGTCCGGTGACACCCCCACCGGCAGCCCGCTGATCAGCGCCGGGCGCGTCTTCGGCTTCGCCGCGGTGATCGGAGCGATCAACAGCCTGCTCTTCGCCGTGGCCGTCACAGTGGGCGCGTTCGTCTACAACGTGTCCGCCGACCTGGTCGGCGGCATCGAGGTCACCCTCTCCGAGCGGGACTGACCCGAGGGGGTATCCGGTTGAAGGCGGCCGGGGGCGCTGCGGTAGCCTCGTCCCCGTCGCAAGGGCCCATAGCTCAGTTGGTTAGAGCGCGTCGCTGATAACGACGAGGTCGCTGGTTCAAATCCAGCTGGGCCCACTTCCCTGAGCTCCACTCCGGACATCCTTCGGGACAGGTTAGGACGTGATCCTCGTGAAGAAGCTCATCGCCGTTGCCGTTGCTCTGGCCGCGGGTGCCTTCATCTTCTCCAAGGTTCGTTCCTCCCGCGAGACCGACCTGTGGCACGAGGCCACCAAGAACTGAGCCCGGGCAACATCGCCCGCTGCTGAGCGGGTAACGTCCCCGCTCAGCCAGGGGACGTAGCTCAATTGGCAGAGCACCGCCTTTGCAAGGCGGGGGTTAGGGGTTCGATTCCCCTCGTCTCCACCGATCTGACCAGCACGAACGCCGAGCGAGAGCCGGCTGACTCGGTCAGCATGACACGGGGCGTGACGCAAGTCGCGTATCGTCCTGCTCGTGGCGAGGGCGACGAACCCGCGTAAGCGTGAGCGGGGCAGCATCGACGAGCTCCCGAGCGGCACCCTGCGCGTGCGTGTCTACGCTGGCACCGACCCGATCACCAAGCGCCGTCACGACCTGGTCGAGGTGATCCCGGCCGGTCCGAAGGCGTGGGAGCGGGCCGACGAGGTGCGTCGGCGGTTCGTCGACGAGGTGAAGCAGCGACGCAGCCCGCGCACGACGGCGACCGTCGATCAGCTGCTCGACCGCTACCTCGACCAGCACCAGGGCGGCAAGCGCACCGTCACGGGCTACCGCGAGTACGTGGACAAGCACGTTCGACCGTTCATCGGCAAGCGGAAGGTCGGCGACCTCGACGCTGACATCCTTGACTCGCTCTACGCCGAGATGCGGCGCTGCCGGGACCACTGCACCCACCGGAAGCAGATCGACCACCGCACCCCGATGGCGCACGAGTGCGACCACCGGTGCGGCCCGCACCGCTGCAAGCCGCTGGGCAACGCGACGATCCGGAAGATCCACTACATCCTCAGCGGGGCCTACAAACGGGCCGTTCGCTGGAGGTGGGTGGGGGCGAGCCCGATGGACCAGGCCGAGCCGCCCCCGGTGCCGTCGCCTGACCCGCAGCCGCCGACACCTGACGAGGCAGCCTGCTTGATCGCCGAGTCGTTCCGGGTCGATCCGGACTGGGGGATGCTCGTCTGGCTCACGATGGTCAGCGGTGCTCGCCGCGGCGAGCTGTGTGCGTTGCGTTGGCGACACGTCGACCTCGAACGCGCCGTCGTCACCGTCCGCCGGGCCATTGCCCAGGACGGCAACGACACCGAGGAGAAGGACACCAAGACCCACCAGCGCAGGCACGTCACGATCGACCCGGGCACCGTCGCCGCGCTCATCGAGCACCGCCAGCGATGGGAAGCGCGCATGGCCGCGCTCGGACTCGAGATGTCGCCCGATGCCTTCGTGTTCTCGAACTCGCCGGACGGCTCAACCAGCCTCAAGCCATCGTCGGTTACACAGCGGTACGGGCGAATGGCGGATCGGCTCGGGATCGACACGCACCTGCACAACCTGCGGCACTACTCGGCGACAGAGCTGATCGCCGCCGGCGTCGACGTGCGTACCGTCGCGGGTCGGCTCGGTCACGGTGGCGGCGGGACAACCACCTTGCGGGTGTACGCAGCGTGGGTGGCCGAGGCCGACCAGCGCGCGGCGCAGGGACTCGCCGACCGTCTCCCGGCTCGCCCGACGCCCGCCACCACGAACGACGGTGAGCGTGCTCGAACCAATCCGCGCAGTCCGTACGAGCGGGTTGCTGTCGAGCTGCTGGCCCGCGTGGTGGCGGGATCGATCAACGTCGGCGATCAGCTCCCGACCGGCAAGCAACTCGGCGCCGAGTTCGGCGTCGCGACGGCGACCGCACAGCGTGCCGTTGCTCTGCTCCAGACATGGGGAGTCGTTGAGGTGAGTCGAGGTCGGCGTGCGGTGGTTCGCGCGAGCGACGTCGCCCCAGACCGCGCGACGCCCAAGTACCTGGCGGAGGCAACGGGAGAGGACGGGACTGAGTGACGGGCGTGGAGCGATGGGCTGGCTACTCGACGGGTTCGGCCTCGTCACGCCGGCGCAGCTCGTCCCACGTGACACGCTGGCTCTTGTCTGCACGGTCGCCCTCGAACCTGATTCCCTGCTCCTCGAGCAGCTGACGGCAGTAGTCCGGGCCCCTGCCGTCCTTGTCCTTCCAGCTGGGATTGATCACACCGCCGTCCATAAGCACGCGCTCTGGGTGAGGGAAGTCGGAGATTGCGGCCGCGGCACGACCGACGCCCCGGGCTGCTCGCGTGTCTCCCCGTACGGCGATGGAGATATCGCCGTAGGTCGTCCACTCTCCCTTCTTCACACGAGAGGCCAGGCGCTTGAAGACCGGAGCATTCGTCCGGTAACGCTGGGCGAGACGCCAGGTCTGGGGGCTCACACCAGGAACAAGCTCGACGAGCCCGTTCCGCTCGAGGGCCTGCAGGGTCGAGTGGGTGTTCGGCACCTCATAGTCGATGGCGCTGGCAATGTCGGCGGTCTTCAACCCGTCTTCGCCCACGAGGCCGGGCAGCTCCAGGATCTGGCGCTGTCGAAGGCCACGGCCCTCGGGGATGAGTACGTCCTCTGTCGCCGCTGCGTCGGGGACGGCTGCTGACGCAGCCTCCATGTCGTCGGCGAAGGTCCTCAGTGCAGCCGCCACCGTCCGGGCGAGCCTCGTGATAGCGAGCGTCTGGTCAATCACTGTAGACTCCTGTCATACATAGGTGAACTAGAGGCACAGTGCGGGTCCGGTGCTCACCTGTCAACTGAATGTTACAATCGTGCACAGGAGCCGGTCGTTAGCGGGACGTTGGCAACGATCAACGCGACGACCTGAGCTGCGCCGTCCGCGCTTCGTCGGAACGGTGCCCGTTATGGGTTCGGCGAAGGCGGAGGCCGAACCCTGCCCCCCTCGCCTGCTCGACAGCCGAGACATCACGGCTGTGCTGCACGTCGGCGACCTCGTACGCTCGCGGCCATGACCGAGGTGCTGACGGTGTCCACCGCGACTCCCACCCGTGAGGCCGGGCTGCGGCTCGCCGAGTCCGCGATCGCGGCCGGTCTTGCCGCAGGCGGGCAGGTGGCGGGTCCGGTGGCATCAGCCTTCTGGCACAACGGCGAGTTCGGCCAGGGCGAGGAGTGGGTCGTGTCCTTCAAGACGACGGCAGCACGCTACTCCGCGCTGGAGGCGCACCTCATCGAGCACCACGAGTGGAACAACCCTGAGGTCACCGCCGTGCCACTGGCCCGGGCGTCAGCGTCGTACGTCGAGTGGGTGGAGCGAATGACTACCGAGAAGGTCCCGCACGACGGGTAGGTCTTTGTGCTCAGCAAGCCGGCCGGCGACCTTGACCAGCCGCTCACGCGGCCGGACCGACGACACGTTGCCCATGACGATGAGGCTCGACTGCACGACCGCCGTCGCCTGCTCGATCTCGCCGGCGTCGATGTAGGAGTCGGCGAGCCAGGACGAGTAGAGCGCCTTGTCGCGTGAGTGCGCGTCGCTGTAGCGGGCAAGCGCCGTCTCTAGCACGGGCACCGCCCGTAGTGGACGGCGGAGTTCGCTCCAGCAGCGGCCGGTCATGATTGCGAGTTCGGTCTCGTCGATCCACGCGGCGTAGTCCGGCGTCCGGCCGTCGGCGAGTGCGAGCGCGTCCTCCGCTTGACCGAGGCATCGAGCGGTCGCGTTCGCGTCGCCGTCCAGGGCGAATGTCCAGGCGGCCCGTGAGTAGAGAAGCGCGCGGACGCCGGGGTCGACGTCCGGCTGATCGGCGGCGTGCACCGACTTCTCCGAGACCGCGCGGGCCGGCTGTCCGAGCCCGATGAGCTGGTAGGCATGGAAGGCGAGGGCGTTGCCGGCGAGCCCGGCGTCGCCGGCCTCCGTCGCGGCGGCGTGGCTGCGGCGGTAGTGGTCGCGCGCTACGTCGTGCCATCCGGCGTCGAACGCTGCCCAGCCGGCCTGCTGCGACTGCTCGGCGTGTAGGGAGAGGAGGCCGCGGTGCACGACGTCGCGGTGTGCGCCGCTGCGCAGCAGGTGGCCGGTCAGCTCCGCCTCCGCGGCGTAGAGCCGGTACGTGTCCGCGCCGCCAAGGGTGTTGTCGAGCTTCCGCAGGCTCACGAGGCGGTGGGTCAGCTCGTCGACGACATCGGGTGTCGCGCTGCTCGAGCTGGCCCCGTCGCCGATGACCGCGGCGAGGAGGCCGGAGATCGCGAGCGAGGAGCCTGCGCGGAGGAAGTTCCGTCGCTGCACGGAGGGGTCACCGTCTCCCAGGTCGAAGTCGTCGCCGGTCGCTGGCGACGCTATGGACCGGTCGACCGGCTCGACAGGGCAATGCCCCGGCAGAACGGGAGTGGTTCGCGCTCGTGCAGGCGCCGGCGCGTTGGGCTGCGGGGCGCCGAGGTGGCCGAGTAGTCGTCGGTAGACGCCCTGGGGACGCTGGACCTGTCCGCTCTCCCACCGGCTGACGAGCCGGACGTCCAGCGACCGGTGGGCCCTGCGGCTGCACCGGTTGGTGGAGATCACCGACGGCGGCAGGACGAGGAAGCCGAGCCCACCGCCGTGCGTGTGCGAGTGCGGCCGCCGCATCCGGGTCTCCCCGACCGTGCTGGCTGCTGGCCCGATCTCGTGCGGGGTGTGCGGGACCGACTTCACGCCTGACCTGCCCGACAAGGGGCCCCGAACGGCGAGGGGGAGCGGGGACTGAACAGCGGGTCCTGACTGGGCCCCCGGCGCTTTGACGGTGGCAGTTCGGGGGCGTGGGGCGGCACTCGGTGGCCCGGTGTGGAGCTACCGGCGATCCGGGTCGCGCCTACAGTTCTCACCGCGGGTCCGATCACGTGTGGGGCATGTGGGACCGAGTCCGCGGCAGAGGAGCCAGGGGAGGCAGAGCCGTGACCGCAGAGGGCACGCAACGCTCGTCGTGCCGGCCTGGCCAGGCGGGTCGTGCAGCAACGCCGATGCCGTCGTCGCCGGAGGCCGCGAGGCGCATGCGTGCCAACCGGCGCCGCGACACCACGCCCGAGTTGCTGCTCAGGCGCGCGCTTCATGCCCGCGGATGGCGGTATCGGGTTGACGCCGCGGTGCTTCCCGGCCTTCGGCGGCGTGCCGACATCGTCTTCGCCAGGCAGCGCGTCGCGGTCTTCGTCGACGGCTGCTTCTGGCACGCATGTCCGGTGCATGGGACGGAGTCCAAGGCGAACAAACGATTCTGGGCGGACAAGCTCGCAGCGAATCGGCGCCGCGACGAGGACACCGACAGGCGTCTGATTGGTGCTGGTTGGACCGTCGTCCGCGTGTGGGAGCACGAGGACGTGCCCACGGCGGTCGAGAAGCTCGAGGAGGTCCTGCGACGCTCGGTCGACCCTCGTCGGCCGCGAGGGGCCAACCCGAGAAAGGCAGCTCGCAACTCGAGTGATTTGACAGATTGACTCGGGAGACCCAAGATAGTGGAGCCCCGGCCTGCTGGCCGGGGCTCCACTCACGCTCCCCGATTCGAGGACCGCCGACTTGCAGGGTGGCACCAGCAAGTCTAGGTGTCCCATGTTCGCGGAGCAATGACGCCTTCTTGGAGGCATCGCATTACCATGAGCCTGCCCACCAGCAGCTCCGCGACCGTGAACGTCGCCGAGTTCATCGACCCGAGCAGGGCTTCGGCCATCACCTGCCTGTATGTGGACGAGCACTCCGTCCTGGCGACCCTCTCCCTCGGTCACCTCCTTGAGCTGGTTCCCGATCCGGAGAAGCTCGAGGACAAGAAGCTCCGCCCGTCCATGCTCGCTGACCCTGCGCTGGCCAAGCACATCGAGGAGCGCGAGCGCATCCAGCGCCTCTTCACCGGCGAGAAGCGCCGAAACGTGCCGCGCTACGGCGAGTTCATCCTCAACCGGACCATCAACGGCGAGCACCGCGGAACCCCGCCCATCCTCCTCGGCACGCCCGTGAAGCTGCGGGTGGTCAGGATGCCCGATGGATCAGCGAAGATCGGTCTACCGTTCGGGCGCAAGCTGATCGCCGTCGACGGCGAGACGCAGCGAGCTGCCTGGACCCGCGTCAACAACGAGCTGCTGCTGAGGATCGACGCCGGCGAGAACCTCCAGGAGCTGCTTGAGGACATCCGGGTGCCGGTGGAGATCCACCACGGGCTGGGGCCCGATGAGCTCGGCGACCTCTTCTACTGGCGCAATGTCCTCGGCACGAAGGTCAACGCCAACGAGGCGCTGTCCCGGGACATGCACGACCCCGCGACGCAGATCGTTCGGCACATCCTCGACATGCCGATCCAGCGCGTCGACGGCCAGCGCGTTCGTGTCTCCGCCGTGGTCATGCAGTCCAGCAGGCAGGTCGGCAAGACCGCGCAGGAGTGGATCACGCTCAGCGCTCTGCGCACGCTCGTGGTCACCACGCTGCTGGGCCGGCCGGGCTTTCAGTATGGAGCCAAGCCCGTCCCCGGCATGGACGACGTCGACTTCCGCCATGTCCGCGACGAGATCAGCAAGGTGATCCACGCGATTCTGCAGCGCTTCGCGGTGCAGTTCACCAACAAGAGCGAGTATCTCATCGGGGCGCCGGCCATCCTGGGCGGCATCGGCGTCCTGGCCCACCGCGTTCTCACGACCATCCCCTCCACCTCCCCCCGCCTCACGCTCGAGCAGGTCCTCGACACGCTCGACGAGATCCGGTGGGAACGCGAGGGCTTCTGGGATGGCATCGGTACTCGCCGCACCCCGAAGGGCGCGGTGACCGTCGCCGGTCCCAAGGAGGTCGGCTACGCCGTCGCGGACGCGATCGAGGGCAGCAACGAGATTACCGCTGCGAAGATCCGCGGCAGGGCCGCCGGCCAGGTCCTCCCGCCGTACCAGCCCGCTATCCCTCTTAACGCGTAGGTCGCGCCAGAGGCCCGGCTCGACAGCACCTGTCGGGCCGGGCCTCTGCCTGTGAGTAGCCACGAAGACGCTCGAGTTTTTGGCCGATCCGGTATACGCTCCGCGCGGTGACCGTCAGTACGACCACCGCGCAGCACCCACTCCTGGTCCGCGACCGCCCCAACTTCGAGGCCGGCGCCCAGCATCTTCGGGTCGTCGACCTGTTCGCCGGATGCGGAGGGCTAACCCTCGGCGTCGCACAGGCCGCACACGGACACGGAGCCGGCCTCGACGTGGTGCTTGCCGTCGACTTCGTCGACGCCGCAGTAGACGTGTACCGTGACAACTTTCCATCGGCGAACGTGCGATGTGCCTCCGTCGAGGACTTCTTCGACGGAGAACTCGGCGAACTCCCAACGCCTTCCGAGCAGCGGACGCGGTCGCTCTGTCACGATATCCACCTGCTCGTGGGTGGCCCACCCTGTCAAGGACATAGCGATCTTAACAACCACACCAGGCGCGACGACCCGAAGAACGCGCTCTACGTCAGAATGGCACGAGCAGCGGAGCTTTTACGACCGGACGTCGTACTGATCGAGAACGTCCCTGCAGTGCGCCGGGACCGCAAGGACGCGGTCGGCGTGACGACTAAGCACCTGCAACAACTCGGCTACTCGGTGGCGTCCGATGTCATAGGTGTCCACGCGCTCGGAGTAGCCCAGACCAGGAAGCGCCACATCCTGCTGGCCAGCCGAGACGGGGTACTGGATGTAGATGCGGTCCTCAACGATGTCGGCTCAAAGTACCTAGACCTGCGGTGCAACCTCCGCTGGGCGATCGGAGACTTGGTCAACGTGGACAACCCCAAGCCCTACGACCAGGTCCCCCGAGCTTCCTCAGCGAACCGGGAGCGCATGGAGTGGCTACTTCGGAACAATGAGTACGACCTGCCGAATTCACTTCGGCCCGAATGTCATCAGAACGACCACTCGTACAAGTCGATGTACGGGCGCTTGTCCTGGGATGCGCCAGCACAAACGCTGACGAGCGGATTCGGCAGTATTGGGCAAGGTCGATATATGCACCCTGAGCTTCCGCGTGCTTTGACGGCACACGAGGCAGCCCGAATCCAAGGTTTCCCAGACTACTTCACGTTTGCTTCGGCGAAACTACGTGCGCAGTTGGCAGACATAATAGGCAACGCAGTCCCGCCCGCTCTGAGTAGCGCCATCGCGAGCAGGCTCATCCCAGGACTCTTAGCGGATACATCAGCCGTGGCGTAGGGGGCGTGAGTGGAGCCGGCGACGTTGCCGACTGCCCACGCATCGCCGAGGCGTTCGTCCGGTGCCTCTGCGCAGACGACCTCAGCTGCAGGACCGGCCTGCGCTGGCCAGCAAGTCGCTCATGACCGCAGACGCGCCACTCGACGAACCGAACCGTCTTTGAGGGGCCGTCGCCTCGCCTGGACGATGAGCGACAGACTCGTTGCGGACGAGATGCCACTGTCTCGTGGCCGTACGTTCACGGCGCGGCCCCGCGGCTTGACCGCGTGTCCCAGCGGAGCGCTCCAGCGCTGCCGGCTGTCGGGGGCACGATGTCCTGGCCGAACGTCGCCGTCTTACGGCAGTCGCTGCGTTCTCTGCGGGAGGCAATGGCCTATCCTCCAGCTATGGCCGAGCCCTTCGAAGTCACCAAGACAGTCTACAGCGTTCTAGACTTTCTTGAGTGGCAGCGGCAAGGAACGTTAAACCTTCGTCCCTACTTCCAGCGCAACAGTGTTTGGACTCCCAAGGCCAAGAGTCAACTCATAGACACCTTCCTCAGGGGTTGGCCAGTGCCGATCATTTTTCTGCAGATGAAGACTGATCCCGGGACTCTCAGGAATATTCGACACGTCGTAGACGGTCAGCAGCGTCTACGCACGATCCTGGCCTACCTAGATATCGATTCGCTCCCGGATGCTGATGAGTCTGACCACTTTACGGTGCTGCGCTCGCATAATCGGGAGTACGGAGGAATGAGCTTCAGTGCGCTCCCGCAGAATATCAAGGAGCGATTGATCCAAACTGAGTTGTCGGTTCATGTACTGCCGACTTCGATGCCGGATGCCGAGCTTCTTCAGATCTTCGCCCGACTAAACTCTACTGGCCTGCGGCTCAACTTCCAGGAGTTGCGCAATGCTAAATATCACGGCGAATTTAAGCAATTCGCGTACGATCTGTCGTACGAGCAGCTAGATCGCTGGAGGGAATGGGAGACCTTTACTCCGCACGATATCGCCACGATGGATGATGTCGAGTTTACAAGCGAGCTCATCTACTTGGCCCTGCATGGGGTTTCGGCCAAATCGAAATCGACTCTTGACAGGATGTATGAAGATTTCGATGACGAGTTTCGATTCGCTGATGCGGTCTTGGAACGACTTCGACTGGCCTTCGGGATCGTGGATGATCTGGTTCGGCCAGACAAGTCAGGCCGGCAGTTGCGACGGTTTCGTCAACAGGGCTGGTTGTACAGTCTCTTCGCGCTTGCCCTGGCTGAACGATTCGGAGCTCCGCTATTAGAGCAGCCTGCGGACCCGGACATGTCGAACATCGAAGGAATCGGGCCGCGCACTCTGCACAAGTTGCTAACGGCGGCACACGACCGTCTCGAGAGCTTGTCGGATCTTCCTGATGACCTCCAGAAGGCACTACGCGGGGCGGCGACTGATCGATCAAGTCGAATCGCTCGGGTCAATTTCTTGATGGGTCGAGTTAAGGCAGCCAAGGATTCCGATGGCTAAGGGGGCCGAGATATACGACCAGTTCCATGCTAGGCTGGATCGGTTACTCAAAGTCGCCTTGGATGCCCGAACTTCCCGGCGAGCGGGGGGTATGAGTCAAAGAAGCGTCGATTCCGTGCATGAAGCGACACTTCTCGGCATGGTCAGTTTATTTGAAAATTTTCTTGAGGAACTCTTTTGGTCGTGCGTGATGAACAAGTCGGCTTTGAAGGGCGTTAAGCCTACCCTCAGCATCTCGAGGCAATCAGTCGGGGAAGCCATTCTTCTAGCCGACAGGCCTTACTTGACTTGGCTCCCTGTTGATGAAACGATTCGCCGCGCACGCATCTTCCTGGTTGGGGGCAGACCGTTCTCGCGCCTTGAGAGGCGTCCCGATAAGGCCACACTTTCTCAGATTCTCAAGGTTAGGCATGCGATAGCACACAACTCCGGAAAGGCCAAGAAGGACTTCTCAGCGCTCATTGAACCGGCACGCCTTCGACCAGGTAGGCGGACGCCGGCGGGATGGTTGCAGGCGAGTCAGCAAGGCTCATTCATTCACGAGAGATATGGCCTAGCATTAAAGACGGCAGCCGGAGGACTGGTTGCGAGCACCGACGCAAAGGCGGACGCGATCCTGCAGCCGGCACCCCCTTTCGGCAATCGAGAATCCCCCGGTAGGGGAAACTATCGATGCCTTCGGTGCAGGAACATAGTTCGCTTGAGAGGAGACGCCGATCGGCTCGAAATCTGCGCTGCATGTGGCGGGCGGCCTGGGTGTGCAACGTGTGGGCGCGGAGCACTAAGCCAATGGGAGCGAGTCTATTGATATCGTATACCTCGATCTGCGCGTCGCGCCTCCTGCCGCGGTTGGTTGAGGGCCGGAGTCGCTTCGCCGAACAGGGTGGCCGCGGCCCGGTGAAGCTGTACGACCGCGACAACCGCACCACGTGACTCAGGTGGATCGTCGGCCAGGGTTATGCCGGACGCTGCCCGTGACACGAGTGGTGACACGAAGTGTGGTCAACCGTTGCGGTACGAGTGGGCCGCCGCGGTGGGTCGCGGCACCGTAGTTGCTGGTGGTGGCCCTGGTCATCGTCGTCGACCAGCTTTGCAAGGCGGGGGTTAGGGGTTCGATTCCCCTCGTCTCCACGCTCGGGGCGAGCCTGCTCGCGGAGTGCGCTCGCCTGCTCGCGTGTCGTTTTCACTCTGGGGGGCCCAGCCCCCCAGACCCCCGGCCGGGGGCTCGCCCCCGGACCCCCATCCCCGTGGTTGCGTGGCCGTGGTCGGTCGCGCTCCCCGGCAGTGGTCGCGTTTGCCGGCGGTAGTTGGTTTGCCGTCGGTGGTTGCGTTGCCCGGTAGTGGTCACGTCGCCGTCGGTGTCGCCTCGTTGAGGGGCGTGCCCACGCCGCCGGCTCGAGGCTCGCTTCGCGCGCTGGCTCGTGATCATGGCGTGGGCGGGTCGGGGTTGATCTCCAAAGGGCGTCCCCCGGGGCGTCAGTAGATCACTCTGCCAGACTCGGTGTGGTGGTCGTTCCCGCCGAGTCGCTGGTCCTGATCGCGGCTGGGCTGGTGGCCGGCACGATCGGGGCTGCCGGTGGGATCACGTCGTTGGTGTCCTACTCGGCGCTGTTGGCCGTCGGGGTGGCGCCGCTGCAGGCGAACGTCACCAACCTCGTGGCGGCCGTCGCCTGCTGGCCCGGGTCCGCGCTGACCTCCCGGCGTGAGCTCGTCGCCGCCCGCGGCTCCCTGACGCGGATGCTGCCGGTCGCCGCGTGTGCCGCTGGTGTCGGCTCACTGTTGCTGCTGGTCACACCGCCGGGCGTGTTCTCGCGTGTCGTCCCGTTCCTCGTCGCCCTCGCGTCGCTCGCGCTGCTCTTCCAGCCGTGGCTCACCGTGCAGGCCGCTCTACGACCAGAGCGGGCGCGGCTCCTCGCGTGGCCGCTCGTCGGCCTGGTCTCGGGCTACGGCGGCTACTTCGGCGCGGGAGCGGGCGTCATGCTGCTGGCGTTGCTGCTCGTGCTCGTCGACGACCGCCTGCCGGAGGCCAACGCGATCAAGAACATGCTGCTCGGGGTGATGGGGCTCGTGTCGGCCGCCGTGTTCGTCGTGGCCGGCCCCGTGGACTGGGCGGCAGCGGCACCATTGGCGCTCGGCCTGTTCGGTGGCAGCGCGCTCGGCCCGGTCATCGCCCGCAGGCTCCCGGCACGGGCGATCCGGTGGACCGTCGTCGCGCTCGGCTTCGCGCTCGCCGTCGACCTGTGGCTCGGGACCGTGTGACGGGTCGGCGACGGGCAGCGGCTGGCGCCGCCCGGCTCCGGCACCCGGCTACGCGGGCCTGCTCGAGCTCGCGCTACGCGCAGGGATTCGACTTCTCCCGGTCGCGCACGACGAGGTCCGCGCGGTTGTCGGCGTCAGCCGGGAAGACACCCTGGGTGTGGGGACGGGCCGTGAAGACCAGGTCCCAGCAGTCCGTGCCCTCGGGCTGGTCGTAGAACCGGTAGGTGGCGTCCACGTTGTTGGTGTAGGAGGTGATCCGGTCGCTGAAGTCCCCCTCCGAGTCCGAGTCCCGCAGGTCGATCTCCCGCTCGTTCCCCGGGTCGAGGGTGAAGCTCCCCTCCCAGGGGCCGCCGTCACCGTCGAAGAGGCAGAGGTACTCCTCACCGTCGAAGCACCAGTAGTCGTTCGGGTCGACGTCCGGCGGAGCGGCCGATGCCATGCTGCCGCTCAACACGACACACGTCAGTGCAGCGAGGGTCGCGAGCCCAGTCCGCGCCGCCGTCCTCGTCCCGTACATGGCCCTCCTGATCCGGTGCAGAACTCTGATGAGGCGTGACCCTATCGGGTGAAGATCGCATTTCGTCAAGAACAGCTCGGTGAACGGCCGTCAGTGGATCGCGGGCTCCGGTGCCCCCGAGCCGGCGAGGAAGTCGAAGTCGCAACCCTGGTCGGCCTGCGTGACGTGCCGGGCGAACATCGCGGCGTAACCGCGGGCAGGCGGCCGGACCGGTGGCCGCCAGGCCTCTCGCCGGGCCGTGAGCTCCTCGTCGGGCACGAGCAGGTCCAGCCGGCGGCCGGGTACGTCCAGCCGGACGAGGTCACCGTCGCGGACGAGCGCGAGCGGGCCACCCGCCGCCGACTCGGGGGCGACGTGCAGCACGCAGGTGCCGTAGCTCGTGCCGCTCATCCGCGCGTCGGAGATGCGGACCATGTCCGTCACCCCGGCCTGCAGCAGCTTCTTCGGGATCGGCAGCTGCCCCCACTCGGGCATGCCGGGGCCGCCGATGGGGCCGGCGCCGCGCAGCACCAGCACGGAGTCCGCGTCGACGTCGAGGTCGTCGGCGTCGATGCGGGCGGCGAGGTCGTCGTAGTCGTCGAAGACGACAGCGCGTCCGGTGTGCTGCAGCAGGTGCGGGCTCGCGGCCGACGTCTTGAGCACGCACCCGTCCGGGGCGAGGCTGCCGCGAAGGACCGCGAGCGCCCCCTCCGGGGAGAGCGCGCGGTCGCGGCCGCGGATGACGTCCGGGTCGTGCACCACGGCGCCCGCGATGTTCTCGCCGACGGTCGTGCCGGCGACGGTGCGGGCGTCGAGGTCGAGCAGGTCGCCCAGCTGGACCATCAGGGCGCGCAGGCCGCCGGCGTCGTGGAAGTCGGCCATGAGGTAAGCGCCGGAGGGGCGGATGTTGGCGAGCACGGGCGTGCGGCGGGACACGGCGTCGAAGTCGGCGGGCGACAGGTCCACGCCCGCGCGGCCCGCCATCGCGATCAGGTGGATGACCGAGTTCGTCGACCCGCCCAGCGCCATCACCACCGTGACCGCGTTCCGGAAGGCGGACGCCGTGAGCACCTGGTCGGGGCGCAGGTCCTCCCAGACCATGTCGACGATCCGTCGTCCGGTCGCCACCGCCATCCGCGCGTGACCGGAGAACGCGGCCGGCACCGACGAGGCGCCGGGCAGGGTCAGCCCGAGCGCCTCCGCGGCCGCCGTCATCGTGCTGGCGGTGCCCATCGTCATGCAGTGGCCGGGGGAGCGGGCGATGCCGCCCTCGATCGCCCGCCAGTCCTCCTCGGTGATCGTGCCGGCGCGCTTGCGGTCCCAGTACTTCCACGTGTCCGACCCGCTGCCGAGCACCTCCGTGCCCCAGCGGCCGGGCAGCATCGGGCCGGCGGGCAGGAACACGAACGGCAGCCCCATGCTCGTCGCGCCCATGACGAGGCCGGGCGTGGTCTTGTCGCAGCCGCCCATCAGGACCGCCCCGTCGACGGGGTGGGAGCGCAGCAGCTCCTCGGCCTCCATCGCGAGCATGTTGCGGTAGAGCATCGTGGTGGGCTTCTGGAACGGCTCCGACAGCGACATCGCCGGCAGCTCGACGGGGAACCCGCCTGCCTGCCAGACCCCGCGCTTGACCTCCTCGGCCCGCTCGCGGAAGTGCGTGTGGCAGGGGTTGAGCTCGCTCCAGGTGTTCAGGATGCCGATCACCGGCCGGCCGCTGTACTCCTCGGCGTCGTGACCCATCTGCTGCGCCCGCGACCGGTGCCCGAAGGACCTCAGGTCGCTGGCGCCGAACCAGCGGTGGCTGCGCAGCTCTTCCGGCGTCAGCCTCACACCGGCACCCGCTCGAGCAGGCCGGTGAGCGTCGCGGTCGGTGTGATGATGTCGGGGTCGGTGCGGACGGCGACCACGGCCGGCCGTCGACCGGTGACGGCGCGCCGCACCGCCTCGTCGAGCTCGCGGGCGTCGGTCACGCCGTACGCGGCGGCGCCCAGCCCTTCGGCCCACCGCACGAGGTCGACGAGGCCGATGTCCACGCCCGACGTCCGCCCCAGGTCGCGGGCCTGGTGCATCGCGATCGTCCCGTACATGCCGTTCTGCAGCACGAGGACGACGACCGGCGCGCCGAGCCGCACCGCGGTCTCGATCTCCTGGCCCGTCATGAGCACGCCGCCGTCGCCGACCACCGCCACCGCCGTGCGTTCCGGCGCCGCCACCGCGGCCGCGACCGCGGACGGCACGGCGTAGCCCATCGCGCCGTTCACGGGCGCGAGCTGGGTGGTGGTGGGCGGGAAGCGCCAGTAGCGGTGCAGGAACGCGGCGAAGTTCCCGGCGTCGTTGGTGACGATGCCGTCCGGTGGGAGGTGCCGGTGCAGTGCGGCGATCACGGCGGCCGGGTGCACGCCACCGTCGGCGTCACCGGCGGGAGGGGTCGACCAGGCGTCGACGGCCCCGTGCACCTGCGTCCAGTCCACCGGGCGCGCCGGTCCCCCTCGGCGGGCGAGCGCGGCCAGCACGTCGGCGGGGTCGGCGTCGATCCCGCCGTGGCCGTACCGGCCGATCGGGACGACCTCGGTTCCCGGCGCCGGGAGCCGGTAGCGCTGGGTGGTGACCTCGTCGAGTCGTGTCCCGATGACGAGAAGTAGATCGGCGCCCGTCACGGCGTCGACGGTCGCATCGGGGGTGGCCAGCGCGAGGTGGCCCAGGAAGTTGGGGTGGTCGGCCGGGAAGGCGTCCTGGCGGCGGAAGGACGTGCACACCCCGATGCCGAAGTGCTCGGCCGCGGCGACGAGGCGGTCGCGGGCAGGGCGGGCGCACTCCCCGGCGATGGCCACCGGCCTGCGGGCGGCGAGCAGGCGCCCGGCGAGCTCTTCGACGGCCGCCGTGTCGAGCGTGGCCGGCTCCGCGACGGGTGGTGGTACCGCTCCGGAGAACTCCGCGTCCACGAAGTCGCTGGGTATCGCGATCGCGACCGGACCCGGCCGGCCCGAGGTCGCGATCCGCCAGCCGCGGGCGACGAGCTCGGGAACGTCCTCTGCGCGTTCGGCCGTGACCGCCCACTTGGTGATCGGGGTGTAGAACGCGGTGAGGTCGACCTCCTGGAAGGCCTCGCGCCCCCGCAGCTGCGAGTCGACCTGTCCCAGGAGCACGATCATCGGCGTCGAGTCCTGGTGGGCGGTGTGCACGCCGATCGCGAGGTTCGACGAGCCGGGGCCGCGGCTCGCCATGGCGATCGCCGGAACGCCGGTGAGCCGCGCGTCCGCGTCGGCCATGAAGGCCGCGCCCGATTCATGTCGCACTGACACCAACTGGAGCCCTGGATGCCGGTCGACCTCGTCGATCAGGCTGAGGAACGACTCTCCGGGCACGGTGTAGCAGCGGCGAGCACCCGCTTCGGCGAGCAGCTCCACCACCGCTGCGGCGACGGTCGTCACGCAGACTTCCTCCCGATCACGACAACAGCTCGTCCACAGCCTTGCCCATCCCCGGCGGGGCGGCGACCACGACGTAGTTGGTGTATTGGTATACCAGCGGCGTAGCTCGATGAGGAGGGTCATGACGACCGAGACCGTGGACCCCGGCACGCTCGAGGCGCTGCGCACCGTCAGCACCGCGACCGTGACCACCCAGCTCATGGCGCGCGGCCTGCGCAACACGTTCCTGCACGGGATCCGGCCGCTGAACCCGGCGCAGACCCGCATGGTCGGCGAGGCGTTCACGCTGCGCTGCATCCCGTCGCGCGAGGACCTGGACACGCTGTCGGTCTTCCAGGACTACGACCACCCGCAGCGCAAGGCGGTCGAGACGGTGCCGCCGGGCGCGGTGCTCGTCGTCGACGCCCGGCGCCGGACGCGGGCCGCGTCGCTCGGTCACATCCTCGCCACCCGGCTGCTGCGCCGCGGCGTGGCCGGGTTCGTCACCGACGGGTCGGTGCGCGACAGCGAGGGGTTCGCCGAGCTCGCGCTGCCGACGTTCGCGGCGGGCGCGGCGGCCACCACGAACCTCGCCCAGCACCACGCGGTGGACCTGAACGTGCCGATCGGCTGCGCGGAGGTGCCGGTCTACCCGGGCGACATCATGGTCGGCGACCGCGACGGCGTCGTCTGCATCCCGCGCCACCTCGCGGCAGAGGTGGCAGCGGCTGCCGTCGAGCAGGAGCGGCTGGAGGCGTTCGTGCTGGAGAAGATCGAGTCGGGCGCGCCGCTGCGCGGCACCTACCCACCGGACGAGACGACGCTCGCCGAGTACCGCACCCGCGGCTAGCTACCCGGTCGCGGCCTGGGTCCGCTCGTTGCGGAGCCGGCTGATCGAACGCTGGATGTGGCCCCGCACCAGCTCCTCGGCGGCGGCCGCCCGGCCCTCCCGGACGGCGGCGAGGATCTCCCGGTGCTCCTCCAGCTCGGCGCGCCAGGTGGGCCACTGCTCCCACAACAGGCTCACGGTGCCGAGCGCGGTGAGGTCCTGCAGGTCGCCGAGCGTGCGGATCACCAGCTCGTTGGCGCACGTCGAGTAGATGCTGCGGTGGAACCGCCGGTTGGCGAGGCTCAGCCCCGGGTGGTCGTCGAGCTCGACGAAGCGCGCCGCGTCGTCGAGCGCGCGGTTCGCCTCGGCCGCATCCAGGGTGCCCGTCTCGGCCACCCGGCCGGCGGCCCACGGCTCGACCAGCAGGCGCATCTCGTAGACCTGCCGCACGTCCTCCGGGCCGAGCCGGCGCACCGCGACCCCGCGGTTGCGGGTGGGGGCGAGCAGGCCGGTGGAGGTCAACGCGATGAGCGCCTCGCGCACCGGGGTCTTGGAGACGCCGAGCTGGTCGGCGATCCGGCGCTCGACGAGCAGCTCGTCCGGCCGCAGCCGGCCGGACAGGATCGCGGACTTGATCGACGCGGCCACCAGGTCCGAGCGCGTCGTCGAGCGGCCGAGCGGCGGCAGCGCCGGCGCCTCGTCGTGCACCACCGCGCTGGTATACCACGCGCGGGCCTGCCGGAACTCGATGTCCACGCCCGTTGCCGGCCTTGCCGATCGTCGATCGCGGACTACTGTGCAGCTAATGAGACTCGGGATCGCGCTTCCCACCACAGGCGACTCGGCGGGTGCCGAGACGATCACCGAGGTGGCCAGCACGGCCGAGCGGACCGGTCTCCACTCGCTGTGGACGTTCGAGCGCCTGTTGTCCCCGACCGCAGGCGGGCAGATGAACGGGCAGACGGTGCCGCTGCCCGATGCTTACGACTCGGTCCTCGCGCCGCTCGAGGTGCTGGCGTTCGCCGCGGCCCACACCAGCCGGATCACGCTCGGCACCAGCGTCGTGGTGGCCCTGCTGCACAACCCCGCCGACCTGGCCCGCCGCTTCGCCACGCTGGACCGGCTCAGCGGCGGCCGGGTCGTCGCGGGGCTGGCGCAGGGGTGGATGGCCCAGGAGTTCGAGGCCGCCGGTGTGCCGCTGAGCAACCGCGGACCCCGGTTCAGCGAGTTCATCGAGGCGGTGCGCGCGCTCTGGGGTCCGGACCCCGTCTCGTACGACGGCCGCTTCTACCGGATCGAGGAGTCGAACGTCGGCCCGAAGCCGACGCGAGCCGGTGGCATCCCGATCCTCGCCGGGGCCGGGTCGCCTGCCGGGATCCGGCGCGCCGCCCGGCTCGGGCTGGGGCTGAACCCGGTGTGGTTCGGCTGGGAGGCCCTCGAAGGCGCGGTGCAGGTCTTCCGCGCCGCGGCCGCCGAGGCGGGTCACGACCCGGAGACGCTCCCGGTTGTCGTGCGCGTCAACCAGTTCCCGGCGGCCGAGCCCACCGCTGACGGCGCATCGCCGACCGGTTCGCCGGAGCAGATCCTCGAGGCGATCCCCCGCTTGGAGGCGATCGGCGTCACCGAGCTGCTCTGGAACCTCGACGACGACGGCCCCCTCGACGACCAGCTCTCGCGGCTCGCCCAGCTGGCCGGGGCATCGGTCTGACTCGTCAGGTGGAGATCTGGCCGGGATCGCCGTACCCGCTCGGCGCCAACTACGACGGGGGAGGCACGAACTTCGCGCTCTTCTCCGAGGTCGCCGAGCGCGTGGAACTGTGTCTGTTCGACGAGAACGGCCGCGAGACGCGCGTCGACCTCCCCGAGCGCGAGGTGCTGATCTGGCACGGCTACCTGCCGCGGGTACGCCCGGGGCAGCGCTACGGCTACCGCGTGCACGGCCCCTACGACCCGCAGGCCGGCCTGCGGTGCAACCCGGCGAAGCTGCTGCTCGACCCGTACTCCAAGGCGGTCGACGGGCACGCGCGCTGGGACGAGGCCCTGTTCTCCTACCGGTTCGGTGAGCCGCGCTCGCTCAACACCACCGACTCGGCGCCGTTCATGCCGCGGTCGGTGGTGGTGAACCCGTTCTTCGACTGGACGGGCGACCGGACGCTGCGCATCCCGTACCACGAGACGGTGATCTACGAGGCGCACGTCAAGGGCATGACGATGACGCACCCGGACGTGCCCCCCGAGGTCAGGGGCACCTACTCGGGGCTCGTCCACCCGGTGATGATCAAGCACCTGAAGGACCTCGGCGTCACCGCGATCGAGCTCATGCCGGTGCACCAGTTCCTCCACGACCACGCGCTCGAGCAGCGCGGCCTCTCGAACTACTGGGGCTACAACACGATCGGCTTCTTCGCCCCGCACAACGACTACGCGTCCTTCGGCACCCGCGGCGAGCAGGTGCAGGAGTTCAAGACGATGGTCAAGCAGTTCCACCGGGCGGGGATCGAGGTCATCCTCGACGTCGTCTACAACCACACGGCAGAGGGCAGCCACCTCGGCCCGACCCTGTCGTTCCGCGGGATCGACAACCTCAACTACTACCGGGTGGTGCCCGACCAGCCGGAGTTCTACTACGACACCACCGGCACCGGGAACAGCCTCAACGTCCGCGCCCACGAGTCGCTGCGCCTGATCATGGACTCGCTGCGGTACTGGGTGCTCGAGATGCACGTCGACGGGTTCCGCTTCGACCTCGCCGCGGCGCTGGCCAGGGAGTTCCACGCGGTCGACCGGCTCGCCGCGTTCTTCGACCTGGTCAACCAGGATCCCGTGGTCAGCCAGGTCAAGCTGATCGCCGAGCCGTGGGACGTCGGTGAGGGTGGCTACCAGGTGGGCGGCTTCCCGTCCCTGTGGACCGAGTGGAACGGCAAGTACCGCGACACCGTTCGCGACTTCTGGCGCGGTGAGCCGGCGAGCCTCGGCGAGTTCGCCTCCCGGTTCACCGGCTCGTCCGACCTGTACGAGAAGGACAACCGGCTCCCGATCGCCTCGATCAACTTCGTGACGGCGCACGACGGGTTCACGCTGAACGACCTCGTCTCGTACAACGAGAAGCACAACGAGGCGAACGGCGAGGACAACCGCGACGGGGAGAGCCACAACCGGTCGTGGAACCACGGCGTCGAGGGCCCGACCGACGACGGCGCGGTCCACGCGCTCCGGGAGCGGCAGAAGCGCAACTTCATCGCGACGCTGTTGCTGTCGCAGGGCGTGCCCATGCTCGCCCACGGCGACGAGTTCGGTCGCACCCAGCACGGCAACAACAACGTGTACTGCCAGGACAACGAGCTCGCGTGGGTGGACTGGTCGGCCGCGCGCGAGAACTCGGTGCTCACCGACTTCGTCTCCGAGGTCGCCGCCCTGCGCCGGGACCACCCGGTCTTCCGCAGGCGCCGGTTCTTCCAGGGACGCCCCATCCGCGGCTCGAGCATCGAGGACATCGCCTGGCTCCGCCCGGACGGGCAGCCGATGAGCGACGAGGACTGGAACGGCGGTTTCGCGCGCTCACTGGCCATCTACCTCAACGGCGAAGGAATCCCCGAGCTCGACGAGATCGGCCGCCGCGTCGTGGACCAGTCCTTCCTGCTGCTGTTCAACGCCCACCACCAGGCGGTGCCGTTCACGCTGCCCGCCGAGTCGTACGGGCGGATCTGGTCGATCGTCCTCGACACCGCCGACCCGCTGCGGGCCAGGGCCCGCAGGCGCGAGCGGGATGCGAGGCCGGGCGGCAGGCTCCGCATCACGCCCCGCTCGCTGATGGTGCTGCGCAAGCACTTCTGAGTGGACCGTTGTTCCACATTGACGTGCTTCTTCGTACCCCTCGCGTCAGCGGGCCCGGCGCAGGCCGAGCCACTGCAGGTCGGCGAACACCGCAACCGCGGCGGCCTGGGCGAGCACCACGGCAACACCGAGCGCGGTGAACGTGTCCCGACCGGCGACGACGGCGCCGAGGCTGCCCAGGACCCAGGCGGTGTTGCCGACGACGACCGTCCACGCGGCGGTCCTCGGGATCACCGGTCGCGCCGCGATGAGCACGAGCGCGAGCGCGTAGGCCACGAGGAACGCGCCGGTTCCGCGCAGCCCGCCTGTCGTCATGCCGAGCGGGTCGGCGAGGGGCGCGGCAGCGGCGAGGCCGACCAGCCCCAACACCCCGGATCCGGCGGCGTCGAGGCGGAGGGCGAAGCGCAGCATCCGGCCGCCGTCACGGACGGCGGTGATGCGGGTGAGCGAGAGGGCGGTCATGGCGATCCTCCTGGCGTCGGTGCTGTCGGGATCGACTCTCGCCCGCGGGAGGTCGTCCGGTCGATGACGTCAGAGGTAAGGCAGCGGTACGGCGACCTGGATCGAGCATGACGTGCCGTTCGTCCGGCTCGAGCTCGCGTGACGGGTCCGGACGGCCGGCACGTGCGTCCGGACCCGTCGCGCCGTCAGTAGCGGACGTCGTTGTTCTCGGTGGCTCCCAGGACGTGGCCGGGAACGGCGTCGAACATCGAGGCGGCGTCGAGCTGCTGCATCGCGCTGTCCCGCTCCGGAGCCGCCGTGCGGAACTCGACGTCGGTGCCCCGCGTCTGCTGCGTGTCGCCCAGGTCGACGGCGTCGTGCGGCGCCGGCAGGTCGGGCGCGGGCAGGTGGCGGGTCGTGGGGAGCTGGGGGAGCCCGCGGTCGGCGGTGTAGACGCCGGTGTTCTCGACCGTGAAGAGCTGGGGCAGGTCGGGCACGTCGGACGTCTTGGGCGCACTGCCGAGCACGTTCGGCGTGGAGCGCGTGTCGGGTGCGGGGACGGCCTCGTCGGTGGACGGACGCTCGGGGTCGACCGGGGCGGCGAACGCGGGAGCCGCGATCCCGACGCCTGCGGCGGCGATCCCGGCCACGGCAGCGGTGGCGCGCAGGGTGCGCCGAGCAAGGCTGCTCATCGAGTATCCCTTCGTGCTGGCGGGCGTCGAGGGCGACGCTGATCTCGGGTGGACAACGAGGTGGGCGAGCGGCAGTTGTCGCTGGTCCACCGCTCGTGGCGGCCGGTTCACCCGAACCGGTGGAGAGGGGAACTGCAGGTGGGCGCGCTGTCACCGAGAGGGGTGACGGCGAGTGCTGCGCGCTGTCAGGGCCTGCGGGCATCATCATCGGTGTGATGCTGCTTCGGGGGGTGGGAGCGGGGCTCGGCGTCGGCCTCGGAGTCGGGGCGAGCGCGGCGGGGATCGGGTGGTTCTACTCCTCGGTCCTGCTGGACACGTCGATCCGGCCGGTCTTCCCGGAGCGGGTGCTCGGCGTCGCCGATGATGCGGTCACGCTCGCCGTCAGCCGCCTCACCGCGCAGCCGGGCGTCTGGGGGCTGCGGTGGGCCACCGACCACGGCGACCGGCTCGCGGTGCTGGGACCGGTGGTCTCGCAGAGCCGCCGCGAGGTGGTGCGGCCGCTCCTCGGTGGGCACCGCCCGGAGCCCGGGTCCGCGGCAGTGCTCGACGCAGGCCCCTACGACCCGGACCCGGCGGCGCGTGGCCTGCCGTTCGAGGACGTCGACGTGCCCGGTCCGCTGGGTTCCTACCCCGCCTGGTTCGTCCCCGCCGACGGCGACACCTGGGTGGTGCTGGTGCACGGCCGGGGTGGAGCGCGCCGTGAGGCACTGCGGATCCTCCCGGCGCTGCACGCGCTCGGCCACCCGCAGCTGGCGATCACCTACCGGAACGACATGGACGCCCCGCCGAGCCCGGACGGGTACTACCACCTCGGCGACACGGAGTGGGAGGACCTGGAGGCGGCGGTCCGGTTCGCCGTGGGGCGGGGAGCGCGGCGGATCGTGCTGTTCGGGTGGTCCATGGGCGGCGCTGTCACGGGTGCCTTCCTCGACCGCTCCGTGGAGGCGGACCGGGTGGCGGCGGTCGTCTGGGACGCCCCGCTGGTCGACTGGCGGGCCACTTTGCGGCAGCAGGCCCGCAACCGCCGCCTGCCGCCCGCCCTCTCCCCGCTGGCGAGCGCGGTGACGAGCCGCCGGATCGGGATCGACTTCGACCGCTTCGACCTGGCGCGCCATCCGCCGGCGGTCCGGCCGCCGACGCTGCTCGTGCACAGCGCAGGCGACACCGCCGTCCCGGTCGCGGCCAGCAGGGCCCTCGCCGCGGCGAGCCCGGCGCTGAACTGGCCGATGCGGTACCTGGAGGTGCCGGTGGTCGAGCACACCGGGTCCTGGAACGCCGATCCGGGCGCCTACGAGCGCGCGGTCACGTCCTTCCTGGCCGACGTGCTTCCCTGAAACCTGCCCCCGAACGCAGTGCTGGGCGGACGGTCTCCGAGCAGGGCTGGCACGATGGTGGCGTGACGGAAGCAGGGAACGGCAAGCACACCGCGACGCTCCGGACGAACCAGGGCGACATCCGGATCAATCTCTTCGCGGACCACGCCCCGAAGACCGTGGCGAACTTCGTCGGGTTGGCGACCGGGGAGAAACCCTACAACCGGCCCAACGCGAAGGGCGAGACGTCCGGCCCGTTCTACGACGGCTCGGTCTTCCACCGGGTCATCGGCGGGTTCATGATCCAGGGCGGCGACCCCACGGGCACCGGGCGCGGGGGCCCCGGGTACGAGTTCGGCGACGAGTTCCACCCGGAGCTGCGCTTCGACCGTCCGTACCTGCTGGCCATGGCCAACGCGGGCCCGGGCACCAACGGCTCGCAGTTCTTCATCACCGTGTCCACCCCCGACTGGCTCAACCGCAAGCACACGATCTTCGGTGAGGTGGCGGACGCGGAGTCGCGGGCCGTCGTCGACGCCATCGCGACCACGCCGACCGACCGCTCGGACCGGCCGCTCTCCGACGTGGTCATCGAGCACATCGACGTCTCGGCCTGAGTCCCGGGCCCGAGATGACGTACCCCGCCGGACCGCCGCCGTACCAGCCAGGTGGTTCGCCCTACGGCCCCCCGGCCGTGTGCGTGCGGCATCCGGACCGCCCCACCGGGCTGAGCTGCACGAGGTGCGGGCGCCCGTCGTGCCCCGAGTGCCTCCGTGAGGCCTCGGTGGGCTACCAGTGCGTCGACTGCGTGGCCGAGGGCCAGCGCACCGCCCCGCGAGGCACCACCGTGGCCGGGGCGACGCCGCGGGGCCGCTCGCTGGTGGTGCCGGCGCTGATCGCGGTCAACACCGTGGTCTTCGCCCTCACCGCCGTGCAGGCGGGCGACGTGATGTACAACTCGATGTCGCGGCTGTTCCGCGAGCTGTCCCTCGTGCCCGGGCTCGTGCACGAGGGCGAGTGGTGGCGGGTGGTCACCTCGGGGTTCCTGCACATCGGCCCGATCCACCTGGTGCTCAACATGCTCGCGCTGTGGATGCTGGGCCGGGACCTGGAGGTCGTGCTCGGGCGCGGCCGGTTCCTCGCCCTCTACCTCGTCTCCATGCTCGGTGGCGCCGCCGCGGTGATGCTCTTCTCCGCGCCGGACCAGCAGGTGGCGGGCGCGTCCGGGGCGGTGTTCGGGCTGATGGGTGCGCTGGTCGTCGTGCTGCGCCGGCTCAGGGCGCCCGCCGGGCAGGTCTTCGGGATCATCGGCATCAACGTGATCTTCAGCCTGACCGTTGCCGGCATCTCGTGGGAGGGGCACTTCGGCGGGCTCCTGATCGGCGCAGCCGCCACAGCAGCGCTGGTCTACGCGCCGGCGCGCAACCGCACCGCCGTGCAGGTTGCCGCGCTCGGCGCGCTCACCGTGGTGCTGGTGCTCCTGATCTGGGTCACCGGCCTGTAGTTCGCCCGCGTACGACGACGGCGGGGCACCCTCGTCAGGGTGCCCCGCCGTGGCTCGTCGGGATGGGTCAGGCGGGTGGGTTACAGCCGCAGCCAGTGGTGCAGCCGTCCGTGCCCCGCATCCGTTTGGTCGTCGCCATCCAGACTCCCTTCGTCGCGTCAGTCGATAGTAGGGCCGGAGGCGACCCCGTACGACCGCACGTTCGGGCGGCGCATCGGGCACGGGGAGTACCCGCTTGCGGCATGTGGGGGACGTCAGGGGCCCCAGATCGTTCAGGGGCGCAGCGCCAGCAGCTGCGGAGCAACGTCCTCCGGATCGGCCGCGAGATCGAGCCGGCCGAACACGAGCAGCTGCTCGGTGCCGTCGGCCGCGACGATGTCGACCTCGAGGAGCGAGCTCTCGCGCCCGAGCCGCCGCACCCGCAGCACGCGAACGCCGATGACGAACGGCCAGGGGTGGTGGCGCGAGCGGAGGAGCCCACCGACCGTCAGACCGTCCGGATCGGCGCGCAGGCGGGGCCGGGCCCGGGTGCCGAACAGTGCGGCCAGCCCCGCGCCCAGTGCCGCCACCGCGGCCAGCAGGCCCCCTGCCGGGTCCGCTCCCGACCACCACAGCGCGGCGCACCAGGCTGCGGCGGCGACGGCCAGCAGCCAGGCCAGCACGACGAGACCGGGCGCCGGGCTCCATTCCCGGACACCGGCGGGCGCGTGGTCACTCATACGTGTTGATCACGGAAAGTGACTTGTCCACAGCACCTGTCCACACTGGGGACTACTCACATTGCTGTATTTACGCTGGTCAGCGCCACCGCATGGTCATCAGTAGCCCGATCACGATCAGTGAGAACCCGATCGCGAAGTTCCACGGCCCGAGAGTGGCCATGAACGAGATGGACTCGCCGGCCAGGTAGTTCACGACGAGCCAGACGAGCCCGAGGAGCATCACGCCGAGCATCACGCCGATGTAGATCGGGTGCGTGGGACCCGCAACCTTCACCGGGGTGGTGCCGGGGCGGTTGGCAGGCGGGGTGTAAACCGCCTTCTTCCGGACCTTGGACTTCGGCATGGGTGCTGACCTCGGGATGTCGGAGTGCGTGGCTGTCCCCACGGTAGCGTGCTCGCTGAAACGCGTGCTCAGGCGCTGGCGGTGACCGCCGCGACTTCCGCCGACAGAGCTGCCACCGTGGGTTCGGGCACCGGATGGCCCGCGCTCGCCATCCAGTTGGCCAGCAGCCGGTGTCCGCCCTCGGTGAGCACCGACTCGGGGTGGAACTGCACGCCGACGACGGGTAGCTCGCGGTGCCGCACCGCCATGATCACGCCGCCGTCGGTGCGGCCGGTGACCTCCAGCTCGTCGGGCAGCGTGTCGGGCCGGATCGACAGCGAGTGGTAGCGGGTGGCGACGAACGGGTTGGGCAGCCCCGCCAGCACGTCGGTGCCCTCGTGGTGGACGAGCGAGGTCTTGCCGTGCAGCAGCTCGGGCGCGCGTTCGACGACGCCGCCCCATGCCACCCCGATGGCCTGGTGGCCGAGGCAGACGCCCAGCACCGGCAGCGCGCGCTCGGCGCTGCGCCGGATCACCTCGATGCTGGATCCAGCCCGCTCGGGCGTGCCGGGGCCGGGGCTGACGAGCACGCCGTCGACGGCGTCCAGCTCGTCGAGGTCGACCTCGTCGTTGCGGCGCACCGTGACCTCGGCCCCGAGCTGGGCGAGGTACTGCACGAGGTTGTAGACGAAGCTGTCGTAGTTGTCGACGACGAGGACGCGCATCGCGCCAGTCTGCCCGATCCCGGTGTGCCGCATCGCGCGATTAGTTGACCAGCCCGCCGCCGGAACCGGAGGCCTCGCCGATGGTCAGCGTGATCTGCTGGTCGGTGGAGACCCGGTCGCCCGCCTGGACCGACTGGTCGAGCACGCGGCCCACGTCCGAGCTGCTGGACACCGTCTGCCGCCGGATCGAGAGCGTCTGGAAGCCGAGCTCGGCGAGTTGGCTCTTCGCCTGCTCCTCACGCCGTCCGACGAGGTCGGGCATGATCGCCTCGCCGTCGCTGCTGCTGCCCGTGAGCAGCTCGACCTGGGAGTTCGGCTGCACCACCGTGCCGGCGGCCGGATCGGTGCCCGTGACCTTGTCGCTGTCGTCGGAGTTGTCCGGGACCTGCGCCCGCAGACCCTCGCCTTCCAGCGTCCTCACGGCGTCGTCCAGGTCCTGACCGGAGACGTCGGGGACCTTCACACCCGTCTGCTGGATGCCGACGATGACGGCGACCGAGTCGCCGCCCTTCACCGACTCGCCCGCCTTGGGGGTGGAGTCGATGACGTGGTTGATCAGGGACGAGTCGGACGTCGCCTGCTGGGTCTGCGCACCGAGCTCGAGGCCCACCCGCTCCAGCTCCGCCTGGGCCTCCTGGAGCGTCTTGCCCTCCAGTCGGGGCACGGTGACGCTGGCCGGCCCGCTCCCGACGATCAGCGTGACCAGCGAACGCTCGTCGACCACGGTGCCGGCCGGCGGGTCGGTGTTGAGCACCTGGTCCTTCTGCTCGACCGACGACTCCTGGGGCCGGGACTCGCCCAGTCGTAGTCCCGCGGCCTGGATCTGGGCGCGGGCATCGGCCTCGCTCATGTTCGCGACCGCCGGTATCGCCACCGTCTGCGGCGCCGCCGGACCGGCGATGAGCACCTGGTACACGAAGAAGCCGACCACGCCGAGCGCGAGCACCACGGCGAGGACCACGCCGACCACCTTGGCGGTGCTGCGGCGGGGCGGCTCGTCGTAGTAGTCGTCGTACTCGTCCACCGGCGGCGGCACCTGGCGCCCGTTGATGCGGCGGGTGGCGGCGGCGGGGCTCGCGGCGAGCATGGCGGTGCGCTCGTCGTCGCTCATCACCAGCGGGGCCATCGGGGCCTGCCCGTTGCGCACCCGCACCAGGTCGGAGCGCATCTCCGCCGCCGACTGGTACCGGTTGAGCGGGTTCTTCGACAGCGCCTTCAGCGCGACCGCGTCGAGCGACGACGGGATGCTCGGGTTGAGCTCCGAAGGGCGGCGGGGCTCCTCCCGCACGTGCTGGTAGGCGACCGCAACGGGGCTGTCACCGGTGAACGGCGGCTCGCCGGTGAGCAGCTCGAACAGCACGCAGCCCGCGGCGTAGACGTCCGAGCGTGCGTCGACGGCCTCGCCGCGCGCCTGCTCGGGGGACAGGTACTGCGCCGTGCCGATGACGGCGGCCGTCTGGGTGACGTTCTGGCCCTCACCGAGCGCTCGCGCGATGCCGAAGTCCATGACCTTGACCGCGCCGGCGGTATTGATCATGATGTTGGCCGGCTTGACGTCACGGTGGATGATGTTGTGGCGGTGGCTGAAGTCAAGGGCGGCACACACGTCGGCCATCACCTCGATGACCTGGCGCTGCGTCATCGGGCCCTGCGTCTTCACGATCTCGCGCAGCGTCTGGCCGTCGACGTACTCCATGACGATGTACGGCAGCGGCCCGAACTCGCTCTGCACCTCGCCGGTGTCGTACACGGCGACGATGGCGGGGTGGTTGAGCGCGGCCGCGTTCTGGGCCTCCCGCCGGAAGCGCATCTGGAACTGGGGGTCGCGCGCCAGGTCGGCCCGTAGCACCTTCACGGCGACGTCGCGGCCCAGCCGCGTGTCGAGCCCGCGATGCACCTCGGCCATGCCGCCGTAACCGAGCACCTCGCCCAGTTCGTAGCGCTCGGACAACAGTCGGGGGGTGGTCATCGGTGCCGATTCCTGGGAGTCATGGATGATTCGGACATCATGCCGGGCCGCGCCGCCCGGCGGGGTGACCAGCCGGCCACCGCAGCGCCAGGCCGTCGGCTGTACGGGTTCACCGGGCGCTCCCCGTGACGATCACCAGGGAGAGCAGCCCGCCGGGTACCGCCGAACTTCCCGGGATGCCCTCCTGACCCGTCACCGTACCTGGTCCCGCACCCTGCGGGGTCGGATTGACGGCGCCGATCGGTGGGAGCCCACCTCGGAACAGCAGCACGCCGACGACGACGGCGGCGATCGTGAGCAGCACGAACAGCACGAGCAGCAGGGTGCGCCCCGACGACTTCGGCTGCAGCTGGAACGACTGGGATGACGCGCGACTCGCCGGTGGCGCCTTCGCGGTGTGCCGGGCCGGTGTCGGCTGGGGCCTGCGGTGGTTCGGCGTGTCCGGCCCGTGGCGACGGGCAGGCGCCGGTGCGGGCCGGGCCGGGCGGGGGGCGGACTTCGGCGCCGGGGGCACCGGCCGCGCCTGCCGCGGCGGGGTCGAGCGCGTGGGGATCGGCGCCGAGAGGGGAGAGGAGGCCGGGAACGGCGCCGACGGTGGTGCTGCCCTCGGCGCCGTCTTCGGTGCCGCCCGCGACGGCGTGGACGGCGAGCGCGGAGGGGTGATCGTGCCCGTCATCGAGCCGACCGCGGGCAGCGGCTCGCCCCGGCGCACGGCGGCGACGGCCATTGCGAACTCCCCGCCGGTGCCGTAGCGCTTCGCGGGGTCCTTCACGAGGGCGGCCTCGATCAGCTCGCGCGCCCCGCGCGGAATGCCCGAAGGCAACGGCGGCGGTGCCTCCCTGACCTGCATCATCGCCACTGCCACCGCGCTGTCGGCGCGGAACGGACGCTGGCCGGCCAGGCACTCGTACCCCACGATGCCCAGCGAGTAGACGTCGCTAGCCGGCCCGGCCTCCGCCCCGCTCGCCTGCTCGGGGGCGATGTAGTGAGCGGTGCCCATCACCATGCCGGAACGCGTCACCGGCACCGCGTCGGCGGCCTTCGCGATGCCGAAGTCGGTGAGTTTCACGACGCCGTCGGTGCGCACGAGGATGTTCCCCGGCTTGACGTCGCGGTGCACGAACCCGCGCTCGTGCGCCGCCTGCAGCGCCCACGCGGCGTCCTCGATCAGCCGCAGCGTCTCGTCGGCGTCGATCGGGCCGCGGGCGATGATCGTGGACAGCGGCTCACCCCGCACCAGCTCCATCACCAGGTACGCCGTGCGCCTGCCGTTCGGGGCCTCGTCCTCGCCGTAGTCGTGGACAGCCGCGATGCCGGGGTTGTCGAGGGAGGCGACGGTGCGCGCCTCGATGCGGAACCGGTGGAGGAACTCCGGGTCGTCGCCCAGCTCGGGTCGCAGCACCTTGACCGCGACGCCGCGGCCCAGCCGGGTGTCGGAGGCCTCCCAGACCTCACCCATGCCACCGACGGCGATCCGGCGTTCGAGGAGGTAGCGGTCGTCGATCTTCTGGCCCGCGGCGAGGACGGTCATCGGTCCGTCCCCAGAGCTGCTCGGATCACCGCGCGGCCGATGGGTGCGGCGACCGTGCCGCCCGTCGCCGCGAGGTTGCTGCGGTCGCCGCCGGACTCGACCAGCACCGCGACCGCGACCTGCGGGTCGTCGGCCGGGGCGAACGCGACGTACCAGACGTGCGGGGCGACCGACTCGGGATCCGGCCCGTGCTCCGCGGTGCCGGTCTTGGCCGCGATCTGCACCCCGGTGATCTTGCCGCTTCCCGAGTAGCTGTTCTCGTTGTTGACCATCATTTCGGTCAGGGTCCTGGCCACCGACGGGTCGATGGCGGGCCCGATGCGGTCCGGGTTGGTGGTCTCGACCGGCTGGAGGTCCTGGCTCTGGATCTGGCTGATCAGGTGCGGCTGCATCACCACACCGCCGTTGGCGATGGCGGCCACGACCATGGCGTTCTGCAGCGGGGTGAGCGCGACGTCGCGTTGCCCGATGCTGGACTGCTGGAGGGCCGCGATGTCCGGGATGTCGCCGATGGTCGACGGGGCGACCGACATCGGCACCTGGAGGGCAGCGGTGCCGATGCCGAAGTCCTCCGCCTGCTTGCGGATGGCCTGCTCGCCCAGCTCGGAGGCCAGCTGGGCGAACGCGGTGTTGCACGAACGCTGCAGCGCGTCGCGCAGGCTCGCCGTCTCACCCGTGCCGCAGGCGTTGCCGTTGAAGTTCCGCAGCTGGGTGTTGGTGCCCTGGAGCGTGATCGCCGACGCCGCCGTGAGCTGGCTGTCGGGGGTGTAGCGGCCGCTGGTCAGCGCCGCCGCCACGTCGATCAGCTTGAACGTCGATCCCGGCGGGTAGGTCTCGGAGATCGCCCGGTTCGGCAGCACCGGCGGGTCGGCCTGGTTGAACTGCTGCCATGCGGCCATCCGCTCGTCCGGGTCGTGGCTCGCGAGCTTGTTCGGGTCGTAGGACGGCGTCGAGGCCATCGCGAGGATCTCGCCGGTCTGCGGGCGCAGCGCCACGACCGATCCGGTGTAGTTGCGCTCGGTCAGCTGCTCGTACGCGGCCTGCTGCACGGCCGGGTCGATCGTGAGCAGCACGTTGCCGCCGCTCGGGTCCCTGCCGGTGATCAGATCGGAGAGCCGGCGCGCGAAAAGGCGGTCGTCGCTGCCGTTGAGCACCGCGTCGGCGGCCCGCTCGATCCCGTTGGAGCTGTAGGTGATCGAGTAGTAGCCGGTGACCGGCGCGTACATCGGTCCGTCGGAGTACTGGCGCAGGTAGCGCAGGCGGTCGTCGGTCTCGACGCTGCTGGCGAGGATCTGGCGCTCCGCGCTGATCTGGCCGCGCTTGCGCGAGTACTCGGCCAGCAGCACCCGCTGGTTGCGCTGATCGCTGCGGTAGTCACCCGCCTTCACCACCTGAACGTAGGTCAGGTTGCCCATCAGCAGAAGGACCATCGCCATCACGGCGATCGCCACGCGACGAACCGGCGTGTTCACGACGGCCGCTCCACCAGCTCGGTGCCCGCCTCGGCGATGGGCGGCAGCGGGGCGGCCTGGCGTCGGGGCAGCGGGGCGCGGGCGGCGTTCGAGATGCGCAGCAGCATTGCCACCAGCGCGTAGTTCGCCACGAGGGACGACCCGCCGTAGGACAGGAACGGCAGCGTGAGACCGGTGAGCGGGATGAGCTTCGACACCCCGCCGATGACGATGAACATCTGCAGTGCCAGCGTGAACGCCAGGCCGGTTGCGAGCAGCTTGCCGAAGCTGTCGCGCACGGCGAGCGCGCTCCGCAGGCCGCGCGTGATCAGCACCAGGTAGACGAGGAGGATCGCGGCGAGGCCGATCAGGCCCAGCTCCTCGCCGAGCGAGGAGAGCATGAAATCGCTCTCGGCGTACGGCACGAGGTCCGGCCGTCCGGCGCCGAGGCCGGTGCCGCCGACCCCGCCGGTGCCGAGCCCGAACAGCGCCTGCGCGATCTGGAAGCCCGTGTTCTCGAAGTCGGCGAACGGGTCGAGCCAGCCCTGCACGCGCACCCGGACGTGGCCGAACAGCTGGTAGGCGATGAGGCAGCCGCCGAGGAAGAACGTGAGGCCGATGAGCAGCCACGAGACCCGCTCGGTCGCCACGTAGAGCAGCACCAGCACGATGCCGAAGAACAGCAGCGACGTGCCGAGGTCCCGCTCCAGCACCAGGACGCCGACCGAGAGGCCCCACGCCACGACGAGCGGGGCGAGGTCGCGGGCCCGCGGCAGCTCCATTCCCAGGAACCGGCGGCCCGCGGTGCTGAACAGGTCCCGCTTCTGCACCAGGAACGCCGCGAAGAACACGATCAGGAGGATCTTGGCGAACTCGCCGGGCTGGATCCCCACACCGCCGATCCGGATCCACAGCTTGGCCCCGTTGATCTCGGAGATCGACGAGGGCAGCAGGCCGGGCAGCGCGAGCAGCACCAGGCCGCCGAAACCGGCGGTGTAGGCGTAGCGGGCGATCGTTCGGTGGTCGCGGATCACCCACATCACCGCGACGAACAGCGCGACCCCGATCGCCGTCCACGCGATCTGCCGGGAGACCAGCTCGATCGGCTCGTTCCCGCCCGCGGCGGCCCGCTCCACCCGCGCCAGGTCGAGCCGGTGGATCATCACCAGCCCAAGCCCGTTCAGCAAGGCGACGCAGGGCAGGACCAGCGGGTCCGAGAACGGCGCGAACCGCCGCACGGCGAGGTGCGCGATCGAGAAGAGTGCGAGGTAGGCCAGCCCCACCCACAGGAGCGACTGCGTGAGCTCCTGCTCCTGGTTGGCCTCCACCAACGCCAGTGCGCCCGTGACCAGCACGGCGGCGAAAGCCAGCAGCACCAGCTCGATGCCGCGCCCGGTGGGCAGCGGCGCCGGGGTCGGCGGCGGCGATCCCGTGCGAGGCTCGGGGATACTCATCTAGCTCACCGACCGGCAGGTGGTCCCAGGCACCGGCTCAGGCGTCGGCAGCGGGGTCGTGTCGACCGGGGGCTGCGGTTGCGGCTGCACGTTCGGGTCGACGCCCGGCTGCACCGGAGGTTGCGTCGGTTCGAGCGACTGCGTCGGGGGTGCCGCCGGCGGCGGGCAGGGCTCGAGCATCCGGTGGCGCAGCCGCTCGACCAGCTCGTGGGCGCCGCTGAGCCCGTTGTCCATGACGACGATGCCGTCGCGCACCTGGCTGCGCTCGGTCTGGGGCAGGTCGTCCAGCGCGATGTCCGTGCGCTCCGCGACCGAGGACAGCGGGAGGCCCAGCACGTCGCCGCGCACCCCCTGGAAGATCACCACCTGCTCGGCGTCGGCGCCGACGTAGTACTGCTGCTGGACCCACGTCCGGGCGAGGAACCCGCCTGCGACCAGCACGGCGACCACGGCGACCACGGCGAGCACGACCCGCAGCGGCCTCCGGCGCCGCGCGACCGGTGCTTCCTGCAACGGCACGACCCGCTGGGGCGCCGTGCGGGTGAGGGTGGTGGCCGACGCGCGTGCGGCCGCCGAGTCCGGCGGCGGGCCGTCGTCGGAACCGTCTCCGGCCGAACCGCCCACGATCGGCGCGTCCTCGCCGAAGTCGATGTCCACGACATCGGCCACGATGCAGGTGATGTTGTCCGGGCCGCCGCCCCGCAGGGCCAGCTCGATCATCCGGTCCGCGCACTCGCGCGGATCGCGGTAGGCCTGCAGGGTCTCCGCGAGGGTCTCGTCGCTCACCACGCCCGACAGCCCGTCGGAGCAGAGCAGGAACCGGTCACCGGCCCGTGCCTCGCGGATCGTGAGCGACGGGTCGACGTCCTGCCCCGTGATCGCCCGCAGCAGGAGCGACCGCTGCGGATGGGTGTGCGCCTCCTCCTCCGTGATCCGGCCCTCGTCGATCAGCGACTGGACGAACGTGTCGTCCTTCGTGATCTGCGTGAGGTAGCCGTCCCGGAGCTGGTAGGCGCGTGAGTCGCCGATGTGCACCAGCCCCAGCCGGTTGCCGGCGAACAGGATCGCGGTGAGCGTGGTGCCCATGCCCTCGAGGTCGGGCGCCTCGGCGACGTGCCGCGTGATCGCGGCATTGCCCTCCACGGTGGCATCGCGCAGCTCGGCCAGCAGGTCGTCGCCCGGATCGTCCTCGTCGAGCGGGGCCAGCGCCGCGATCACCAGCGACGAAGCCACCTCACCCGCGGCGTGACCACCCATCCCGTCCGCGAGCGCCAGCAGCCGGGGACCGGCGTACACGGCATCCTGGTTGTTCTGCCGGACGAGCCCGCGGTCGCTGCGGGCGGAGTAACGCAGGACCAGCGTCATCTCAGCGCTCCGACACTACGTTCAGGGGCAGATCCGCCGGCGCAACCGGCCCGGGCGACGAGCGCCGGGGCACGGCGGTGGAGCATGCGCCGGCTCATGATCGAAGCTCGATCACCGTCTTGCCGATGCGGACAGGGACGCCCGGGGGGACCCGGGTCGGCCCGGTGACCTTAGCCCGGTCGAGGTACGTGCCGTTTGTCGACCCGAGATCCTCGACGTACCACTCGTCACCCTGCATCGAGATCCGCGCGTGGCGAGTGGACGCGTAGTCGTCGTCGAGCACCAGCGTGGAGTCGTCGGCCCGGCCGATCAGGATCGGCCGGGAATCCAACGTGATACGCGTGCCCGCCAGCGCCCCCTGCGTCACCAGGAGCTGACGGGGCGTGCGGCCCCGACCCCTGCGAGCCGTGGCCCTCCCACCCGGGACCAGCGCGCGCAGACCGGACGCGGCGTAGAGATCAGAGCGCACCACCCGGAGCGCGACCAGCACGAACAGCCAGAGGAGGGCGAGGAAGCCCGCCCTGGTCAGCTGCAGCACCAACTCCGGCACTCGCGGCGAACTCCGTTCTCTGCGTCTTACGTGCGATGTCCCCCCACCGCCTACTGCGTGCGGAAGACCAGGCTCGAGTGCCCGACCCGGATGACGTCACCGTCGTTGAGCTGCCAGGTCTGCACCGGGTTGCCGTTGACGGTGGTGCCGTTGGTGGAACCGAGGTCCGTCAGCGTCGCGCTGTGACCATCCCAGTTGATCTCGAGGTGGCGGCGCGACACGCCGGTGTCGGGGAGACGGAAGGACGAATCCTGCCCCCGCCCGATCACGTGGCTGCCCTGGGTGAGGTCGTACGTGCGGCCCGAACCGTCGTCGAGCGACAACGAGGCAGACAGCTGCTGCTGGTAGCCGCCGTAGCCGCCCTGCTGGCCGCCGTAACCCTGGTCGTACCCGCCGTCGTACCCCTGCTCGTACTGCTGCTGCTGGGGGTAGCCGCCCTGCTGGCCGCCGTAACCCTGGTCGTAGCCGCCGGGAGCAGGGGGGTAACCCGGCTGCTGGCCGCCGTAACCCGGCTGCCCGTAGCCAGGCGGCTGGCCGCCGTAACCCTGGTCGTAGCCGCCGCCGCCCTGCTGCGGACCGCCGTACCCGCCGCCGCCCTGCTGGCCGTAGCCCTGGCCCTGGTCGTACCCGCCGCCGGGCTGCTGGCCGCCGTACCCGGCGCCGCCCTGC
The DNA here is from genome assembly GCF_006717045.1 of Pseudonocardia cypriaca. Lineage (NCBI taxonomy): Bacteria > Bacillati > Actinomycetota > Actinomycetes > Pseudonocardiales > Pseudonocardiaceae > Pseudonocardia > Pseudonocardia cypriaca. The sequence continues at coordinate 1,183,456 of NZ_VFPH01000003.1, forward strand.
TGCGGGCCGCCGTAGCCGCCCTGCTGCTGGCCGCCGTAACCCTGGTCGTACCCGCCGCCCTGCTGCGGGCCGGCGTAGCCGGCGCCGCCCTGCTGCGGGTACCCGCCCTGCTGGCCGTAGCCCGGCTGGCCCGGTTCGGCCTGGTCGTACCCCCCTTGGCGCTGGTCGTAGGCGGGCGGGGCGTACGTCTGCTGCTGCCCGTATCCGCCGGGGGCACCACGGTCGTATCCGTACTGCCCGTTCTCCTCGGGGTGGCCCGGTTGCTGGCTCATGGGTGCTTCTCCTGCGTCGCGTGCTCGGATGGCGTCCCGGCGGGAAGCGTCGGGGTCCACGGTCGAGCGGGTGCGGAACTGTCCCGTGTGCAGCGCATCGGAGCGCTCCAGGAAGACTACGACCTCGCCGTAGGTGTCCCATCCCTGGTCGGCGAGTTGTTCGGTGACAGAGCCGGACAGCGAGTTCACGATCTCCGCTCGGTCACCGCCCATGCGATCGAGATCAGTGGGGCTGAGCAGCACCGTGAACCGGTTGGGCGCCAACAAGCGACCCCCCGCGAGCTCCTCGATCCTGCCCTCGGCTTCCCTGAGCAGCGCCTGCACAACTTCCTGGGGAACGACGCTGCCACCGAAGACCCGCGCGAAGGCGTCGCCCACCAGTCCCTGGAGACGGCGCTCGAACCTGTCGACGCGGCCCAACCGATCTTCCTCCGTTCGCATCGGCGTGTTGCTGGCAGTGCCGATCGTATCTGTGCTAGTCCGCCACCTGCCGCCCCCCGACCCAGGGGCCGCCCAAAACCCCCTCCCACCCCCGTGCTAACTTCACCTCTGCCAGGGCGAGTGGCGGAATGGCAGACGCGCACGGTTCAGGTCCGTGTGTCCGTAAGGACGTGAGGGTTCAACTCCCTCCTCGCCCACCAGCTGAGCATGTTCGCGGAACTCGCTCACCTTTCGGTGGACATCGGTTCTCCTCTGGGGGGCCTAGCCCCCCAGACCCCCAGCCGGGGGCTTCGCCCCCGGACCCCCATCTCATCGGGTCACCCTTCGTTGCCGCTGGCTTTCGTTGCCGCCTGGCCTTCATTGTCGGCCCTGCATCGGTGGTCGGCCTAGCGTTCCTCGTCGGACCTGCGTTCGTGCCTTCGTGCCTCGTGGACCTGGGCCACGCCTTGTGGCGCTCATCCGATCATGGGTTGTTGTCGGGGTCCAGTCCACGACAGTGGGTAGCCGGGGAGCGGTCGGGGGAACCGGACGACAGCCGGATGGGTGCCACCCGGTCGTGGGCCTGGTGTCCGTCGCTCCTGGGGCTCGTCTCGGCTCAGGGCCACCTATGCGCGCTTGCGTGGGGAGCCGTGGCGTGCACGACGACGTCGGGGGTCAGTGGCGGAGGGCGGGGCGGGTGGGGTGGTCGGAGAGGACCACCAGGTCCGCCTCCGACTCCGGAGCTCGCTCCTCCGCGTAGCGGGCGTACGCCGGGAGGGTCCAGTGGTCCTCCTCCGGCAGGGTGCGGGTCAGCGCCGCGGGTGTCATCCGCAGGTGCACCGCCACGTCAAGGGGGAGGCCGCGGCCCAGCAGCAGCGCGCCCGCCAGCAGCACCACGCCGTCGCCGGGGAGCTCGACGTACCGGTCCCGGTGGGCGCGGTCGGCCACCGCGTCCCACAGGCGGGGGAGCACCCGGCCCGAGCCGGCCGGTCCAGCCGGGTCCAGCACCTCCCGGCGCAGGCCACCCGCGTCCAGCCAGCCGTCGAGGAACTCGTCGGGATCCTCGCGGCCGAACTCCAGCCGCACCGACGCCGGCCGCAGGAAGTCGTCGGCGTTCACGACGACGGGCAGCCGGCCACGCGCGCGCAGCGCGTCGGCCACCCGCTCGGCGAGCGCGAGCGGGTGCGTGGGCGGCGGGCCGTCGAGCGCGAGGCGCACCCGTCCCGGACGGGCATCGACCAGCTCCACGACCTCGTCGACGAGGCGGGCCGGGGTGACCGGTGTGACCTGCACGGCCTACTGCCGGTAGCCCTCCACCACATCGGCCGACCGCTCCTGCGCGGCGTCCGGGTCGAGGCCGGCGCGGCGGCGGGCGTCCCGCTGGCGCAGCAGGTCCCAGTAGCGGTCCAGCTGGACCCCCAGGTCGTTCATCCGCTGCTGCTCGGCCTCCGAGAGCGCCTGGCCGACGTGGGCCCGCTCCAGGCGGTGCTCCTCGGCCACCAGCTCGTCGATCCGGCGGTGCAGCTCGTCGTCGTTCATCTCAGATCCCGTCCGATCGGTCGTCACGTCGTCGCCTGTTGTACCCGGCCGCCGCGGGGTCAGCCGCGGAGGGCGGCCAGCTCGTCGAGCGTGCGCAGGACCTCGTCCTCGCCCGCGTCGGGCACCGAGTAGAGCACCCGGTCCACACCCGCGGCCGCGTACTCCTCGAGCACCGCCCGATCCGGCACGGCACCGAACACGGTGACGGTGAGGTGGCCGCGTCCCGCCTCGGCGGCGCGGCGGCGCAGCTCGGCGATCCGGCCGGCGAGCGCGTCCACGTCATCACCGGGAGCGCCGCGCGGCATCCAGCCGTCGCCGTGCGAGAGCACCCGGTCCAGGACGCTCGACCCCTCCCCGCCGATCAGGACCGGCGGCGTGCGCACCGGCTTCGGCCACGACCAGATCGGGTCGAAGTCGACGAACTCGCCGTGGAACTCCGCCTCGTCGGCGGTCCAGATCTCCCGCATGGCCGCGATGTGCTCCAGCATCCGGCGGGTCCGCGTGCGCGGGTCGACGCCGTGGTTGGCCATCTCCTCCCGGTTCCAGCCAGGGCCGACGCCGAGCTCGAACCGGCCGCCCGCGATCCGGTCGAGGCTCGCGACCGTCTTGGCCAGCCCGATCGGGTGGTGCTGGAGGACGAGGGAGACGGCCGTCCCGAGCGTGATCCGCTCGGTCACGGCCGCCATCGCGGCCAGCGCGACGAACGGGTCGTACGTGTGCGAGTACCTGCGCGGCAGCTCGGAGCCGCCCGACCACGCCGACTCCCGGCTCGCGGGGATGTGCGTGTGCTCGGTGAGGTACAGCCCGTCGAAGCCGCGCTCCTCGACGGCCCGGGCGAGTGCGAGCCCATCGGTTCCGTAGTCGGTCAGGAAGGTGAAGACGCCGTGATCCACGCAACCAGCCTGCACCTGGGCGCCGGGTACCGCACGGCGCTACGTTCCGGGGATGCAGCGACGCACCGAACCGCCATTCCGCGCAGACCACGTCGGCAGCCTCCTGCGCCCGCCCGCGCTCCTCGCCGCGAGGGAACGGTTCGCGGCAGGCACCCTCGACGCCGACGGCCTGCGCGCCGAGGAGGACGCCGCCATCCGGGACGCGGTGGCGATGCAGGAAGAGATCGGACTGCAGTCGGCCACCGACGGCGAGTTCCGACGCACCTCGTGGCACATGGACTTCATCTACCAGCTCGGCGGCATCACGAAGACCGACGAGAAGATCCGCGTCAGCATGCACAACGCGGAGGGCGAGAACGCTTTCGTCACCGCGGGGCTCGCCGTCCGCGAGAAGGTCCGGCTGGACCAGCCGATCTTCGCCGACGCGTTCCGGTTCCTGGCCTCGCTCACCAGCACCGCCACGCCGAAGCTCACGATCCCCTCGCCGAGCATGGTCCACTACCGCGGCGGGACGGCGATGATCGACCGCACGGTGTACCCGGACGTCGAGGAGTTCTGGTCGGACCTGTCCGCCGCGTACGCGGCGCAGGTGCGCGCCGTGGCCGACCTCGGGTGCCGCTACCTGCAGCTCGACGACACCAGCCTCGCCTACCTCAACGACCCGGCCCAGCGCGCGCAGATCGCGGCGAGGGGAGAGGACGCGGAGCACGCCCACCTGCGCTACATCAAGCAGATCAACGACGCGGTCGCGGGCCGCCCGGACGGCATGCGGATCACCACCCACATGTGCCGGGGCAACTACCGCTCGTCGTGGGCGGCCGAAGGCGGTTACGACTTCGTCGCCGAGGCGCTGTTCGGCGAGCTGGACGTCGACGGGTTCTTCTGCGAGTTCGACGACGAGCGCTCCGGCGGGTTCGCGCCGCTGCGGTTCGTGCCGCCGGGGAAGCAGGTGGTGCTCGGGCTCGTCACCACGAAGAGCGGGAAGCTGGAGGACCCCGACGACCTCAAGCGCCGCATCGACGAGGCCTCCAAGTACGTGCCGCTCGACCAGCTGTGCCTCTCCCCCCAGTGCGGCTTCTCCTCCACGGTCGAGGGCAACGCCCTCACCCTCGAGGAGCAGGTGGCGAAGCTGCGGCTGATCGTGCAGGTCGCGGAGGACGTCTGGGGCTGACAGTCGCCGAGGAGCAGCTCACCTAGCGGCTCGCAGCGACCGCAGCGGCGACGCCGGCCAGGATGAGCTCGAGGCCGAAGTCGAAGTCGGGGTCGACCACCGGTGAGGTGGCGGCCACCGGCTCCGGCACGGTCTCGAACAGGTCCGAGGCGAACAGCCGCGACGCCTCGGGGAAGCGCTCCTCGTCCACCAGCCGGGCCAGGGCCCGGCCGTAGTCCCGCTCCACCTCGGTCTGGTCGCGACCGGTTCCGCTGCGACCGGCGGCGAACTCCTGGGACATCTGCGCGGAGCTGCGGACGTACGCGCTGAGCACGGTGAGCACCCCGACCTTCGCGCCCCAGTCGAGCCCGGTGTCCCGCAGCACCCGCAGCCCGGCATCCAGCCATGCGATCGCGTTCGGCCCGCTCGGCGGGCCGGAGACCGGCAGCCGGGCCAGCCACGCATGCCTGCCGTGCACCGCCCGGTCGGCGAGTGCCCACTGCCGCAGGCCGTCGCGCCAGCCGGCCGCATCGAGGGCGGGCGGCGCACCTGCGGCGGAGTCGCTCATCAGCAGGTAGAGCTCCTCCTTCGAGCCGACGTGCCGGTACAGCGCCATCGTGGTGCAGTCGAGCTCCTTCGCCACCCGCGACAGCGTGACGGCGGCCAGCCCTTCGCGGTCGGCGAGCTCGACGGCTGCGCGGACGACCCGGTCGACGTCGAGCTCAGCCGGTCGTCCGAGCCTTGATCCGGAGCGCACCCGCCAGAGCCGGCCCAGTGCCGGGGGCACCTCAGCTGCAGCCATCGGCCCAGTCTTCCCGACCACTTGAACCCGCCTTCGTTTATCTCATATAGTTTATGGCATCAGCTAATCCTGTCGACCGAGGAGCGCCGTGTCCGTCGCCTCCCGAGCCCACTCGTCGCACGCCGCAAGAGGCCCGGTGCGGGGCGCCGAGCGCGCGCTCGCGCCCGACCTGGCTCGCGGGGCCATGTTGCTGTTCATCGCGCTGGCCAACGCGGCCGGCGCGTTCTTCGCATCCGCGCCCGGCGTCGACACCACGCCCCACGGCGCGGAGCGCGCCTACAACGTGTTCATGTTCGCCTTCGTGCACGCGCGGGCGTACCCGATGTTCGCGATCATGTTCGGCTACGGCCTGGTGCAGCTGGCCCGCAGGCAGGACGCTGCCGCAGGGGATCCGCGTGCCGCCTGCTCGGTGCTGCTCAGGAGGAACGCCTGGCTGCTCGCCTTCGGCGCCGTGCACGGTGTGCTCCTCTTCGCAGGCGACTTCCTCGGCGGGTACGGCATCATCGGCATCGCGTTCACCCTGCTCCTGCTGCGCCGGAGCGACCGGGTGCACCGGCTCGCGCCCTGGTACCTCGCGCTCGTCGGCGTGTACGTGGTCGTGCTCCCCGTGGTGATCGCGTTGACGAGCGGATCCGGCGGGCCGGCGGCACAGGTCCCGACCAGCCCGGACGGCGCGTTCAGCCGGCCCGACTACCTCGCATCGCTGCTCACCCGGCTCCACGAGTGGCCGGTGCACACGCTCACCATCACCGGGCTCGTCTTCGTCGTGTGGATCGGCGCATGGGCGGCCCGCAAGCGGATCCTCGAGGAGCCGGCGCGCCACCTGCGGCTGCTGCGCGTCGCCGCCGTCGGTGGCATCGGTCTCGCGGTCGCGGGCGGCCTGCCGATGGGGTTGTTCAGCGCAGGCGTCTACGAGGTCGGCAGCGCGGCTGCGCCGTGGGTGAAGCTGCTGTACGAGGTGTCGGGAACGTTCGGCGGCGTCGGTTACGTCGCCGTGTTCGGCCTGCTGTCGCACGCGCTCGGCAAGGCGATGGCGGCACCGCGCGAGAACGTCGTCGTGGGTGCGCTCACCGCGCTCGGGCAGCGTTCGCTCTCGGGCTACCTGTTCCAGTCGGTGGCGTGGGCGGTACTCGCCTGGCCGTTCGCGCTCGACCTGGCCGGCTCGGCGACCAGTCCGACGTTCGCCGCCGCCGGGTCCGCGATCGCCGTGTGGCTGGTGTCGGTGGTGGCGGCGTACGCCATGCAACGCCGTTCCCGTCGCGGGCCTGCCGAGTTGCTGCTGCGGCGGCTGACGTACGGGCGCGGCCCGGTCTGACAGGAGTCGGCCCGCGATCCACCCACACCTGGTTACTGGCCAGTAGCATCGGCGGTTGTGACGACAGAGCTGAGTTGGGTCGGCGCCGCGATGCAGCAGACCGTGCCGTGGGTCGCGGCGGTCGGGATCGAGTTCGTGGAGGTCACGCCCCAGCGGGCGGTCCTGCGCCTGCCCGACGACCCCGCGCTGCGCAACCACGTGGGCGGCCCGCACGCCGCGATGATCTTCGGCGTCGGCGAGACCGCCACCGGCGCCGTCACGCTGGCCGCGTTCGGTTCGACGATGGAGCGGGCCACGCCGCTGCCCGTCCGGTCCGAGATCGCCTACCAGCGCATCGCCCGGGGACCGCTCACGGCGGTCGCCGAGCTGGGCAGGCCGGCCGAGGAGGTCGTCGCCGAGCTGGAGGCCGGTGCGCGGCCGGAGTTCGGCATCGACGTCACGATCACCGACGGCGACGGCCGGGACACCACCCGCATGACCGTCGTGTGGACGCTGCGGCCGAACCGCTGACGGGACTACCGTCCGGCTCGTGCACGTGGTGATCGCAGGAGGACACGGGAAGATCGGCTTGCGGCTGGCCGCGCTGCTGGCCGGCCGAGCGGACGTCGTCACCGGGTTGGTGCGCAACCCGGACCACGTCCCCGACCTCGAACGGGTGGGCGCAACGCCGGTGGTGCTCGACATGGAGACGGCGGCCGCCGACGAGCTGGCGGCCGTGCTGGAGGGTGCCGACGCCGTCGTGTTCGCGGCGGGTGCCGGACCGGGTAGCGGGGTGGCCCGCAAGGACACCGTCGACCGGGCGGCCGCCGTGCTGCTCGCCGACGCGGCTCGGATCGCGGGCGTCCGGCGCTACCTGCTGGTGTCCTCGCCGGGCGTCGACGAGCCGCCTGCGCCGGAACGGGGTGAGGTCTGGGCGGCCTACATCGCGGCGAAGAAGGCCGCCGAGGAGGCGATCCAGGCCGCCGACCACCTCGACTGGACGATCCTGCGTCCGGGTTCGCTGACCGACGACCCGGGTGTCGGGAAGGTGCTGCTCGCCCCTCCGCCGGTGCCGCTCGGCAGTGTCACCCGCGACGACACGGCAGCTGTGCTCGTCGCGCTGCTGGACTCGTGGGGCAGCGCCGGCAAGATCCTGGAACTGCGCGAAGGGGAGAGCGACGTGCTCGAGGCCGTGGCAGGGGTGTCCTGATGACCGAGGTCGACGTCATCGTCCTCGGCGGAGGGCCGGTGGGCGAGAACGCAGCCGACTACGCCGTCCGCGCCGGGCTCTCGGCGCTGATCGTCGAGTCGGAGCTGCTCGGCGGCGAGTGCTCGTTCTGGGCGTGCATCCCGTCGAAGGCGCTGTTGCGCACCGGGCACGCGGTGGCAGCGCTGCGCAGGCTGCCGGGCACGACGGCCGAGTTCGACCCGGCGGCCGTGCTGGCGCGCCGCGACTCGTTCACCCACGACTGGGACGACGACAGCCAGGTGCAGTGGGCCACCGGCGCCGGCATCCGGGTGCTGCGCGGGCTGGGCCGGCTCGTCGGCGAACGCGCGGTCGAGGTCGACGGGCCGGCCGGCCGCGAGACGGTGGTCGCCCGGCGCGCCGTCGTCGTGTGCACGGGCAGCGTGCCCGCAACTCCGCCCGTTCCGGGTCTCGACACCGTGCGGACGTGGGGCTCGCGCGCCGCCACCTCGGCCAAGGAGGTCCCGGCCCGGCTCGCCGTGCTGGGCGGTGGCGTGGTCGGCTGCGAGATGGCGCAGGCGTTCCGCAGGCTCGGCTCGGAGGTCGTGCTCCTGCAGCGCGGGCCGCGGCTGCTGCCCGCGATGGAGCCGTTCGCCGGCGAGCGGGTGGCCGCGGCGCTCCGGGAGGAGGGCGTCGACGTCCGGCTGGAGCACCGGCTCGACTCGGTCGCCCCGGCAGGCGACCAGATCGAGCTCCGCACGAGCGACGGCCCCGTCGTCGTCGACGAGCTGCTCGTGGCCACCGGGCGACGGCCCAACACCTCCTCGATCGGGGTGGACGCGGTGGGCCTCGAGCCCGGCAAGCCGCTCACCGTGGACGACACCGGCCTGGTCGAGGGCGTGACCGGGGAGTGGCTGTACGCCGCGGGCGACGTCACCGGCCGCGCGCTGCTCACCCACCAGGGCAAGTACGCCGGGCGGATCGTCGGGGCGGCGATCGCGGCCCGCGCGATCGGCGAGGAGCTCGACACCCGGCCGTGGGGCGCGCACGTCGCGACCGCCGACCACAGCGCGGTCCCGCAGGTGGTGTTCACCGACCCCGAGGTGGCGGCGGCCGGCCGCACCGAGGCGCAGGCGCGTGCCGCGGGCATCGACGTCCGCGTCGTCGACATCCCGATCGCGGTCGCCGGGTCGTCACTGCAGGCCGACGGGTACGACGGTGCCGCGCGAATGGTGGTCGACACCACGCGCGGGGTTCTCGTCGGCGTGACATTCGTCGGTCAGGACGTGGCTGAGATGATCCACGCCGCCACGATCGCGATCGTCGGCGAGGTGCCGCTCGACCGCCTCTGGCACGCCGTGCCGGCGTTCCCGACGATGAGCGAGGTGTGGCTGCGCCTGCTCGAGGCGTACCGGGGCTAGGCGGACCGGGGCTAGGCCGACTGGGAGAGCGCGGCCGCGATGCCGATCGTGGCGGCCATGAGCGCCACCTCGTAACCGGCCCACCTCAGCACCGGGGTACGCCCGGCGGCGAGCCTGCGCCGGGCGAGCCCGCCGAGTAGCCCGAGCAGCACGAGGCATGCGATCTTCGTCAGCACCAGGACGCCGTAACGCGTGCCGAGGATCGCGTCCCACGTCCCGAGCCGGATCACCGCGGTGAGCAGCCCGGTGATGGTGACGGCGGCGATGCACCAGCCGGCGAGCCGCGAGAACCGCGGCAGCACCGGGTCGAGCAGGGCGCGGTGGCGTGCCACGAGCGCGAGCACGACCGCGAGTCCGCCCACCCAGAGCGCTGCCCCGACCACGTGCACGCCGATCGACATGATCGCGAGCTGGTGGTCGGGGTGGGTGCCCGCGTGCCCGGTGACCGCGGGCGTGACGAGTCCGAGCAGCGCGGCCACCAGCGGAACGCGGGCCTGCACGAGCGCGCGGTCACGCAGCCGCAGCGCCGCGCACACGAGGAGCGCCGCGGTGCAGACCGCTGTGAGCGCCAGCCCGCGCCCACCGGCCAGCTCCGTGATGAAGCTGCCGATCTCGCCCGCCGCCAGCTGCCCGAGCGGCCTGCCGAACGCGTCGGCCGTGCGGAACATGATGCCGACCAGGACGAGCACCAGCCACGTCCCCGCCACGGCGACCAGCGCGCGGTCCGCGGTGGCCCGCACCCGCTCCAGGGTGCGCAGCGCGGAACCGGGCACGTGGCGGGCCGGTGGGAGCAGCAGGGCGAGCAGCGTGAACCCGACGCACGCGACGCCGGCGACGTTCATCCCGGACCGGGTGACCGACGTCCCGACCAGCACCGGGAGCGTCGTGTTCGCGAGCGCGCCGGTGAGCACGCTCGCCACCAGCGCGGCGCCGACCGCGAGTCCGGCCCACCCGACCGGACGCAGCCGGTCGAGGGAGCGCGGGCCCGCGGTCGGTGCTGTCATCCGCGGCCCAGCCGCAGCGCCGCGACGACCCCGCCGCCGACGAGGACGACGGCCCCGACGATCCACGGCCACACCGGGGAGCCGCCTTCGCTGTCGGCCGGTGCGGCGGCCGCCGGTGCCGCGGCCGGGGCTGCGGCGGGTGCTGACGTCGCGGGGGCGGGCGCGGTGGCCGCCTGCCCCGCGGTGGTGAGCGTGAACGAGACCTCGCCCGCGACCGGGTGACCGTCCGCCGACACCACCCGGTAGCCGATCTTGTACTGGCCCGCGGGGCCGAGCGGGAGCACGGCCGTGCTGACCGTGCCGCCCTCTGCGCCGACCTGACCGGTCTCGTAGCGGGCGCCGTCCGGCCCGACGACCGTGATCGTGCTGAACTCGGGCGACATCTCCTCGTTGAAGGTCAGCGATACGTGCCTCGGGGCGGCGTCGAGGCTTGCGCCGTCGGTCGGGTCGCTGCTCTGGAGGCGGGTGTGCGCGAGCGCCGGTGCCGCGCCGAGCAGCAACGCGAGCCCGGCGAGCAGGGTGACGGTGCCGACGCGCAGCGCGCCCCGGTGGGTGGACGAGGGCATGGACGGTCTCCGGTTGGTCGTCGAGGACGTGCGGACTCGGGAGTCAGCACGCCACCGGAGGGCCACGCCGGGCGTGGGCGACGGCGAACGCACGGGCGAGCCGCCCGGGGAGCGCGGGCCCCGGCACCGCGAGCGTCCGGAGCGGCCGGTCGGCCGGGGGCGGCACGAGCCTGCGCGGCAGGACCCGCCCGAGCGCCGCCGTCAGCGCGGCGGCACCGCGGTCGGCGTGGCGCACGGCGAGCGCCGTGACCACCGTGGCCGCGGCGTGCACGGTGAGCATCGACGGGCCCGCGTGGGACGGGTGCAGCAGCTCGATCGCGTTGTGCAGGACGAACTGCCCCACCGCGAGCACCGCGAGCGTGCCCACCAGCCCCTGGCAGCGGCTCGCGGCGCCGGTGAAGGTCCAGGCGAGCAGGGGCAGCACCGGTACGAGCACCGCCAGGTCGGGGAGCGTGCCCCCGGCCGCTGCGTGCCCGGCGGCCGCGAGCAACGCGCTCAACCCGGCCAGGACGGCACCCCGGAGCACACCACCGCCCGGACCGCGCCTCACGGGGCACGACGGTAGCCGCAGCGCGGGTGGTGCAGCCAGCGCACCCGTTCAGCGGAGAGGAAGGGCTATCCCTGGACCCCGAGGTGGTGGAGCAGGGCGATCTCGAGCCGGTCCAGCTCGGCGCCGATGGCGCGGTAGGCCGTGCGGCGGCGCGGGGTCGGCATCTGCTCGGCGGCGCGCACGGCCACGGCCAGGTCGGCCAGCCGCGGGCGGGTGTCGACGGCGAACCGGCGAGCCGCGCCCGTGCCGTGCGCCTCGGCGCCGGAGTCGAGCCGGTCGAGCGCCTCCGCCATCCGCGAGAGCCGGGCGTGCAGCGCGCCGCCGCGCCCGGCGTACGCGCCGAGCTGGCCGGGTTCCACGCCGAGCCGTGCGGCCCGGTAGGCGTCCCAGCGGGTGCGTGCGACGGCGGCGGCGGCGAGCGCGTACGGCGCGAGGAGCGGGGCGACGGCCTTGCTCACGCCGATCATGCGTTTCGCCCGCGCCGCCGTGAGCGGTTTGCGGGCCCGACGGACCGCGCTCTCGATGGCCTCGCCCGCCTCGGGCGCCGACCGGCCTCGCAGCAGCCCCATCCGCTCGCCCTCCTGGTGCCCGCTCCTGGTGATCTCCGAGCCTAGTGCCGGGCCACTCCGCAGGTGGAACTGCGGCGCGCACCGATCTGGTGACGGGCGATCCGCGCCGGACTGTCGGCACCTGTCATTACCCTTTCGGATGTGACGGCGATCGAGAACCTGTTCACCGCGGTGGAGCCCGCCGGCGGGCCGGTGCTCGACGCCGCCGCCACCACGCGCTGCCGTCGACGCGTCCACCTCGACCACGACCCGGATGCTGCGTCGGCGCCTCGGGCGATGCCGGATCCGGCGCTGGAGCAGCGCAGGGCCGACGCCGCCACCCACCGCGAGGAGCTCGGGGCCCGGCTGGCCGCGGCGCTCGCCGGTGAGTGGTGCGAGGTGCCGGCGGCGCTCCCCGCTGCCGAGCGGGTCGCGGCCACGGCCAGGGCCGTCGCATCGGGCGCCCGGCTCATCTGGAGGGCCGCGCTGCCCACCGATCGCGCGGCGGGGCGCAGGGGGCACGCGGAGCTGCTCGTCCGGGTGCCGGGGGGCGGCTACGTCCCGGTCATCGTCGTGCGCCACCGCATCACCGATCCGGGCACCGGCGCGCTCACGGCGCCGCTGGAGGCCCCGTGGCCCCAGCGGGCCGCCGTCGACCAGGAGCGCAAGGTGCGCTCCCAGCCCCGTGACCTGCTGCGGCTCGCCCACCTCAACCGCATGCTGCACGCCGCGGGCTGGGCGGCCGACTCCCGGCTGAGGCACGGCGACCACGGCGGGGTCATCGGGCTCGACGCCGACGTCGTGGTGTGGCACGACCTGCGCGCGGGCCACTGGCCGGGCGCCCGTTCCACCCTCGCCGAGTACGACGCCCGGTTCGCCGACCGCGTGGCCGTCGCCACGGCGGCCGCCACCGGTGCGCCCGCGCTCGCGGAGCCGTCGCGCGTCACGGAGTGCAGGCGCTGCCCGTGGTGGCCCACCTGCGAGGCCGAGCTGGAGCGGGCCGAGGACGTCAGCCTCGTGGTCCGCGGGGAGCTCGCCGGGATGCTGCGCGAGGTCGGGGTGGCCACCGTCGCGGAGCTCGCGGCGCTCGACCCCGTCGCGGAGCCCCCGGTGGAGGTGCCGGGGTTGCCGTTCGCCGACCTCGTCGCGCTCGCACGCGCGCGCATGCGCGGGCTCGCGGTGGTGCGGCGGGTGGCCGAGGTCGAGGTGCCGCGGGCCGACATCGAGGTCGACGTCGACATGGAGAGCTTCGGCGAGGCGGGCGCCTACCTCTGGGGCGCCCTGCTGCGCCACCCGAGCGGGCGGCTGCCCGGCGACGAGCCCGACGGCTACCGCGCCTTCGCCACGTGGGACCCGGTGCCCACCCAGGACGAGGCGCGGTCGTTCGCCGAGTTCTGGACGTGGCTGTCGGCGGTGCGGGCGCGGGCCGCCGCCACCGGCCGCAGCTTCGCCGCCTACTGCTACAACGAGCAGGCGGAGAACCGCTGGCTGCTGGCTTCGGCCACCCGGTTCGCCGGGATGCCGGGTATCCCGCCGCTCGCCGAGGTGGAGGAGTTCATCGGCCACCCCGGTTGGATCGACCTGTTCGCCGTGGTCAGCGACTGGTTCCTGTGCGCGCAGGGCAAGGGTCTCAAGCGCATCGCCCCGGCGGCAGGCTTCACATGGCGCGACCCGGAGGCGGGCGGGGAGAACTCGATGCGCTGGTACCGGCACGCCGTCGGGATGGATGGCGCGCCTCCCGACACGCAGCAGCGGGAGCGGCTGCTCGCCTACAACGCCGACGACGTCCACGCCACCCAGGTCCTGCGGGAGTGGATGACCTCCCCCGCCGTGAAGCGGGTCCCGCTGGCCGCCGACCTGTAGGTCAGCTTTCATCCCCGCGCCCCCGCCGGGCCAGCCGGCGGTCATCCGGCCAGGGCAGCGTGCCCGGCATGTTCGCCCGGCGCATCGCTGTGATCGGTTCCGGCTACGTCGGTCTCACGACGGGCGCCTGCCTCGCCTCGCTCGGCCACCGCGTGGTCTGCGCGGACGTCGACGAGGCGAAGGTCGAGCGGCTGCGCCGGGGCGTCGTCGACATCCTCGAGCCGGGCCTGCCGGAGCTGGTGGTCGAGAACCAGGCGGCGGGGCGGCTCGAGTTCGTGCTGGGCGCGCGGGACGCGGTGGCGGGGCGCGACGGAGAGCCGGTCGAGGTGGTGTTCCTCTGCGTGCCCACCCCGATGGGCGAGGGCGGCGCCGCCGACCTGACCGCGGTGCGGGCGGTCGCGACCGAGATCAGGCAGCTGCTCCCGGCGGGGTGCGTCGTCGTCAACAAGTCGACGGTGCCCGTCGGCACGGCGGAGGCCACCCGCAAGCTGCTGAAGCGGCGCGACATCGCGGTGGTGAGCAACCCCGAGTTCCTGCGCGAGGGCTCCGCGGTGCACGACTTCCTGCACCCGGACCGGATCGTCGTCGGCAGCGACGCCCAGGACGCCGCCGAGCGGGTGGCGGCGCTCTACTCCCGGCTCGGCGCGCCGACGGTGCTCACCGACGCGGCCAGCGCGGAGATGGTGAAGTACGCCGCCAACTGCTTCCTCGCGATGAAGCTGTCGTACGTCAACGCGCTCGCCGAGCTGTGCGACGTGCTCGGCGCCGATGTCGCGGACGTCACCGAGGGCATGGGGCACGACCGGCGGATCGGGCAGGCGTTCCTCCAGCCCGGTCCCGGGTGGGGCGGCTCCTGCCTGCCGAAGGACACGAACGCGCTGGTGCAGGTGGCGGCCGCGGCGGGGATCGAGCTGCCGCTGGTCACCGCGAGCATCGCCACCAACGAGCGCCAGCGCCACATCGTGGTCGACAAGATCGCCGACGCCGTCGGAGGCGACCTCGCCGGCAAGCGGCTCGGCCTGCTCGGGCTCACCTTCAAGGCGGGCACCGACGACCTGCGCGACTCGCCCGCGCTGGCCGTCGCGCGGCTGCTGCGCGACGGCGGCGCCGAGCTGACGGCCTACGACCCGGGCTGCCCCGCGGCCGTGCCGGGCGTCACCGACTGCGTCACCGTGGCCGACGAGCCGCTGCGGGCCGCGAAGGACGCCGATGCGCTGGTGGTGCTGACCGAGTGGCCCGAGTTCCGGTCGCTCGACTGGGGCGCGGTGGCCGGGGCGCTCGCCGGCCGCGTGGTGGTCGACTGCCGCAACCTGCTCGACCCAGACGTGTTGCGCCGGGCGGGGATCAGCTGGGTCGGGGTCGGCCGCCGCTGACCGCCCGGCCCGTCTCAGCTCGGCTCACTTGAGCTCGACGAACAGCGAGTGCGAGTCGGTGTCGCCGATGTTCTCGCCCGCGTGTGCCGTCGCCGGCACCCAGCCCGCGTCGTGCGCCCGCTTCTCGACCTCGACCGTGCGCCCGCCGTCCAGCGTGAGCCGCCTGCGGAACGTGGACAGCGGGATGATCACCATGTCCGGGTGGCTGTGCATCGAGGTGCGGTCGCCCGGGTGGTCGCGGTACTCCAGCACCCGCACGCGCTCGTTCTCGAAGACCACCGAGTAGAAGTCCGGATCCGTCTCGACGGGGTCGGTGCACATGGCGTCCCCTTTCGTGGGACTGAAGTACCACGAAGGACAGTACGGTACCGTGAAGTGCGATGACAACCCCCGCGGCAGTCCCTTACGAGCAGACGGGCCGTCGCAACCAGAAGGCCCGCACCCGGGACGCGCTGGTCGCGGCCGCGCGAGAGCTGCTGGGCGCCGGCGTCACGCCCACCGTCGAGGAGGCGGCCGCACACGCCGCGGTGTCGCGCACCACGGCGTACCGCTACTTCCCCAACCAGCGCGCGCTGGTCGGCGCTGCCCACCCGGAGATCGATCGGACGTCGCTGCTCCCCGACGACCCGCCGGACGATCCGGGGGAGCGGCTCGCGCTCGTCGTCGCCGAGACCACGCGGATCGTGCTCGACTGGGAGCCACAGCTGCGCGCGTCGCTGCGGTTGTCGCTGGAGCCGGGGCAGGAGCCGACGGGGCCGGTGCTGCGCCGGGGCCGCGTCATCGGCTGGCTCGAGGACGCCCTCGCTCCGCTCGCGACGTCCCACCCGGAGCTCGACCGCAGGCGCCTCGCCACGGCGATCCGGGCGGCCACCGGCATCGAGGCGTTCGTCTGGCTGGTCGACGTCGCCGGTCTCCCGCGGGAGGATGCCGCTTCGACGATGCGGTGGACGGCCCGCGCGTTGCTCCGCTCGGCGATGGTCGATGGTGGCCCGCCGGTCTGACTTCTGGCGGTATGCCCCGGGGGGCTACCGGATTCGCCGACCGGTCTCGGCGCAGGAGTAGCCGCCGAGCTTCTCCACCTCGTTGCGGAAGTCGTGCTGTTCCAGAAGGGCCCACAGCGGTGCGAGCACCTCGTCGTCCAGCCCGGCAGCACGCAGGACGAGGTCGTACGGCTCGCGGGCGACCGGGACGAAGTCCAGCCCGAAGGCGCGGGCCGCGGCCTGGATGCCGAGGCCCGTGTCGGCACGGCCGGCCGCGACGGCCGCGGCCACGCCCAGGTGGGTGTGCTCCTCGCGGGAGTAGCCGCTGATCGTCGTCGGGTCGATGCCCCGCTTGCCCAGCTCGTGGTCGAGCAGCACGCGCGTGCCCGCGCCGCGCTGGCGGTTGACGTAGCGCAGGTCGGGGCGGGTGAGGTCGGCGATACCGGTGAGGCCGAGCGGATTGCCGGGAGCGACCAGGAGGCCCTGGTCCCGGTGTACCAGCCGAACCACGGCCAGGTCTGCGTGCGGGCCGAAGATCCGGTCCAGGTACGGCAGCGTGTACTCGCCGGTGGCGGGGTCGAGCAGGTGCGAGCCGGCCACGTGGCACAGCCCGTCGCGCAGCGCCACCAGCCCGCCGAGCGACCCGACGTTCGACGAGGCCAGCGTGATCAACGGGTCGGCCGCGCGCAGCGCCGACGCTGCGACGTCGAGGACCAGGTCGTGCGAGCCGATCGCGACGATCGTGCGCTCGACGTCGGCCAGGCCGCGCAGCAGCTCCACCCTCACCTGCTCGCCCGCGTGGTGGCCCTCGACCCCGGCCGGGACGACCAGCAGGCCGTCGGCGCGGACCAGCGAGGTCAGCACGCCGGCCGCGCGCGGAAGGGGCGTCGCGACGACATCGCCGCCGACGCGGCCCAGCCGGACGCGCACCCAGTCGTCGGAGCCGATGGCCGAGGCCAGCTTGCGGGCCAGCCGGGCCGTGGTGGTCGGGCGCTCCCGCGGGGAGGCGCCCTCGAGCGCGGCCAGCATCGGCGCGGCGAAGATGTCGAAGGTCAGCGCGGCCGAGACCGGGTAGCCGGGAGCCCCGAGGATCGGCGTGGCCGGGTCGCCCGCGACGGTCCCGAGGACGACCGGGTGCCCGGGGCGCACCGCCACCCCGTGGACGGCGAGGGCACCTGCGGCCGCGACCACCCGCGCGGTGTAGTCGTCGCGCCCGGCGCTCGAACCGGCGATCAGGATCACCAGGTCCGCGTCGCCTGCGGCGTCCCGGACGGCGGCCGTGATCAGGTCGGGGTCGTCGGCGACGATGCCGGTGGTCCGGGCATCGCAGCCGATCTCGGCGGCCTGCGCAGCGAGCATCATCGAGTTGGTGTCGGCGATCTCGCCGGGGCCCAGCTCGGTGCCGACGGGCCGGATCTCGTCGCCGGTCGGGATGATCACCACTCGGGGCTTGCGGCGCACCAGCAGCTCGACGACGCCCGCCGCGGCGCAGGCGGCGACGTCGACCGGGCGCAGCCGGTGGCCCTCCGGCAGCAGCAGTTCCGTAGCGCTGATGTCCTCGCCGATCGAGCGGACGTGCTGGTACGGCGGCACCGCGGCGCGCAGCTCGGCGCGCCCGTCCGGGGTGTGGTGCACGTGCTCGCGCATGACGACGGCGTCGTAGCCGCCGGGAAGCGGGTCCCCGGTGTCGACCACCGCGAAGTCGTCGAGCAGCACGGGGGTGGTCTCGGCGGCGCCCACGGTCTCGGCGGACCGCACGGCGATGCCGTCCATGGCCGCCGAGTCGAACGCGGGGGAGGAGCGCCGGGCCCACACCGACTCCGCGGTGACGCGCCCGACCGCCTCCCCGACCGGCAGCACCACCGCGTCGACCCGGGGCGGGCAGCCCGCGGCGGCGCAGGCGTCGCGCCACGCCCGCCGGGCCTGCTCGGCGGGGATGTCGGACACGAACGGGCTCGTCATCGGTACAGGATGACCTCCACGTCGGTGCCCCCGTCGAGGCCGGTCGCCGGCTCGGGCACGACGAGGTAGCCGTCGGCCCGCGCCAGCACGGACAGCAGCGCGGAGGGCCCGAACAGCGGCTCGGCGACGCCGTCGCGGACGGCGACCTGCACGACGTCCAGCCGGCCGGTGGCGGAGGCCAGGTCGCGGCTCAGCCGGGCGCGCACGGTCGGCTCCGGCGGTGGTTCCGCAGCGCCGGCGAGCCGCCACACCAGTGGCACCCCGACCAGCCGGAACACCACGAGCGCGGACAGCGGGTTGCCGGGCAGCCCGACCAGCGGAACACCCCCGCACTCGGCCAGCAACGTCGGTTTGCCCGGCTTGACGGCCAGCCCGTGGCACCAGATCTCGCCCAGCGCGGCCACCGCGCCCGCCGTCTCGTCGCGGGCCCCGACCGACGACCCGGCCGAGACGACCACCAGGTCGGCGTCGGCGAGTGCCGACCGCAGTGTGGACTCCAGGGCGCCCCGGTCGTCCGGGACGATCCCGGCCATCACCGGTTCCCCGCCTGCGTCGCGGACCAGCCCCGCCAGCGCCGACGCCGTGGCGTCGCGGACCTGGCCGGGGGCGAGCGTGGGCGTCTCCGGCGGCACCACCTCGTCGCCGGTGGACACGATCGCGACCCGCGGGCGGGCGTGCACCTCCACGGTCGTCACACCGGCTGCGGCCAGGAACCCGAGCTGCGGGGCGCGCAGTGGCCGACCGGCACCCACCAGCACGTCACCCGCTGCGGCGTCCTCGTCGGCCCGGACCAGCCCGGAGCCCGGTGCGACCGGCCGGGTCACCTCGATCGTGCCGGGCATGGTCTCCGCCGTGTGCTCGACCATGACCACCGCGTCGGCCCCGTCCGGCAGCACGGCACCGGTCGGGATCGCCACGCACTTGCCGTGCGACACGGTGACGGTGGGCGCTGCGCCCATCCGCACGGCTCCGGCCAGGTCGAGGTATGAGGGCAGGCCCTCGGAGGCGCCGTAGGTGTCGGCGGCCCGGACGGCGTAGCCGTCCACCGTGGAGCGGGCGAAGCCGGGCATCGCCGTGGGCGCGCGCACGTCCGCGGCCGGCACCCGGTGCAGCGCGTCGGCGAGCCGGACGTCCTCGACGGCGGTGCGCCGGGCGGGTCGGAACCCGGCCAGCGCCTCGCCGACCGTCTTCGCTGTGAAGAACTCGCGAGTCACCGGTCCGGCTGGTCCTCCGCGCCCTCCGGGCGGGGCTGCGGCCGGGCGGCCGCACCGCCCTTGTCCAGCCCGAGCACGCTGACCACCGGTCCCAGCGCGACCTGGCCCAGCCCGCAGATGGAGGTCTTGCGCATGACCTCCTCGAGCCGCAGGATGTGCGCCCGCTGGTCGTCGTCCAGGTCCGAACCGGTCTCGACGGCGTCGCGCAGGATCGTGTGCGCCTTGGTGGAGCCCACCCGGCACGGCACGCACTTGCCGCACGACTCGTCGCGGAAGAACCGCAGCACGTTGGTCGACGCCGCGAGCAGGTCGGTGCCCTCGGCCAGCACGACCATCGCACCGGAGCCGAGCATCGTGCCGTTCTCCACCGCGGTGCCGAAGTCCAGCGGCATGTCCAGCTTGTCCGGGCCGATGAAGTTCGACGACGCGCCGCCCGGCTGCACCGCGCCGACCTGCCGGCCGTCGCTGACGCCGCCCGCCAGCTCGATCAGCTCGCGCACCGTGGTGCCCATCGGCACGCAGTAGACGTCCGGTCGTTCGACGTGCCCGGAGACGGCGAAGAACTTCCAGCCCACCGAGTCGCCCGCGCCCTGGTCGGCCCACCACTGCGCGCCGCGCTGCAGGATCACCGGCACGTCGGCGAAGGTCTCCACCGAGTTCATCAGCGTCGGCCTGCCGTGCAGGCCGTAGTTGCCGGGGAACGGCGGCTTGTTGCGCGGCTCGCCGCGGTGGCCCTCCATGCACTCCAGGAGCGCGGTCTCCTCGCCGAGGATGTAGCCGCCGGGGGAGACGAACACCTCGACGTCCAGCCGCCGCCCGCTGCCGCAGGCGTCCGGCCCGATCACGCCGGCCGCGCGCAGTGCGTCCAGCTCCTCGCGCAGGACGTGCTCCTCCGGGCCGTACTCGTGGCGGATGAACACCCAGCCCTGCTCGGCCCCGACGACCGCCATGCCCAGCAGCAGGCCCTCCAGCACCAGGTGCGGTTGGGTGGCGAGGATCTGGCGGTCCTTGAACGTGCCCGGCTCGGACTCGTCGGCGTTGCAGATCGCGTACTTGACGCCGCCGGGCTGCGTGCTGCGGACCAGGCCCCACTTCTGCCCGGTCGGGAACCCGGCCCCGCCCATCCCGCGCAGCCCGGAGTCCTTCAGCGTCTGCACGACGGTGTCCGGGTCCAGCTCGCCCGCCAGGAGCGCGCGCAGGCTGGCGTACCGGTCGGCAACGCGCGATCCGGCCGGGTACGGGTCGTTGGGCCACGGCTCGGTGCGCACGTTCGCCGGGGTGGCGCCGACGTCGCCGCCGCGCGCACCGGCGACGAGCGCGTCGGCGTCCTCGACGGGCGCGGGTCGTTCGTTGACCGCCACCGCAGGCGCGGTGTCGCAGCGGCCCAGGCAGGAGACCTCGACCAGCTCGACCTCGGCGTCCTCGCCGTAGCGCTCGCGCAGCTCGGCCAGCCGGGCCTCGCCGCCGCGCAGGAAGCACGGCAGGTCGTGGCAGACGTGCAGCGCGACCTTCGTCGGCGGCTCGGTGCGGAAGTGCGGGTAGAACGAGATCAGGCCCTCGATCTCGTAGAGCGGGCGCCGGGCGTCGCGGGAGAGCTCCACCAGCTCCTCGCGCGGCAGCCACCCCAGCCGGGCCTGGATCGCGTTCAGCGCGGGGATCAGCGACGGCCCGGGGAACTTCCCGGCCCGTCCCTCCACGCCGGGCACCCGCCGCCCCCTGACCTCGGCGGCCCGGTCGGTCACCTTGCTCGCGAGCTCGTCCGCGGTTGTCATGCCCGCACCCCCAGCGGCTCGACCTGCACGGCGCAGAACTTGAACTCCGGGATCTTGCCGACCGGGTCGACCTCGTCGATGGTCAGCAGGTTGGCCGCCGCCTCGCGGAAGTGGAACGGGATGAAGCAGTTGCCCAGCTGCTCGCGGTGCGAGATGCGCACCATCAGCTCGATCGTCCCGCGCCGGGACCGCACGCGGACCGTCTCACCGTGCGCCAGACCGCGGTCGGCGGCGTCCTTCGGGTGCATGTAGACCTCCGCCACCGGGGAGATCGCGTCCAGCGCGAACGAGCGCCTGGTCATCGATCCCGTGTGCCAGTGCTCCAGCAGCCGCCCGGTGTTGAGCACCAGCGGGTACTCCGCGTCGGGCAGCTCCTTGGCCGGCAGCCACTGCGCCGGTACCAGGTGGGCCAGGCCGTCGTCGGTGTTGAACCGCTCGTCGAACATGACGACCGTGCCGTCGCTGTGCTCCGGGTCGTCGTTCGGGTAGAGCTTCCCGCTCAGCCCGAGGTTGTCGTACCGCAGGTTCTTGTACGACGGCATCAGCGCGACCATCTCGTCGAACACCTCGCTCGGCGAGCCGTAGTCCCAGTCCAGCCCGATCCGCCGGGCGATGTCCTGCACGATCTGCCAGTCCGGGCGCGCCTGCCCCGGCGGGTCCATCACCTTGCGGCCGAGCTGCACGCGCCGGTCGGTGTTGGTGTAGGTGCCGTCCTTCTCCAGGTACGAGGTGGCCGGGAGGATCACGTCGGCGAACTCGGCCGTCTCGGTGAGGAAGATGTCCTGCACCACGAGGAAGTCGAGCGCGGACAGCGCCTTGCGCACCTTGTTGATGTTCGGGTCGGACAGGAACGGGTTCTCGCCGAGCATGTACATGCCGCGCACGCCGCCGGGCTCCAGCACCGATTTGACGATCTCGGTGACGGTCAGCCCGCGCTTCGGGTCGAGGCGGGTGCCCCAGGCCTCCTCGAACCGCAGCCGGGTCTGCTCGGCGTCCACTCCCTGGTAGTCGGGGTAGAACATCGGGATCAGGCCGGCGTCCGATGCGCCCTGCACGTTGTTCTGCCCGCGCAGCGGGTGCAGCCCGGTGCCCGGGCGCCCGACGTTGCCGGTGATCGAGCACAGCGCGATGAGGCAGCGCGCGTTGTCGGTGCCGGTGGTGTGCTGGGAGATCCCCATCCCCCAGTAGACGACCGCGGCGCCCGCCTCGCCCCACGTGCGGGCGACCTCGCGGATGGTGTCGGCGTCCACGCCGGTGATCTGCGCGGCCCGTTCCGGCGGGTAGTCCGCGACGGTGCGGGCGAGCTCGTCGTAGTTCGACGTGCGGTTCGCGATGAAGTCCCGGTCGATCAGCCCGAGCCGGATGACCTCGTGCATCACCGCGTTGTAGAACGCCACGTCCGTGCCCGGCTTGAGCTGCACGAAGATGTCGGCGTGCTCGGCCACCGTGGACGCCCGCGGGTCGACGTAGATGATCTTGGTGCCGCGCCGGCGGGCCTGCTTGAAGAACGAGCTGGCCACCGGGTGGTTGGCGGTCGGGTTCGAGCCGGTGATGATCACGACGTCGGCGTTGGCGACGTCGCCGTACGTCGTGGAGACCGCGCCCGAGCCGACGCCCTCGAACAGCGCGGCCACCGATGACGCGTGGCAGAGCCGGGTGCAGTGGTCGACGTTGTTGGTGCCGAAGCCCGTGCGGATGAGCTTCTGGAAGAGGTAGGCCTCCTCGTTGGAGCACTTCGCCGAGCCGAACCCGGCGATCGCGCCCGGCCCGCCACTGGCGTGGATCTCGCGCAGTCGCCGGGCGACCAGGTCGAGCGCCTCCTCCCAGGTCGCCTCCCGGAAGTACGGCATGACCTCGTCGTAGTCGACCAGGCCGCCGGGCTTGCGCTTGCCGCCGCGCTTGTCGCCAGGCTTGCGGCCACCGCCGCTGCGCTCGCCGCCGTTGACCCGGCCCCTGTCGTTGTTGCCGTCGCCGCGGACGTCTGCGGACAGGGCGCCCTTCGGGTAGGCCGAGTCGATGCGGATCAGGGGAGTGGTCAGCCGCTGCGGCGAGGCCGAGTAGTCCCAGCCGTAGCGGCCCTTCACGCACAGCCGGCTCTGCGAACCGGGCTGGTCGCGGCCCTCGGCGAAGGAGATCGCGCCGCGCTCCCGGTCGACGTAGTAGGTCAGCGCACAGCCGACCCCGCAGTACGGGCACACGCTCTCGACGGCGTCCAGCTCCTCGCGCGGGCGGATCGGGATCCCGCGGATGGGCTTGTTGGTCAGAGCCCCGGTGGGGCAGGCCTGCACGCACTCGCCGCAGGTGACGCAGGAGCTGGCGCCCATCGGGTCGTTCAGGTCGAACGCGATCCGGGTGGAGTAGCCCTTGCCGGAGCGCCCGATGACGTCGTTGCCCTGGATGTCGTCGCAGGCCCGCACACAGCGGTCGCACAGGATGCAGGCGTCGTGGTTGACGTCGATGACCGGGTTGGACGAGTCGGTGCCGCGGCCGGAGCCGCAGGGCAGTTCGGTGGTCTCCCGGGCCACCCCGAACCCGTCGGCCAGCTCGAGCAGCAGATTGTCGCGGGTCTTGAGGTCCTTGGGGTCCTCCGCCCGCGGCGGCTGGTCCGAGATCAGCAGCTCGGTCAGGGTGGCGCGGCTGCGTTCGAGCTCCGGGGTGGAGGTCTTGACCTGCATCCCGTCCTCGCACGGGCGGACGCACGCGGCGGCGAACACGCGCCCGCCGGTGTCGACCACGCACATCCGGCACACACCGACCGGGTCGTAGCGCTCGTCGTGGCACAGCACCGGGATGTCCACCCCGGCTTGCTTGGCCGCGTCGTAGATGGAGGTGCCTTCGGGCACGGTGACCGCGAACCCGTCGATCTCAGCGGTGATCGTCCGCACTGCGGCGGACGCATCCTGCACGGCTGTCATCTCGACTCCCAACCGATCGTGCATACCGCATACAACATAGCCGTTCCTCCGCGGTCCGGCGATTCTCGGTCCTCACGGACCCAGCAGCAACGCGGCTTCCGCCTCCCGGTCAGGGCGGCCCTCCTCGTCGAGGCCGCGCTCGACGTAGTAGCCCGCGACCATCGCGCGGAGACGTTCGGCGGTCAGCGCGGCGACCCGGCCCGAACCCAGCTGCAGGGGCGTATCCAGCATGCGTTGCGGCAGCGTGTCGTCGGCGGCCGTGGCCCCTTCTCGCTGGTTGAACACCCGCTTGGCCAGCACGATCCGGCGCGCGACCGAGTGCAGCTCGGCCGCGTCGAGGTCCCAACCGGTGACCGCCTGCAGCAACGCGGCCCACTCGGTGAACGGATCTTCGAAGACCCCGCGCAGGAACTTGCAGAGGATCATCGAGTCCATCACGGCGGCCCGGTCCTCGGTGCCCACCGCCGCGGCGACCTGGGCAGGCCCGCCGTTCAGCCGGTCGTGCTCGCCGGAGAGGTCCGCCTCGTACGCGCCGGAGCGGTTGTGGTCGGCGCCGCGGGCGTTGACCGCGAGACCAAGGGCCATCGCCTGCAGGGTGCGCGGCTCGTACCCGGGCAGTTCAAGGCCCTTGACCTGCGGCGCGAACTCGATCGAACCGTTGCCGACGACCTCGGCCGCCCGGCGCGAGCCCTGCGCGAGCAGCTCGCCGAGGCCCTCCTCCCGGGCGCCGATCAGGTCGAGCGCGCGCAGCAACGCGGCACCGTCGCCGAACCTCAGCCAGGGTGCGTCGATCAGGCCGCGCTCGGCGCACTCCATCGCCCAGGCGATCGTGCCGCCCGCCGAGATGGTGTCCAGGCCCAGCTCGTCGCAGCGGGCGCTGGCCGCGAACACGTCGTCCGGGTCGGACACCCCGCACAGCGGCCCGAGCGCGAACACGTTCTCGTACTCCATCCGCTGCGTGCCGCCGCCCTTGCGGGAGTAGATGTGCTCGCAGCCGATCGAGCAGGACGCGCACGAGTTGCGGGCCACCCCGCGCAGCTCGTGCAGCTCCTCGGCGGCCAGCCGGGGCGCGCCCTCGAAGGTGACCGCGGTGAAGTTGCGGGTGGGGAGCGTGGAGACGGCGTTGAAGGCCAGCAGGTTGGCCAGCGTGCCCAGCTCGCGGTACTTCGCAGTGGCCGGTCCGAAGCTGCGTGTCCGCAGGTCCTTCGCCGCGGCCAGCACCGCGGTCTGGTCGGCGATCTCCACCCGGGTCGCCGACCGGACCAGCACCGCCTTGACGTTCTTGGCCCCCAGCACCGCGCCCAGCCCGCCGCGCCCGGCGTGGCGGCCGTCGTGGCTGACCGTGGCGTAGCGGACCTGCCGCTCCCCGGCGGGACCGATGGCAGCGGTCTGCCAGCCGCGCCCGAACCGCTCCCGAACGGCCGCCTCGGTCTGCGCCGCCGGCATGCCGGCCAGCTCCGGAGCGGGCTCGAGCCGGGCCCCGTCGCCGTCGACGAGCAGGACCGACAGCTCCGCCGCCTTGCCCCGGATGACGATCGCGTCGTTCCCGGTCAGCTTCCCGGCGATCGCGAACCTGCTGGACGCCAGCGCATCGGTGAGCAGCCCGGTGAGCGGCGACTTGGCCACCACCGCGAACTTCGCGCTCGTCGTCAGCGGGGTCCCCACGAGCGGGGAGAACACGAACGCCAGCGGCGCGTCCGGGGAGAGCGGGTCGACCCGGGCCGGGGCCAGCCGGTGCATCAGCCAGGTACCCAACCCGACCCCACCGAGGTAGGCGCGCAGCACTGCGTCGTCGAGGGGGAGCGGCGCGCTCGTCGCCTCGCGGTCCCCGACGTCGACCACCAGGGCTCGCCCGAAATATCCACCGGCCGGCACGACACGAGCCTAGGCCTGCCAGGGCGCTCTAGCCCCCTGCGTCGGCCGACAAGAAGGCGACGGTGTCCCCGATGACGAGCGGCAGGCGTGCGTCGCGGGTCATCTGGTCCCCGTTGACGGCCGCGACGACGTGCCGGTCGAGCGCGATCCCGACCGCGGCGGCCGCCGCACCGAGGGAGGCCGCGCGGACCGTGCGCGGTCCCCGCTGCCCGCCGCTCGCGAGCGCCCCGAACCGCTCGACCACCACCTCCGGCTCCGGCCGGGCGAGCGCGGCCGCGTAGTCGTCGGGCTCGTTGACGTTCACCAGCGAGTCCAGCGCGGGGTCGGCGCGTGCCAGCTCGGCGTCGGCCAGCAGGGCGTCGTCGTCGAGCTGGGTGACCCGGCAGTGCCGGAACAGCATCCCCGGCCGCAGGTCCCCCTCACCCAGCAGCTTCTCCACCAGCCCGGCGAGCGCCGTGCGGTAGCCCGCGGCAAGTGGCTGCCGGTAGCCGCGGGCCACCGGGAGCACGACGTCGGTCTCCGGATCCGTGAACTCGCGCAGCACCCGCCGGACCAGCGCGGGGTGCAGGAAGGGCAGGTCGGTGGAGCACACGAAGGCGGCCGGTGCGCGCCCCTCGAGCGCGGCCAGGCCCGTGGCAAGCCCCCGCATCGGCCCCAGCCCTTCGACGGGGTCGGCCACCAGCTCGATCCCGGGCGGCAGCTCGGGCAGGTCCTGGCCGGGAGCGGCGACGACCAGCACGGGCCCGCCGACGGTGCGGGCGAGCAGGGCGGTGGTCCGGTGCAGCAGGGTGGAGCCGTGCCACTCGAGGGCGGCCTTCGGGCGGCCCATCCGCGACGACCGGCCCCCGGCGAGGACCACGCCGGCGGCTTCAGCGAGCCCGACCACGGATCCGACACTAGAGGACGGTCCGGCCGTCGCTACCGGACGATCGCCGCCGCCCCGTCGAGCACGCGCGCGAGCCCGAACGCGAACCGCTCCTCCGGAGCGATGTCGTCATCGGCTTCGTAGAGCCGGCGGGCCAGGTGCGGGTACTCGCCGCTGTCGAGGAGCCGGCGGACGTAGGGGCCGACGCTCGCCTGCCACTGCGCCTCGGTCAGCCCGGTCCGCCGCTGCGCCTGCAGGTCGGCGAGCTCGGATGCGACGGCGCCGAGCACGTAGGCCATGACGGTGCCGACGACGTTCAGCGCGAGCGTGGCGTCGGGCGTGAGCTCGAAGGCGGCCCCGACCACGGGGTACCAGCCGGAGGCAGGCGAGACCGTCGACGACTTCACCCCCGAACGCTGCCGGGAGCTGGTCCGCGCGGCGGTCGGGGACGCTGAGCTCGACGTCGAGGTGCGCAGCGTCCTGCCGTGGCGACCGCGCGGCGAGATCGCCGACCGGTTCGCCGACCGACGGGTCTTCCTCGTCGGCGACGCGGCGCACGCGGTCTCGCCCATCGGGGCGTTCGGCCTGAACACCGGCATCGCCGACGCGCACAACCTCGCGTGGAAGCTGGCGGCGGTGCTCCGCGGCGAGGCGGGCGAGGCCCTCCTGGACACCTACGAGGCCGAACGGCACCCCGTCGCGGCGTGGACCCTCGACCAGGCGCTGCGCAGGCTCCCCGACGCCCGGCTGCACTGGGGCACCGGGCCGGCCGCGGACGCCGCCCGTGCCGCGGCGGGAGTGGCGGCCGCCCCGGTCGTGCAGCTGGCCTGTCGCTACGACTCCGCCGCGGTGGTCGATCCGCAACCGGAGCTGCCGTCGACGGTCGACGTGGAACTGGACTTCGACGGCGCGCCCGGTTCCCGGCTGCCGCACCTCTGGCTGGACCTGGACGGCAAGCGCATCTCCAGCCTCGACCTCGTCCGGTCGCGGTTCACCGTCCTGACGGGCGTGGCCGGGGACGAGTGGGTGGGCGCGGCGGCCGAGGTGGCGGCCCGCCTCGGCATCGACATCGGTGCGCACCGCATCGCTCCCGGAACCCTGCTGAGCGACCCGCACGGGCGGTGGCCCCACGCCGCCGGGATCGCCGAGAGCGGCGCGCTACTGGTGCGACCGGACGGGTACGTCGCCTGGCGCGCCCACGCGGCGACGCCCGGGCCGGCCGCTGCTCTCGAGGACGCCCTGAACAGGGTGCTCGCGCGTGGCCGGGCCGATGTACACCAGCCCGACGTGCTGTGAGAAAATAGCCGGTTAATTTCGGCTGCTAATTGTATTCGGTGAGTAACCGGCACTGTTGACAGTACACCCGAATGGCCCTAACGTGCCCGAATGTAAAGGCTTTCTGAAACTGGTTGTAGTCTTTGCGGGCACCAGCAGAGCAGCGGATGCCCTCGGGGGGCCGATGAACGAGACGAAGCCCAAGGTCGTCGTCGACCACCTGTCCGTGTCGCTCGGCGGCAACCACATCCTCGACGACATCGAGCTCTCCGTCGCCGAGCACGAGTTCGTGTGCATCATCGGCACGTCCGGTGGCGGCAAGACCACCCTGCTGCGCACCGTGGCCGGCCTGCTGCCGCCCGCGGCGGGGTCCGTCCAGCTCGACGGCGAGGAGATCCGCAAGCCGACGCCCCGGATCTCGATGGTCTTCCAGCACTTCGGGCTGTTCCCGTGGAAGACGGTGCGGGCGAACGTCGAGTACGGGCTGCGGGTGCAGGGCCGCACCGGCTACGGCCCGAGGGTCGACGAGCTGCTCGAGATCATGAACCTCACCCATGCCCAGCAGCGTTATCCCCACCAGCTCTCGGGCGGGATGAAGCAGCGCGTCGGCATCGCCCGCGCGTTGTCGATGGAGCCCGAGCTGTTGCTGCTCGACGAGCCGTTCAGCGCGGTCGACGCGATCACCCGTGAGGTGCTGCAGAACGAGGTGTTGCAGCTCTGGGAGCGCAACGCCGGCATGTCGGCGATGCTGATCACGCACGACGTCGACGAGGCCATCCTGATGGCCGATCGGATCGTCGTGATCGCGGGCCCGCCAGGGCGCATCGCGCTCGAGGTCCCGGTAGACATCCCCAGGCCGCGGTCGGCCCGCGCGGTGCGCTCCCACGAGTCGTACGCCGACCTGCGTGAGCAGCTGTGGAACGCCCTGCAGGTCGGCACCGACCGCGTGCTGGAGAGCGCATGAGCACCGTGGTCGAGGGGCCCGGCGCGACCCGTCCCGCGTCGCGCGTCCGCACCCGCAGGTCGGCCGGCTCGCTGTCGCCCAGCACGAGGTGGGCGCTACGGCTGACGTCCGTGGTCGCTATCGCGGTGGCGTGGGAGCTCTACGGAAGCGCGATCAACCCGATCCTGCTGTCCTCCCCGACCGCGATCATCGCCGCCGCCTTCGACATGGTCGCGGACGGCACCCTGCCCAAGGCGATGGGGGAGAGCTTCGTCGTACTGGGCGTCGGCTCGCTGATCGGCGTCACGGCCGGGCTCGTGATCGGGCTGGCCGCCGGCCGCAACCAGGTCTTCGCCACGCTGATCGAGCTGCCGCTCAACGCCCTCTACGCCACCCCCACCGTGGCGCTGATCCCCGTGATCGTGGTCTGGTTCGGGTTCGGGCCCACCGCCAAGACGGTCGTGGTGATCCTCTTCGTGCTCTTCCCCGTGCTGATCAACACGATGCGCGGGGTGCAGGAGGTCGACCGCGAGCTCGTCGAGGTGGCGCGCTCGTTCTGCTCGGGTGAGCGTCGCATGTGGTTCGACCTCATCCTGCCGTCGGCGCTGCCGTACGTCGTCACGGGCCTCCGGCTCGCGATCGGGCGCGCGCTGATCGGCATCATCGTCGCCGAGTTCTTCACGGCGTTCTCCGGGCTCGGCTACCTGATCGTCACCAACGCCAACAGCTTCCAGACCGACCGCACGTTCGTGCCCATCCTCGTGATCGCGGCGCTCGGGGTGATCCTCACCGGGCTCCTCGAGCTGGTCGAGCGTCGCGTCGTCCGCTGGTCGGCGAGAGACTGAGGGGAATCCATGTCGTCACGACCGCGCAGGCTGCTCGCCGTCGCTCTCGTCGCGCTGTCCGCGCTCACCGCCGGGTGCGGGACGCTGGGCCAGGAGGCCGAGGCGGCCGCCAGCGGGCGTCCCATCCTCCGGATCGGCCTGCCGACCGGCGTCACGAGCTTCGCCAACGCCGACATCCTCGTCGCCCAGCAGAAGGGCTTCCTCTCCGACTACGGCGTCGCGGCCGAGATCCAGAACTTCCGCTCGGGAGTCTCGGTGGTGCAGGCCGTCGCCGAGGGGCAGCTCGACGTCGGGGCGTCCAGCATCGAGCCGGTGGTGAACGCCGTGGCGGGCGGTGGTGACGTCGTCATCATCGGGTCCTTCAGCGACCGGCTGGCGGTCTCCGCCGTCACGCCGAAGGACGTCTTCACCCCGTCCGACCTGCGCGGACGCCCGCTCGGGGTGCAGGAGGTCGGTGCGTTCCGCGAGGTCATGACCAGGCTCGTGCTCCAGCAGGGCGGTCTCACGCCCAACGACGTGCAGTACGTGCCCGTGGACGCGCAGTCCTACACGGCGGCCCTCGTGGACGGCCGCATCCAGTCGGCCATCCTGCAGACCGAGCAAGCGGTCGCCGCCGCCCACTCGTACGGCAACCTGCACGTCCTCGCGAACCTCGCCGACATCGTGCCGAACTACCACTACGGCACGTTCTTCGTGTCGCGCTCCTGGCTGGAGGCCAACCGGGAGACGGCCTCGCGGCTGCTCACCGCCCTCACCAAGGCCCACCGGTTCATGTACAGCAACAAGGACGAGACGGTGCGCATAGTCGCCGACGCCACCGGCTTCGACGACTCGATCATCGCCGAGTCCTACGACATCCTGCTCACGCAGCGGCAGGTCTTCCCCCTGAACACCGGCCTCGACCCCGACCGGATCCGCAGCACGGTCGAGTCGATGGGGCAGCTGGGGATCCTCAAGGGTGACCCACCGCCGGTCGACCGGCTCATCGACACGGGGCCCGCGACCGACGCCATCAAGCAGCTCGGCGAGCGCGCCGGGGCCCGGCGCTGAGGCGCGGCTACCCGAACCCCACCGAGACGGCCGTGATCCCGTTGCTGTAGTCCGCTTGTGGAACGCCGTTCCC
Source organism: Pseudonocardia cypriaca (assembly GCF_006717045.1). NCBI lineage: Bacteria > Bacillati > Actinomycetota > Actinomycetes > Pseudonocardiales > Pseudonocardiaceae > Pseudonocardia > Pseudonocardia cypriaca. The sequence goes on from NZ_VFPH01000003.1 coordinate 1,214,106, forward strand.
GTCACGGCAGCCTGGTAGGAGCTACCGTCGGCCCCGTGACGGGCCCACCGGCGACTCCGCTCGCCCGGCACCTGCTGCGGGTGCGGGACCTCATGGACCGCGCCTTCGCGGGGCCGCTCGACGTGCCTGCGCTCGCCCGTAGCGCCCACGTGTCCGAGGACCATTTCAGCCGGTCGTTCAAGGCCGCCTTCGGCGAGACCCCCCACCGCTACCTCCTGCGCAGGCGGATGGAGCGGGCGAAGGCGCTCCTGCGCGCGGGCGAGCTGTCCGTCACCGAGGTCTGCCTCGCCGTCGGCTTCACCAGCCTCGGGTCGTTCAGCACCCAGTTCCGCCGGTTCGTCGGCGAGAGCCCCACCTCCTACCGCAGCCGCGCGGGCCACGAGGAGCTCGCGGCCATCCCCTCCTGCCTGGTCCGCCGGTACACCCGCCCGGCAGGTTGAGCGGTTTTCGAGAAGCAGCGGCTGCGGTCGCGCTCGTAGCGTCCCCGCCATGGAGACAGTGACCTCGGCAGACGGAACGACCATCGCCTTCGACCAGATCGGTGCGGGGCCGCCGCTGGTGCTCGTGGCGGGAGCCTCGTGCGACCGCGCCGTCGACGCCCGCATCGCGCAGGGCCTCGCCGCCCACTTCACCGTGCTGAACTACGACCGTCGCGGCCGCGGAGACAGCACCGACACCCTCCCGTACGCCGTCGAGCGCGAGATCGAGGACCTGGAGGTCCTGCTCGCCGCGGCGGGCGGCTCGCCGGTGGTGGTCGGCCTCTCGTCGGGCGCGGTGCTCGCGGCGCACGCCGCGGCCGCCGGGCTGCCGGTCGGGCACCTCGTGATGTGGGAGCCGCCCTTCCGGCTCGACGCCGCCGCCCGGCGCGCCGCGCGCGAGTACGCAGAACGGACGACCGCGCTGCTGGCAGAAGGGCGCCGCGGCGACGCGCTGGAGCTGTTCATGACCGTGGTCGGCCTCCCAGCCGATGCGATCGCCGGTATGCGGCGGTCGCCGTACTGGGAGCTGGGTGAGCGGCTCGCGCCCACACTCGCCTACGACGCCGCCGTGACGGGCGACGGGAGCATCCCCGCCGAGCGCTTCGCCGCGATCACCGCCCCCACCGCCGTCTTCACCGGGGGTGCGAGCCCGGACTGGTTCCGCGCCGCCGGCAAGGCAGCAGCAGGCGAGATCCCCGGCGCGACCTACGGCGAGCTGCCCGGCCAGACCCACGACGTCGCGCCGGACGCGCTCGCATCGGCGGTGCACGACTTCGTCGGCGCGCCCTACGCTCGACAGCCGTGATCACGGGGTTCGCGCTCGTCTGCCTGAACGTACTGGACCTCGACGAGGCCAAGCGCTTCTACGTGGACGTGCTCGGCTTCGAGGTCGGCATCGACAGCGAGATGGACGGCTTCCGCTGGTTGACCGTGCACCCGCCCGGTCGGCCCGGCACGCCGATGATGCTCGTCGTGCCGGAGCCGCCCGTGGTCGAGGAGCCGATCGCCGGGCAGCTGCGCAGCCTGGTCGCCCGCGGCTACCTGGGGCTCGGTGCCCTCGAGACGGACGACTGCCGGGCGACGTACGAGGAGCTGAAGGCGCGGGGCGTCGAGTTCATCGAGGAGCCGGAGGAGCGGTTCTACGGGATCGACGCCGCGTTCCGCGACCCGTTCGGCAACCACTGGCGGCTGACGCAACCGAGAACGCTCGACGAGATCCGCACGACTGCTACGTAATCAGTAGCGTCGAGGGATGGAGCCGCGAATCGCGCCGGTGCACCCTCCCTACGACGAGGACGTCGAGCGGCTGCTCGGCAAGCTGATGCCGCCGGGCTCCCCGCTCGATCCGCTGCTGCTGTTCCGCGTGCTCGCGGTCCACCGCGACCTGGCCGACCGGATGCGGCCGATGGCGTCCGGGCTGCTCAACAAGGGGCTGCTGCCGGCGAGGGACCGCGAGGTGCTCATCGAGCGCACCACGGCGCGAGCGGGCGCCGAGTACGAATGGGGCGTGCACGCGGTGGTCTTCGGCCCGTCGGTCGGTCTCGACGAGGCCACCCTGGCGGCGCTGGCGACCGCCCCTGCCGATGCCCCGGTCTTCGACCCGCGCACGCGCCTGCTGGTCACGGCCGCCGACGAGCTCTCCGACGGCCGGCTGACCGACGGGACGTGGCAGGAGCTCGCTGCGATCTTCGAACCCGCCCAGCTGATCGAGCTGATCATCCTCTGCGGCTGGTACCGGACGCTGTCCACGGTGATCACCTCGGTGCAGCTGCCGCTCGAGCCGTGGGCCCCGCGGTTCCCGGACTAGCTACGGAGTTCGTAGCGGATCAGGCCCTCCGGCGACAATGGGCCCGTGAACGACCCCACGGCACCCCTCCCCGGCTCGCCGGTCCGCGGATCGCGGTCCGGCCGCCCGATCATGGCGGCCTTCGACCTGCTGGGCCGGCGGTGGGCGTTGCGCATCCTCTGGGAGCTGCGGGACGGGGCGGTCGGCTTCCGGGCGCTGCAGGAGCGGTGCGACGGCCTGTCCCCGACCGTGCTGAACACGCGCCTCGGCGAGCTGCGCGCCGCCGGCCTCGTCGAGCAGGACGAGAACCGGGCCCACCGCCTGACGGCGCTCGGTGAGGACCTCGGCGATGCGATCGCGCCGTTGCGTTCGTGGGCGGTGCGGTGGGCGGAGGTTGTGGAACGTGGTTCTGGCAGCTGAGACGTGCTGCATCGGCGTGTTGAAGATCGTTATGGAGCCTGTTGCTGTAACTTGATGGTGTAACGCCATTCCAGCAAGGGGTTCCAGTTGTCGACTCGTACACGCGCCGCTCGCGCGGAACGCGCCCAGGCCACCCGGCAGCGGGTGGTGGCAGCCGCGACACCGATGTTCGTACGCGACGGGTACGTGGAGACGACGATGGCGGGCATCGCCCGCGCGGCAGGCGTGGCGGTGCAGACGCTCTACCTGTCCTTCGGCAGCAAAGCAGCGGTCCTGGAGGCCGCGCTGGCCGTCGCGACCGACGACCAGCCGAACGAGTGGCTCCCGGACGTGCGGGCCGAGGAGGCGGGTGCCTCGGCGCTACGGCGGTACGTCGAGCAGGCGGGGGCGCAGGTCGAGCGCCGATTCCCGCTCGACGCGGCACTGCGGGCCGCCGCGGCCGACCCCGAACCCGCCGAGCTGCTCGACCGCACCCGCCGCGCGGAGCTCGCCGTGCACGCCCAGGCGGTGGACGAGCTCGCGGAGAAGCCCGGTTTCACCACCGACATCTCGCTGCAGCGCGCCACGGAGATCGTCGCGACGGTGCTGTCGCACGAGACCTACGGCCTGCTGGTCGTCACCCAGGGCTGGCCGGCGCAGGACTGGGCGGACTGGGTCACCCACCACCTGATGGTCGACCTGTTCCCGTTCCCGCACCTCCCGGATTCACCAGCGGGCGGCCCGGGCTGATCGAACCCGGCAGCGGGAGGCGCGAAATGTCGGAGGGGCGCGCCACACTGGACGGCATGGCCATCGTCCGGTCCGTGGTCGAGGCGCCCGCACCAATCGGGGCCCTCACCATCGGCGTCACGCCAGCAGGGCTCGCGCTCGTCGCGTTCGGGCACCAACCCGAGGTGGTCGAACGGGCGGCCGACCGGCTGGGCGAGCCGCTGGTCGACGCCGAGGGCGGCGCCGCCGTGGCGCAGCTCGCGGAGTACCTGGCCGGTACGCGGCGGGAGTTCGACGTGCCGCTCGACTGGTCGCTCACCTCCGGGTCGCAGCGCGTCGTGCTGCAGACGCTGCACGACACCGTTGCGTACGGCGCCACCGTCACCTACGGGGAGCTCGCGGCGCGCAGCGGGCTCGGCAAGGCATACACGGCGGCGCGCGGCGTCGGGTCGATCATGGGCTCCAACCCGCTGCCGGTCGTGGTGCCCTGCCACCGGGTGCTCGGCTCCGACTCGCTCGGCGGCTTCGGCGGCGGCCGGGCCACCAAGGAATGGCTGCTCGCGCTCGAAGGCGTGCTCACGCCCGCGCTCGATTTCGGGTAGGCACGACATCGTGACGGACGTCGACGTCTTCGACCCGCGCACGTTCGCGCGCGGGGTGCCCCACGACGCGCTCCGCCTGCTGCGCGACACCGACCCGGTGAGCTGGCAGGAGGAGCCCGAGATCGGGATCTGGCCGGCGGGCCCGGGCTTCTGGGCCATCACCCGCCACGACGACGTCAAGCACGTCCTACGCGCGCCCGAGGTCTTCTCCTCTGCGCTCGGCGCCACCCAGATCCGCGACCCCGACCCCGCCGACCTGCCGTTCCTGCGCCGGATGATCCTCAACATGGACCCGCCGGAGCAGGTGCGGCTGCGCCGGATCGTCACGGGCACGTTCACCCGCAGGCGCCTGGAGCTCTTCGCCGATGCCGTGCGGGGGCGGGCGGCCGCGCTGCTCGGCGCCGTGGCCGGGCGGGGAGCGTGCGACCTGCCGCGCGAGGTCACCGACGACTTCCCGCTGCAGAACCTCGCCGACCTGCTCGGCGTGCCCACGGCCGACCGGTCGCTGCTGCTCGAGTGGACCAACCGCGTGATCGGCTACCAGGACCCCGAGCACGCCCACGTCGTCACCGACGCCGAGGGCCGGCCGGTCAACCCGCGCTCGCCCGCGCAGCTCGCTAACATGTTCGGCTACGCCGAGGAACTGGCCGAGCGCAAGCGCGCCGAGCCGGCCGACGACCTCATGACCGCGCTCGTCCGGGCCGAGGTCGACGGCCAGCGGCTCACCGACGCCGAGCTGAAGATGTTCTTCTTCCTGTTGGTGATCGCCGGCAACGACACCGTCCGCAGCGCGCTGCCCGGCGGCGTGCTCACCCTCGTCCGCCACCCCGACGCCTACGGGCGGCTGCGCACCCGGCCCGAGCTCCTGCCGTCGGCGATCGAGGAGCTGCTGCGGGTGCACCCGCCCGTGCTCACGTTCCGGCGCACCGCGGCGCGCGACGTCGAGCTGCGCGGCAAGCGGATCGCGGGTGGCGACAAGGTCGTCGTCTACCACGTGTCGGCCAACCACGACGAGCGCCGCTTCCCCGACCCGTTCCGCCTCGACCTCACCCGCGAGCCGAACGACCACCTGTCGTTCGGGCAGGGCCCGCACCTGTGCCTCGGGGCGGCGTTCGCCCGGCTGCAGATGCGCGAGTTCTTCACCGAGTTCCTGCGGTTGCCGCAGGTGGAGCTGGCCGGCGAGCCGCGCAGGCTCGTCTCGAACTTCATAAACGGGATCACGAGTCTCCCGCTGCGCTGGTAGCCGCCAACACGGCCCGATCTGTGGGAAAGTTGAGGAAAACACACACGCACTCACCACGGCGGAGAAGATGGCTACGAGAACGGTCGCCGGTGTCGACGGACGCATGTGGTCGGTGCGCCGCAACATCGAGTGGTCCCTACCGGCCACGGGCGACGACTTCGAGCACGACGTCGACGGCGGGCGCGGTGCGGCAGTGCTCATCCTGTCGGCGCTCTTCGTGTTCTGGCTGATCATCATCGTCTGGCGGCCCGCGGGGGTGCACATCCCCTGGTTCCTGTACCTCGTCGCGTTCGCCGTCGTGGCCTTCTTCCCCATCCGGTGGTTCCTGCGCAGGCCGTGGACGATCGTGGCCGAGACGGCGGGCGGCTACGACCTGCCTGCCGAGCGGTGGACCGGGCTCGTGCGCGGGGGGTCGAAGGCGAAGGAGGAGATCCGCATCATCGTTCGCCGCATCCGCACCCAGGGCACACCGGGCCACGCCGACAGCCCCCTGCAACCGGTGAACTGATGCCCGAGCTCCCCGAGGTCGAGGCGCTGGCCCACCACCTGCGCGAGCACGCGATCTACCGGCCGGTCGCGCGCGTCGACGTGGCGGGCATGAGCGTCGTCAAGACGTTCGACCCGCCGGTGTCCGCGCTGGCCGGGCGGGTGGTCACCGGGGCGGCCCGGTACGGCAAGTTCCTGTCCGTCGACTTCGGCGACCGGCCGGAAGAGCCGCTGCACCTGATCACCCACCTGTCCCGGGCAGGCTGGCTGCGCTGGCACGACTCCGCCGCCGCGACGCCGCCGAAGCCCGGGCGGGGGCCGCTCGCCCTGCGGGTGCACCTCGACACCGTCGGCGGACCGGGGTTCGACCTCACCGAGCAGGGCACGCAGAAGCGCCTCGCCGTCTACCTCGTGGCCGACCCGCAGCAGGTGCCGGGCATCGCCCGGCTCGGCCCCGACGCGCTCGCCCTCACCCGCGACGAGTTCGCCGCGCTGCTCGCCGGGCGCACGGAGCGGCTCAAGACCCTGATCGTGGAGCAGCAGGTGATCGCCGGCATCGGCAACGCCTACAGCGACGAGATCCTGCACACGGCCCGCCTCTCGCCGTACGCCACGGCCGGCCGGCTGACGGCCGAGCAGGTCGACGACCTCTACGCCGCCATGCGGTCGGTGCTCACCGACGCCGTCGAGCGGTCGGTCGGCCAGGGCGCCGCCGAGCTCAAGGGTGAGAAGCGCTCCGGGCTCCGGGTGCACGCCCGCACCGGGCTGCCGTGCCCGGTGTGCGGCGACACCGTTCGGGAGGTCTCTTTCGCGAGCAAGTCGTTCCAGTACTGTCCCGCCTGCCAGACCGGCGGCAAGCCACTCGCCGACCGGCGGCTGTCGCGCCTGGTGAGGTAGGTAGGTGGGGGTGGAACGTGGCTGAGCTGCTGGGCAGCTCCACGGCGCTGCTCGTCGCCGGCGGCGTCATCATCGTGATGATCGGGCTGCTGGTGTGGCTGATCATGAAGAACCGGCGCAACACCTTCGCGACGCCGTTGGAGCGCGCCACCTTCGCCACGCTGCACACGGTGGCGCTGGCCGCGCCGTCGCTGCGCGAGGGCCTCTCGCCGAACTCCGCTGCGTTCGCGCTGCCGTACCTGCGGCAGCTGCTGGACACGTGCGCGCTGGCCATGACCGACAACCGGGGCACCACCCTGGCCTGGGACGGCGACGCCGACCAGCACGAGCCGGACGTCCGGTCGCTGGCCGACCAGGTGATCTCCACCGGGCGCCAGCAGGTGCTGTCGCACACCGCACTGTCCTGCGAGCACCCCAACTGCGCGGTCAGGGGCATCGTGGTCGTGCCGCTGGAGACCGACGGCGCGATCGTCGGCACCCTCGCGGCCCTCACCACGTCCACCGCTGGCCCGGTGCTGCTGCGGGCGTCGGCGGAGGTCGCGCGCTACGTGTCGAGCCAGCTGGAGCTCGCCGAGCTCGACGAGTCGCGGGCCCGGCTCAACCGCGCCGAGGTCAGGGCGCTGCGGGCGCAGATCTCGCCGCACTTCGTCTACAACGCGCTCACCACGATCGCCTCGTTCATCCGCACCGACCCGGTGCGCGCCCGCGAGCTGCTCATCGAGTTCGCCGACTTCACCCGCTACTCGTTCCGCACCGCGGGTGAGTACACGACCCTCCAGGACGAGCTCACCAACATCGAGCGCTACGTCCGGTTGGAGAAGGCCCGCTTCGGCAACCGGCTCAACATCAAGCTGCAGATCGCACCCGAAGTGCTCTCGGTCGTGCTGCCGTTCCTCGCGCTGCAGCCGCTGGTGGAGAACGCAGTGCGGCACGGGCTGGGCGGCAAGCCGAACGGCGGCACGATCACGATCACCGCGGAGAACGCCGGTGCGGAGTGCGTGATCATCGTGGAGGACGACGGGATCGGCATGGACCCGGCGCGGCTGCACGAGGACCTGGACGACGCCCACCAGTCGGGTGCCCACGTGGGCCTCGGCAACGTCGACGACCGGATGCGCTCCACGTTCGGCGACGACTTCGGCCTCGTCGTGGACACCGCGCCCGGCGAGGGCATGAAGATCACGCTGCGCGTCCCGAAGTTCCGCGCCGGCATCCGGGTCTGAGCGCACCGAGACCGCGACTCGCGCGCACTTAGACCGCGACTCGCGGTGGCGCTGGGCACGTCTCGGCGCTTCTTGATCTTGCGACTCGCGCGCAGCCGCGTAACGTGGCCGCATGGACGTGATCCGCCTCCCGGACCGGCTCGCCTCCCGCCTCCCCGGTCGTTTCGGCGACCGCGGCGACCGGCCGGTCGTGTCGCTGCTGCGACTGCACGGCGTGATCACGGCCGCCACCGGGCCGATGCCCCGTTCGGTCATCAACGCGCAGGCGGTCGAGAAGCCGCTCGAGCGGGCGTTCGCACCGGAAGGGCTCGTGGCGGTCGCGCTGCTGGTCAACTCACCGGGCGGCTCGCCGACCCAGTCGGCGCTGGTGGCCGACCGGATCCGCGGCCTCGCCGCGGAGAAGGGCGTGCCGGTGTTCGCGTTCTGCGAGGACGTGGCGGCGTCGGGGGGCTACTGGCTGGCGTGCGCTGCGGACGAGATCTACGCGCACGCCACCTCGATCGTGGGTTCGATCGGCGTGATCAGCCACGGTTTCGGGCTGGACGGGCTGATCAAGCGGTTCGGCGTGGAGCGCAGGCTCTACACGGCGGGTGAGTCGAAGTCCCGTCTCGACCCGTTCCTGCCCGAGAAGCAGGAGGACGTCGCGTGGCTGCGGGAGCTGCAGGACCAGCTGCACACGATGTTCCAGGAATGGGTGGTGGCGCGGCGCGGGGATCGCCTGCGCGAGAAGGACGGGCTGTTCACGGGTGAGGTGTGGACCGGAGCGAAGGCCGTGGAGCTGGGCCTGGTCGACGGGCTCGGCACCGCACGCGCTGTACTCGGCGAGCGCTTCCCCGAAGCCGAACTCGTTCCGGTGGAGGGGCGCAAGCCGCTACTCGCCCGGCTCGGACTGACCCCTCCCGCGGCCTCCACCAGCGTGATCAGCACGGACGCCCTCCTGGGCCTTGCCCAGGCGGCCGAGATACGGGCCGCGTGGGCGCGGTACGGTTTGTAGCGCGGTGTGACCGGACGAACCCGATTGGTGCTGGGCTCTGGCACTCACACGGATTCGCCGTCACCATGGTCGTCGGAGTTGGGGCAGGACGTCCCGGCCCCGGCCCCCGGACACGCAGGATGAGGAGATCGTGGACAGCAACGACAGCTCCGGCGGCCTGGTCGTCCTCGCGGTGGACGACGAGCTGCCGGCTCTCGAAGAACTGGCCTACCTGCTGAGCGAGGACCCCCGCGTCGGCACCGTGCTCAAAGCATCGGACGCCACCGACGCACTCCGCATCCTGAACAGCCGGCAGGGCGTCCGCGAGGCCGCCACCGCCGGTTCGGCCCACCGCGGACTCGCCGACCCGGTGAGCGGCACCCGCGTGGCCGACCGCACCCACGTCGAGATCGTCTTCCTCGACATCCGCATGCCGGGCCTCGACGGCCTCGAGCTGGCGCGGGTGTTCTCGTCGATGGCCGTGCCGCCGTCGGTCGTGTTCGTCACGGCCCACGACGACCGCGCCGTCGACGCCTACGAGGTCGGGGCCGTCGACTACCTGCTCAAGCCGATCCGCTCCGAGCGGCTCGCCGCCTCGATCGACCGCATCCTCGCCAACCGGGCCGCCACCGTGGCCGAACCGCAGCCCGAGCAGAGCACCGAGGACGAGGTGATCCCGGTCGAGCTCGCCGGCACCACGAAGCTCGTGCCGCGCTCGGCGGTCCGGTACGTGGAGGCCCAGGGTGACTACGCCCGCCTGCACACCAACGAGGGCAGCCACCTCGTCCGCATCCCCCTCTCCGTGCTGGAGGACCGCTGGCGCGAGGCCGGCTTCGTGCGCATCCACCGGTCGTTCCTCGTGGCGCTGCCGTTGGTCACGGAGCTGCGGCTGTCCGGCTCCGGCTACGTCGTGCGGGTCGGCACCGGCCCGGACTGCGCCGAGCTCCCGGTGAGCAGGCGCCACACCCGCGAGCTGAAGGACCGGCTCGTCCGCGCGACGAAGCAGGCGTGGAGCCAGCGATGACCACGTTCACCGACGGCGCCCCGCCGTCGGTGACCCCCGAGCCGGACGACGGCTCGGTCCCGCACCGCGCAGAGGCCCCCGACCCGGATCCGGACGCCGGATCCGCGTGGTTGCACGACGAGATCCAGCGCCGCATCGCCGAGAAGGCAGCAGCAGGCGGCGGTGGGCGGCACGCGCGCCGCGGCGGAACCACGACCCCCAGCTCCGCGGAGTACGTCGCGCGGCACTCCGTTGCCACGCCCGGGCCGGGTGCGCCCCGTCCGGGCCCGGTCGGCGGGCAGATGTCACAGGCGAGCGAGCTCCTGCGTCGCGAGCGCACCGAGGGCACCGCAGCCCGGCCGGTCTGGTCCGGCCCGCCCACCCGGTCGGCTCCCGCACAGCCCGCACAGCCCGAACAGCCATCGTCGGACGGTGAGGCAGCGCCCGCCGGTCAGGTGCGCCCGGGGATCGCCGCGGCCGCCGCGATGCGGGGTGCCGCTCGCGGGCGCGCCTACAAGTCGGCGAACGTCGCCACTCCCGTGACCCCGATCCCCTCGGTGGAGGCCACCGCGCCTGCCCCGCCCCGTCCCGGCCCGGCCGCGCCCACGGAGGCGCCGCCGCAGAACCAGCAGGCCACCGCACCCGTCCAGCCCCGGCCGGCACGCACCACTCCGAACGCCGTCCCCGGCCGCGCAGCGCCGACCGGCCCCCTGCCCGCGCCACCTCCCACGCCCGGCGAGGCCGTCCTGCGGTCCGCGCCGACGGGTCCCGCCCCGGCCGTCGCGCCGCGGCCGGCTCCCAAGGCCCCGGACCCCGTCGCGGCCGAGCTCACCGCACCGGTCCCGCCCGTCCCGGCCGCGCCCGCCGACGACGAACCGTCCGGCACCCAGGATCAGCCCGGCCCGGCTCCCGCGGGTATCAGCGTGCCCGAGCAGCGGGGCGCCGAACTGCGCGGTTCCCCATCTCCCGGCCCCGACGCCGCGGCACCGCAGGGGAGCAAGCGGGTGCGGGTGGTGCTCGCCGAGCGCAAGAGCGTGGCCCGCCCCGTCCGCACGGTCATCACCATCCAGGAGAGCACGGGCGTGGGGGAGCTGCTGCGCACCAACCTCATCGGGTCGCAGCTGGCGATCGCCCTGCGGTTCGCGATCGGTGCAGGTCTCACCCTCGGGCTGTTGCCGCTGCTCTTCGCGATGGTCCCGGAGGTCGGACGCGTCGAGGTGCTCGGGATCCGCCTGCCGTGGCTCCTGCTCGGCGTGCTGGTCTACCCGTTCCTCTTCGGGCTCGGGCTGTGGCACACCCGCACCGCCGAGCACCTCGAGCAGAACTTCGCCGAGACCGTGCAGGACTAGTTGGGAGTGACCACCCCTGCACTCGTCGCGCTCAGCGCGATCGGGCTCGTCGGGCTCGTGTCGGCCCTGATCGGCTCGTACGGCGTCCGCATGGCGCGCAGCACGTCGGACTTCCTCGTGGCCTCGCGCACCGTGGGCCCGATCGCCAACGCGGGCGCGATCTCCGGTGAGTACCTGTCCGCGGCGTCGTTCCTCGGCATCGCGGGCCTGATCCTGCGTGAAGGCGCCGACGCGCTCTGGTACCCGGTCGCGTTCGTCGCGGGCTACCTCTCCCTGCTGCTGTTCGTGGCCGCCCCGCTGCGGCGCAGCGGTGCCCACACCGTGCCCGACTTCGCCGAAGTGCGGCTCGCCTCGCCGGTCCTGCGCCGGCTGTGCACCGCGTTCGTGCTGGTGATCGGCTGGCTGTACCTGCTGCCCCAGCTGCAGGGCGCTGGGCTCGCGCTCACCACGCTCACCGGCCTGCCCGCCTGGAGCGGGGTCGCGGGCGCCGGCGTGGTCGTCCTGCTCACCGTCGTCGGCGGGGGGATGCGCTCGATCACCTTCGTGCAGGCGTTCCAGTACTGGCTCAAGCTCACGGCGCTGCTCGTGCCCGCCCTCGTGGTGGGCAGCCTGTTCCTGAACGACACCCGCAGCTTCGACCGGCCGACGTCCCCGCGGTTCGAGCAGAACACGGCGGTGGACGTCCGTACCGATGTCGTGCTGTCCGTGACGGAGCCCGTGCAGGTGCGGGTCGACGGCATCGTCAACGGCAGCTGGGCGCGGGGCGACGTCACCTGGCAGGCCGGGCAGTACGTGGTGGAGGACGGCACCACCCTGAAGTTCGTGGCGGGTTCGGCCGTGCCCACCGTCGACGGCGCTCCCACCACCGACCGCGAGTGGCTCGAACCGATGACGGGCACCGCGGTCGACCAGCTGCTGTCGATCTACTCGATCCTGGTGGCCGGGTTCCTCGGCACGATGGGGCTCCCGCACGTGCTGGTGCGCTTCTACACCAACCCGGACGGGCGGGCCGCCCGCCGCACCACGCTGATCGTGCTCGCGATGATCGGGTTCTTCTACGTGCTCGTCACCCTGCTCGGCGCGCTCACCCGCATCTACACGCCCCAGCTGCTGGTGAGCGGCGAGACCGACGCGGCGGTCCTGCTGGTGCCGACGGCGGTGCTTGGGCAGGACTGGGCCGGCTGGCTGCTGGGCGGGCTGGTGGCGGCGGGCGCCGCGGCGGCGTTCCTGTCCACGTCGTCCGGGCTCGTCGTCAGCTTGGCGGGCGTGCTGTTCACGGACGTGCTGCGGGGGCGGTGGACCGACTTCCGCCTGGCCGCCGCACTGTCGCTCGTCGTGCCGCTCGGGCTCGCCCTGGTCATGGCGCGGTCGGACTTCGCGCTGACCGTGCCGCTGGTCTTCGCGGTGGCCGCATCGACGTTCTGCCCGCTGCTCGTGCTGGGGATCTGGTGGCGTGGCCTGACGGCGGCGGGCGCGATCGCGGGCGTGCTCGTCGGCGGCGGCCTGTCCGCGGTGGCCGTCACGCTGTCGCTGTTCGCCGCGGTGCCGCAGGGCTGGGCCGGGGTGTTGCTCTACCGGCCCGCCGTGGTCACCGTGCCCGCCGCGTTCCTGACGATGGTCCTGGTGAGCCGGTTCACGCGGGCCTCGATCCCGCGCGACGTCGACCGGTCGCTGATCATGCTGCACGCTCCGGAGCAGCTCGGGCTCTCCCGCGACCGGTTCGACCGACCCGGTCGCGCCGGGTGACCGACGAAGGTGTAGTGGTGGGCGGGCCATCGCGTTGACATAGTGAGTCCGTGACGACGACCGGCATCATCGCGATCGTGGCCATCGGCCTCGTCGCGCTGGCATCGGCCGTGATCGGGTCACTCGGGGTGCGCGTGGCGCGCAGCACCTCCGACTTCTTCGTCGCCTCGCGCACGGTGGGCCCGATGGCCAACGCGGGCGCGATCTCGGGCGAGTACCTCTCCGCCGCGTCCTTCCTCGGCATCGCCGGGCTCATCCTCCGCGACGGCGTCGACGCGCTGTGGTACCCGGTCGGCTACACCGCGGGCTACCTCGCGCTCGTGCTGTTCGTGTCGGCCCCGCTGCGGCGCTCCGGCGCCTACACGGTGCCCGACTTCGCCGAGTTCCGCCTGCGCTCCGGCCTGCTGCGCAAGGTCTGCGCGGTGTTCGTCGTGGTCATCGGCTGGTTGTACCTGCTGCCCCAGCTGCAGGGGGCGGGTCTCACCGTCACCACCGCCACCGGGCTCCCGGACTGGTGGGGCTCCGCGGTGGCGGCCTTCATCGTGGTCGCCACCGTCGTGCTGGGCGGCATGCGGTCGATCACCTTCGTGCAGGCGTTCCAGTACTGGCTCAAGCTCACCGCACTGGCGCTGCCTGCGATCATCGCGGCGATCTTCTTCTTCAGCGACGACCGCAGCTTCGACCAGCCGGCCCCGCCGCAGTTCCCCGACCGCGCGACGGTCCAGATCCGCACCGACGTGGAGCTGCAGGTCGCGGAGCCGGTCCAGTTCATCGCGAGCGGGGTGCTCGACGGCAGGAACGTGACCGACGCCCCCGTCCGCTGGGAGATCGGGAGGCACACCGTCCTCGCGGGCGCGGAGCTCGAGTTCCCGGCGGGCGCACCGGTGCCGGTGGTCGCAGGAGCTCCGGTGACGGACTCCACGTGGCTCGCCCCGTTCCCGGACGGCCGCGAGCACGGCCTGCTCGCCACGTACTCGCTGATCCTCGCGCTGTTCCTCGGCACCATGGGCCTGCCGCACGTGCTCGTGCGCTTCTACACCAACCCCGACGGGCGGGCGGCGCGCCGCACCGCGGTGTTCGTGCTCGCCCTGCTCGGATGCTTCTACCTGGCGGTCACGCTGCTCGGTGCGCTGTCGCGCCTCTACACGCCGCAGCTGCTCGTCAACGGCGACACCGACGCGGCCGTCCTGCTGCTGCCGGCCGCCGTGCTCGGCAGCGGCCTGGCCGGCGCACTGCTGGGCGGGCTGGTGGCGGCGGGGGCGTGGGCGGCGTTCCTGTCCACCGCGTCCGGGCTGATCGTGAGCGTCGCGGGCGTGCTGTCCACCGACCTCATCGGGAGCAGCCGGGTTCGTGACTTCCGCATGGCGGCGGTGGTCGCCGGTGCGGTGCCGCTCGCCTTGGCGGTTGCTGTCACCCGGCTGGACTTCGGGGAGGCCGTCGCGCTGGTCTTCGCGGTGGCCGCGTCGACGTTCTGCCCGCTGCTCGTGCTCGGCATCTGGTGGCGCGGGCTCACCGCGGCGGGCGGTATCGCCGGCGTGCTGGTCGGCGGGCTCAGCTCGGCCGGCGCGGTCGCCGTCAGCCTCGCCGGGTTCGTCGACAGCGGGTGGCTGGGCGTGCTGCTCTACCGGCCTGCGATCGCCACGGTGCCGGCGGCGTTCATCACGATGATCGTGGTCAGCAGGTTGACCAGCCGGCAGCGCCCGATCGACGCCGACCAGGTGCTCCTGCGGCTGCACGCACCCGAACGGCTCGGCCTGAGCCGCGACCGCCTCGAGGACCGCCAGCGTCCCAATTGGTGAGACCGCCGGCCCGGCAGTTCGCTCGACGGGACGACCCGCGGTCGCCCTTCGGTCCGGTACGTCCGAGTCGGGACCGCTCGTCGACCGCTCGTCGGCCAGTCGTCCCGAGATCCTCGCCGCTGATCCCGAGTTGGTCGCGACAGTTGCACGGCGCCCGCCATCACCCAGGTGGAGTATTCCAGAGCGGGAGTGTGACTTGGCTATGGTTCGCCCCGTTGTGCCCCGAAGGCGCGGCGACGATGCAATGCGCGGACGGAAGAGAACGGAGACGACGCCGTGAGTGCCACAGGCGAGCGATCTACAGGCACCATCTACGAACAGATGCAAGCCACTCCCGAGTTCGTCGAGCTGCGCAGGAAGCTACGGCGATTCGTCTTCCCGATGAGTGCCGCCTTCCTGGTCTGGTACCTCCTCTACGTGTTGCTGGCATCGTTCGCGCCCGGGTTCATGGCGATCCCGGTGTTCGGCAACATCAACGTCGGTCTGATCTTCGGCCTGCTGCAGTTCGTCACCACGTTCGTGATCACCACGGTCTACGTGCGGTACGCGAACCGGCACCTCGACCCGGCCGCCGAGAAGATCCGTGAGCAGATCGAAGGTGCCGCATGAACCTCGTCATCGCACAGGCGCCGGCCTCCCCGGGCGTCGGCAACCCGCTGCTGAACATCGGCATCTTCGCCGCGTTCGTCGTGGTGACGCTGGTCGTGGTGTTCCGCGCCAGTCGCAACAACCGCACGGCGGCCGACTACTACGCAGCCGGGCGGTCGTTCACCGGCCCGCAGAACGGCGTCGCGATCGCCGGTGACTACCTGTCCGCGGCGTCGTTCCTCGGTATCGCGGGTGCGATCGCGGTGAACGGCTACGACGGGTTCCTGTACTCGATCGGCTTCCTCGTCGCGTGGCTGGTGGCGCTGCTGCTGGTCGCGGAGCTGCTGCGCAACACCGGCAAGTTCACGATGGGCGACGTGCTGAGCTTCCGGATGCGGCAGCGTCCGGTGCGGGCTGCTGCGGCCACCTCCACGCTCGTCGTGTCGTTCTTCTACCTGCTGGCGCAGATGGCGGGCGCGGGCGCGCTCATCGCGCTGCTGCTGCAGATCCCGAACAGCAACACCTTCGGCCAGGGTGTCGTGATCGCCATCGTCGGCGCGCTGATGATCACCTACGTGATGGTCGGCGGCATGAAGGGCACCACCTGGGTGCAGATCATCAAGGCCGCCCTGCTGCTCATCGGAACCGCGGTCATCACCGTCTGGGTCCTCGCCCTGTTCGGGTTCAACCTGTCGGCCCTTCTCGGCCAGGCCGTGGACGCCAATCCTCAGGTGCAGACCTCGCCCACCGCAGCGCCCAAGGAGCTGGGCGAGCGGCTGCTGATCCCGGGCCTGCAGTACGGCGCGACGACCACGGCGAAGATCGACTTCCTGTCGCTCGGCCTCGCTCTCGTGCTCGGGACGGCCGGCCTGCCGCACATCCTGATGCGCTTCTACACCGTGCCGAGCTCGAAGGAAGCGCGTCGCTCCGTGGTGTGGGCGATCTGGCTGATCGGCATCTTCTACCTGTTCTCGCTGGTGCTGGGTTACGGCGCGGCGGCCCTGGTGGAGGGTGGCGCGCAGCGCATCGCGACGGCACCGGGCGGCACCAACTCGGCGGCACCGCTGCTCGCGTACCAGCTCGGCGGCGAGTTCCTGCTCGGGATCATCTCGGCGGTCGCGTTCGCCACGATCCTGGCGGTCGTGGCCGGCCTGACGATCACGGCGTCGGCGTCGTACGCCCATGACGTGTACGCGAACGTCATCAAGAAGGGGCAGACCAGCCCGGACGCCGAGGTGCGGGTCGCCCGCATCACCGCCGTGGTCATCGGCGTCATCGCCATCGCAGCCGGCATCCTCGCCCGCAACCAGAACATCGCGTTCCTGGTGGCGCTGGCGTTCGCGGTGGCGGCCTCGGCGAACCTGCCGACGATCCTCTACTCGCTGTTCTGGAAGCGGTTCAACACCACCGGTGCGCTCTGGAGCATCTACGGCGGTCTCGCCTCCTGCGTGCTCCTGATCGTGTTCTCGCCCGCGATCTCCGGCCGTCCGACGTCGATGATCGCGAACGTGGACTTCCACCTGTTCCCGCTGTCCAACCCGGGCCTGGTGTCGATCCCGCTCTCGTTCATCCTGGGCGTCATCGGCACCTACGTCGGCGGCAGGCACCCCGTCGAGGAGGGGAAGTTCGCCGAGATGGAGGTCCGCTCCCTCACCGGGGCCGGCTCCGAGAAGGCGATCGTGCACTGATCCGACCCAGCACGGAACGGCGCCCGGCCCTGTGGCCGGGCGCCGTTCTGCGTTAACCGGGGTGTGACGTCCCGGCGTGCGAGGATTGCGGCCATGACCGGACCAGCCGTCCAGGAGGTGTCGGTGGCGCAGCTGCCGCCCGACGCCGCTCTGCTCGATGTCCGCGAGTCCGACGAATGGGCCGCGGGCCACGCCCCTGGGGCCACCCACCTGCCGATGTCCGAGCTCACGGCCCGGATGGACGAGCTGCCCGACGGCGACCCGCTGTACGTCATCTGCCGCTCCGGCGGCCGGTCCGCCCGCGTTGCGGCCTACCTGTCCGCACAGGGCTACCCGGCGGTGAACGTCGAGGGCGGGATGCAGGCGTGGGCCCGGCAGGGCCGCGAGATCGTCGCCGCCGGCGGCGCCCAGCCCCAGATCGTCTAGGTCGCGGTACCCGTGCAACCAGCGGCTCCGGGTGCGGACGAGGCCGGCATGGGCCCGCCATGTCCGCGCTGTGGCCGCCAGGCCCCGGCGGGTGGTGGGCCGTTCTGCCCGTTCTGCGGCCGCTACCTGGCTGCCCTGCGCTGGGTGGCCGAGCCTCCGCCCAGCGCCACACCGCCCCGGCAGGTGCCCCCACGGGCCCGCTACACCGGGCCGCCGCGCTACCGCCTCCTGCCCCGGTGGGGGTTCCCGCTCGGCCCGTGGACGCCATCCGATCCGGAGCCGGAGCGGCCGGATCCGCTGGTCGGCGCGCGGACGATCCTCGGCTCGCTGGTGCCGCTGCTGTGGGCCACCGCCGCGGTGGCGTTGCTCGCCGCCGGCGCGGAGGTGTGGCGGTACGTCCTCCTGCTGGCCAGCCGGGACGGCGCGCTCCGGGCCGAGACCGTGGCCGCCTCCGACGCTCTCGTGGCGTCGGCAGGCACCGTCGCTCCCATCCTGACGGTGGTGGTCGGCGTCCTGATGGTGCTGTGGACCGTCCGTGCCGCGCAGGCGGCCGGCGAGCACGCGCAGGTCCGGCCGTCCCGGTCCACGCGCATGATCGTGCTCGGGTGGCTCGTGCCGGGGCTGAACCTCTCGGTCCCGGGGTCCGTGCTCGCCGAGATCGAGCACAGCGCGATCGGGCTGCCGGCCGAGCGGCGCCCGCGCCCGTCGCGACAGGTGCTCGTCTGGTGGGCGTTGTGGGCGGCGAGCGCGGTGCTCACCGCCGTCGTGCTGCTGTGGTCACTGCGCACCGGGGTGCAGGCGCGCGCCGACGGTGTCGTGCTGCACGCCGTGCTCGACCTGCTCGCCGCCGTCACCGCGGGCGTCACGGCACGGCTCGTGCTCCGGCTCACCCGGCTGCTCGCCCCGGCCGCGCCACGCAGGCGCGAGGTGCTGTTGCGGGTCGGTTCGGCGTCCACGGCGCCCGAGCAGCCCAAGGGCCTGTCCGCGCCCACGGTGTCCACGGCCTGACCGGGCCGCGGGCGGTCACGCCAGCCGCAGCTCCCGCAGCCCGCGCATGACGAAGTCCGGCCGTCGCGGGGGCTCGGCCCCGAGCTGCACGGCCGGAAGCCGGCGGCGCAGCGCGTCCAGGGTGGCCGCCACCTCCACACGGGCGAGCGGGGCGCCGAGGCAGTAGTGGACGCCCGCCCCGAACCCGAGGTGCGGGTTGGGCCGGCGGCCGACGTCGAGCTCGTCCGGACGGGCGAAGACGGCCGGGTCCCGGGCGGCGGCCCCGAGCAGCGCGGCGATCTTCGTGCCGGCCGGCACCGAGTGTCCGGCCACCGCGGTGTCGACCACGGCGGTGCGCTCGAACAGCTGCAGCGGGGGGTCGTAGCGGATGAGCTCCTCCACCGCGGTCGCGTCCAGCCCCGGGTCGGCGACCAGCCGCCGCCACTGCTCGGGGTGGCGCAGCAGGGCGAGCACGCCGTTTCCGATCACGTTGACCGTGGCCTCGTGACCGGCCATGAGCAGCAGCGCGGCGGTGCCGACCAGCTCGTCGGCATCGAGGTCGGCGTCGAGCAGGTCGGTGATCAGGTCGTCGCCCGGATGCCGCCGCCGGTGCGCGGCGAGCCCGCGGAGCGCCTCCACGAACTCGGCGGCCGCCCGCTCCGCCTCCGCGCGCCGCACCCGGCCGGGGTCCGGCTCGTACATGGTGACGATCGTGTTGGACCAGCCGCGCAGCGCCGACCGTTCCGGCTCCGGCACGTCGAGCAGATCGGCGATCACCTCGACCGGCAGGACGGCCGCGACACCCGCCATCAGGTCGGCGCTGCCGTCGGCCCGGACGCGCTCGACGAGCTCGCCGACCAGCCGGTCGGCGAGCGCCCGCACCCGCGGCTCCAGCCGGGCCGTGTGGCCGCGGTTGAAGGCGCCAGCCACCAGGCGGCGCAGCCGGTCGTGGGGCTGGCCCTCGCGTTCGAGCAGCGAGTTGCGGTGCAGCAGGTTGAAGGCCGGGAAATCGGCGGCCGGTTCGGCGTCGACCCAGATGCGGCCCAGGTCGCGCCCGCGCAGCACCTCGGAGCACGCGGCGTGCGACACCGCGACCGGGATGCCCAGCAACGGGTGCTCGTGCACCGGGGCCTGGGCGCGCAGCGCGGCGAAGGCCGGGTACGGGTCGGCGAGGAAGTCCGGGTCACCCGGGTCGAAAGGGGCCATGGCGGTCTCATCCTGCTATGCGGGAACCGCTAACGTCTGCCGGACCATGGGCAAGAAGACACGTGCCAAGGCGGCGCCCGCGGGTGAGAACCCCCGCCGCCCCTGTCCCTGCGGCTCGGGCAAGCGCTACAAGGCCTGCCACGGCGCCGGAGACGACGTGATCGTCATCCGGCCGTTCGAGGGGCTCGCCGCGGAGTGCGACCTGGTCGCGATGCGGGAGTTCCTGCCGTCGGCCACGGCCCCGCTGCCGCTGCGCGAGCCCGGCGACACCCCGGTCACGCTGGCCACCGTGCTGCCCGGAGCCGCCGCCGCGGTCGTGCGTCCGGACGGGTCGATCCTGCTCGGCATGCAGGTGCAGGCCCACTCCGGTGACCTGTCCGCCGACCTGGCGAAGGCGCTGCGGTGGGCCCAGACGGCCGAGCCGGGCACGTCGCTCCCGGTCGTCGGCCCCGGCGTCGCGGGCGAGCTCGTGCGCCTGCAGGACGTGCTGGACCCGGCGGCGACGCTCGACGTCACCGTGCACGCGGACTTCGGCTGGTGGATCCCACCCGCCGAGGACGGCTCCGAACCCAGCCCCGACGTCACGGCCGCGCTGGAACGCGCCAACAAGGTGATCATGCCGACCGAGCCGGTGCCGGCACCCGGGGTCCGGTCCGCGTACTGGGTGGACACCGGCTCGAAGGCCCACCTGCGCTGGGTGCGTCCCGAGCCGGAGGAGGCCCTGCTGGCCGCGCTCGCCCGCCTGCAGGCACGCGGCGAGCTGGCCCTCGCCGAGGACGCCCGGTACGCCGGGTCGTTCCGCGCCCACGGCCTGCTCGTTCCGGTGTGGGACCTCGACCGCGAGCTGCACGCCAAGGAGTGGACCGAACCCCTGTCCACCTTCGCGGAGCGACTCGAGACCGCGCTCGGCGATGACACCCCGCTCACCGACTCCGAGCGCCGCGCCCGCGACGCACTGGCCGGGAAGCAGATCACGCTGCGCTGAGTGCTCGTGAGGGAGGCGCTGCGCCGGTACGTCCGCGCGGCGCCTTCCCGCCGGCTACGGCGATGATCCCCGCTGATCACGGCTCGGGTGCGTTCCGCGGAACGCAGCCGGCGGTGCCGTTGTGGTGGCGAAGCGTTCCGGTGGGCGCGGGAACGGCGCGCCCACCGGCGGCTTCGGTCCATGGCTGCTCCCACGACCATGGACGCCCGATACACCGGACCATGAACGTCAAGATCGCGAGTAGCGGTCGTCCATGGCTGTCGCCACAGCAGTAGCCAACCGACACAGCGGATCATCCGCGCGACCACCGCCGAACGTGCCGGTAACAGCGCGGAACGCTCATGATCGAACGTCTGGCTGCGCGTAGCCGCCCACGCCCGTCAGGGGAGCCAGGCCGCCCGGCCGGAGAGTGCGGCGTAGCCGAGGAACGCCACGATGTCGATCAGGGCGTGCGCTCCGACGAGCATCCAGAGGCGGTTGGTGCGCTGCCAGACCCGGCCGAACACCAGCCCCATGACGATGTTGCCGATGAACCCGCCGAGGCCCTGGTAGAGGTGGTAGCAGCCGCGGAGCACGGCCTGGACCACGACCGACCGGTTCTCCGACCAGCCGAGCTGGCGCAGCCGCGTGATCAGGTAGGCGACCATCACCACCTCCTCGGCCCAGCTGTTCGCCGCGGCCGACATCAGCAGCACCGGCACCCGCCACCAGGTATCGCCGAGGGTGGTGGGCGCGATCGTCACGCTCACGCCGATCGCGCGTGCGACCAGGTACAGCCCCAGCCCGGGCACGCCGATCAGCGCGGCCAGGCCGGCCGAGCCGAGGGCGTCCCGGCCGGGGCGGCGCCGGTCCAGCCCGACGTCGCGCATCGCGAACCCGGCGCGCAGCAGCAGGTAGGCCCCCAGCGCGCCCCAGCCGACGAGCTGCAACACGCGCGTCAGCTGGAACGCGAGGTCGATGAGCCCGACCTCGGAAGCGGGTGCGTTGAGCGCCACCTGCTGCTCGTTGAGGGGGATCGGCTGCATCACGGCGTCGAGCAGGGCGAGACCGCTGCGCACCGCCGACAGCCCGAGCGTCACTGTGAGGACGACCAGGACCTCCAGCCCGACGAGCCGGCGGGTCCGCGGGTCGGTGAGCAGGGCCGTTCCGGACGGCGGCGGAGCGATCCAGTCCCGGAGAGCGGTCACGGTCGCGGACCCTATCCAGCGGGTAGCCTTGTCCTCGTGCGCAGGCTGGTCCTCTCCCCGAGGTGGATCGTCTGGCACGTGCTCACGCTCGGCGCGATGGC
The DNA here is from genome assembly GCF_006717045.1 of Pseudonocardia cypriaca. Taxonomy (NCBI): domain Bacteria; kingdom Bacillati; phylum Actinomycetota; class Actinomycetes; order Pseudonocardiales; family Pseudonocardiaceae; genus Pseudonocardia; species Pseudonocardia cypriaca. The sequence goes on from NZ_VFPH01000003.1 coordinate 1,235,988, forward strand.
CGCATGCGGCTGGCTCGCCGCCTGGCAGTGGCAGCGCGCCGGCTCCGCGATGGGAAGCGCCCTGAACGTCGGGTACGGCCTGCAGTGGCCGCTCTTCGCCGTGTTCTTCGGTGTCATGTGGTGGCGCATGCTGCGCATGGAGGCGGCGAAGCTGGAGGAGGCCGCCCCGCCTGCCGAGGAGTCCGCCGCCGCCGCTCCGCTCCCGGAGCCGCGCCCGGCCGCCCCGTCGCCGTTCGGGCCGCGCCCCCGCGACGCCGCCCCACCGCCGGTGGACGACGACCCCGAGCTCGTCGCCTACAACCAGATGCTGGCCCAGCTGGCCGCTCGCGAAACCGACCACTGAGGACGCCGTGCCGATCGAGACCGCCCTGCTCGCCTACCGCATCGCCGCATGGGTCACCGGCGTCGGACTACTCGTCCTCGTGCTGATCGCGATGCCGATGAAGTACATCTTCGGCCAGCCGGAGCTGGTGGCGGTCGTGGGCGTCACCCACGGCTTCCTCTACATGATCTACATCGTCTGCACGCTGCTGCTGGCCGAGCGCGGGCGGTGGAAGCCGCTCGACGCCCTGCTGATCCTCATCGCGGGCACGATCCCGGTGGCCTCGTTCATCGCGGAGCGGCGGGTCACCCACCGGGTGCGCGCCGGGCGGTCCCCCGTCAGCTAGCGGGTCGAGTGCCCCCGAGCGGGTCGACATCGGCCCCGCGCCGCATCGGGCACCCGATCAGGTGCTGCATCTGCACGCGCAGCTCCTCCACGCTGGTGGCCGGCTTGGCCCATGCGATCCGCACGTCGTGGTCGCGGCCGGGCGCCTCGAGCCGCAGGCGCAGGCCGTAGCGATCCATTCCCAACGGGCGCAGCCGTGCGTCGCGCAGGTCGCGCAGCGCAGGCGGCAGGTGCCGGACGAGCAGGTCGAGGACGTCCGAGTGGGACTGCTCGAGGTGCGCGAGCCAGTGGCCCTCGTAGCGGCAGAACGGGTCGGGCCATGCGGCCGCCAGGTCGACGGGGGTGAGGGCGGCGGTGCCCTCCGAGTCGGACAGCACGGCCGATCCGGGGTCGAGCCGCACCAGGGTGGCGCCGTGGCCGAGCCGCAGCAACTCCTCGTCCGGCCGCACGTCGGCGACCTGCAGCGCCATGCGCCGGGCGATGTCGCGCTCCGGGAGCCGTAGCCGCCCGGTGACCCACAGCAGCCCGCGGACGGGCTCCCTGAGCTCCACGGGGGCGAGGTCGGTGATCTCGAGCATCGCAGCGAACTCGCCGCCGGGCGCGGACCGGATCGCGTCGAGCACCGGCTCGTCGTCGTCCAGCAGCAGGACCGCGGAACCGTCTGCCCGGACGTGGTGCACGAGGGGCACGGCCTGGGGCGCTCCAGTGCCGACGAGGCACGCCGTGCCGCCCCTTGCGGCGACGCTGCGGGCGCGCTCGGCTGCCGACGGCGTGGGCGGTCGGCGGGGCCGGGTGGATCCCAACGTGACACCTCCGTGACTTAGGTGAGGCTAAGTTATCCGGTGCCTCGACGGGTGTCCAGCGCGCGAACCCACGGCCGATGTCACACGGCCCGAGCACACCCGTTAGCGTCTGGGACTGTGACGACGGCGGCTGGTGCGGATCCTTGGGCCATCCCCCCGCTCTTCGCGCAGCTGGTCGACGACACCAGCCTGCTGCAGCCCCGGTCGGTGGCGCCCGGAGTGGACGCGGTCGTATCGCGGTACCTGAGCGCCCGTGACGGCCGGTACGGCGGTCTCGTCGGGCAGCTGGTCTGCCCGGTGTCGAGGCTTCCCGCGCTGGTCCAAGAGCTGGCCCGGTCGGTGCCGTCCCGTCCCGTCGACGTGTCGCTCGTCGTCGACACCGGGCTCGGTGCCGTGCCGAAGGCGCTCTCCACGGTCTTCTCGCGGTCGAGCCTGCTCACGCCGCGCACCGTCGAGACCGCGGCTCCGCCCGACGTCGACGCGGTCTGGCTGGAGCGGGTCTCGGAGTTCGTGCCCGAGGACGTCGTGGCGGTGGTCGAGCCCCGTAGGCCGGCCGGCACCGAGCCCGCTGACATCAGTGCCTGGCTGGGCGCCGTGCGCCGCGTCGCCGAGCACGGGTGCGCGCCCAAGCTGCGCTGCGGCGGCCCCCGCGCCTCCGACGTGCCGTCGGCCGCGGAGGTGGAGGAGTTCCTCCACGTGGTCGTCGACACCGGGCGGCCGTTCACCACGCTCGGGCTCCGCCAGGTCGTCCGCACCGATCACGACGACATGTCCCGCCACGGCATTCTCAACCTCCTGCTGGGTGTCGCGCGGGCCGTGGGTGGCGGTGATGTCCGGGAGGCGCTCGAGTCCACCGACGGCACCGCGCTCGCACACGAGATCAACGGCCTGTCCGAGCGGGCCGTCAAGGGCGTGCGCGGGCTCCTGTCGCGCTGCGGGGCCGACCCCGAGCCCGTGCCGGCCGCCCAGCTCGCCGGCCTCGGCCTGCTCGCCTGACTGTGAGGATGGTGAAGCTGGCTCAGTGACAGTGGGCTGGTGATGACAGCAGCAGGTGTGGCTCTTCGCCTGACTGGCGTGATGCCCTTGATCCGACTTGTCCGCCTGTTGCTGTCGGCACCGGCCCGGCCGGAGTAGCTGGCTTGATCAGGAGCATGACCGCCAGTAGCCGCTGGCGTGTCCCGTCACAGTCCTGCCGACTCCGATCCGGACCGGACCTCACGTCCCTCCAGGTCAGGAGAACGCGTTGTCCATGCTCGCAGAACTGGTCGAGCTCGTCATCGGGGTCGACACCCACACCGACACCCACACCGCGGCCGTGGTCGCGACCGATACCCGCGCCGTGCTGGCCACCGCCACGGTGAGCGCCGACGAAGACGGATACGCCGAACTCGTCGCGCTGGCCGAGGCCCACGGCGGGCTGCGCGGCTGGGCGATCGAGGGCACCGGCGGCTACGGCGCCGGCCTGGCCCGACACCTCGACCAGCTCGGTGAGCTGGTCGTCGAACTTGACCGGCCGGTCCGCCCCGCCCGCCGAGCCGGGGCAAAGTCTGACCCGATCGACGCCGAACGCGCCGCCCGCGACGCGCTCGCCCGCACACGACTGGCACAGCCCAAGACCGGACCCGAACGGGCCGGCCTGCAGATCCTGCTCACCGCACGCCGGGCCGCGGTCGCCGCGGCCAGCACCGCCCAACGCCAGCTGCGCGCACTGGTGATCACCGCCCCGGAACCGGTCCGGGCCCGGTTCCGCGGCCAGACCACCCGCGACATGCTCACCACCGCCGCGCGGCTGCGACCGGCCACGGCCAGCGCCGACGTGCACACCTTCACCGCCCTGTCCACACTGCGGGCACTCGCCCGCCGGGTCCGCGCCCTGGAAACCGAGGCCAACGAGCACGAACGGGCGATCCGAGCAATCGTGCGCGCGTGGCGACCGGATCTACTCACGCTGTCCGGGGTCGGCCCGATCAACGCCGCGACCGTGCTGACCGCCTGGTCGCATTCCCGGCGGTGCCGCAACGATGCCGCGTTCGCGATGCTCGCCGGCGCCGCCCCGATCCCAGCCTCCTCGGGTAAAACGGTGCGCTATCGGCTCAACCGCTCCGGCAACCGCCAACTCAACCGGGCCCTGCACAACATCGCGCTGTCCCGGCTGCGCTACGACCCCGACACCCGCGCCTACGCCGACCGTCGCCGAGCCCAGGGCAAGACCGACCGCGACATCAAGCGGTGCCTCAAGCGCTACATCGCCCGCCAGCTCTACCGGCAGCTCGAATCAGGCGCCGCAACGGCTTGACGAACCATAGGAGCGTCGCCCGGTCCTTCCGCGAGTCGCGGTCTGGGTGCGCGCGAGTCGGGGTCAGGCGTCGCCGAGGATCTCGTCCAGCGCCTCGCCCACCCGCTGCGCGCACACCTCGGCTGACAGGCCACCCACGCCCGTGCCGAGGCCGGGCATCGCGATCGCTTGCACCGCCTGGCGCACCGGGGTGCCGTCGGGGAGGGCGCCGTCGCGCCACAGCCGCAACACGGCGGCGGCCGCTGCGCGGGCGGCGCCGCCGTCGGAGGGGAGCCGCTGACCGGGCCGGCTCATCGTCGGCGCGCTCACCAGCCAGGCCGGGCGTTCGACGCCCGTCGGCACGATCACGGCCTCGCCGACCGGGAGGTTGCCGCCGGAGGCCGCCTGCACCCGCTCGGAGATGCCGGGGAACCAGCGGGCGTACACCGCGTCGATGCCGCCGCCCATGATCCCGAGCGAGTTGGCCGGGCTCACCACGGCGTCGGCGTCGACGTCGGTGATCGAGCCCTCGTGCACGACGAGCCCGGCGCGGCCCTCGGCGAGCGCGCGCCACGCCCGCGCCATCGGAGCGTCGACGGCCACCAGCACCAGCGTCAGGCTGCCCATGCGTCCACAGTAGGGTCGGGACGTGACCCGTATCGCGTTCCTCGGGCCGCGCGCCACGTTCACCGAGCAGGCACTGCGGTCGATGCCCGAGGCCGCCGGGGCCGAGTTCCTGCCCTGCACCGGTTCCCCGGCCGTGCTGGCCGCCGTGCGGGACGGTTCGGCCGACCTCGGCTGCGTCCCGATCGAGAACTCGGTGGAGGGCGCGGTCCCCGCGGTGCTCGACGGCCTGGTGGTCGACCCGCCGCTGGTGATCGTGCGGGAGGCCCTGCTGGCCGTCCGGTTCGCGCTGCTGGTGCGGCCCGGTACGACTCTCGCCGACGTGCGCACGGTCGCGTCCCACCCGCACGGCATCGCCCAGACCCGCGACTGGATCGCGGCCCGGCTGCCCGGTGCCGACGTCCTGCTGTCGGCCTCCACGTCCGAGGCGGCCGCGCAGGTGGCGCGGGGCGAGTTCGACGCTGCGGTCTCGGCGCCACTGGCTGCCGAGCAGCACGGCCTCGACATCCTCGCCGACGACATCGCCGACAACGCGGGCGCGATCACCAGGTTCGCGCTCGTGTCCCCACCCGGGCCGCCGCCCGCGCCCACCGGGCACGACCGCACCACGCTCGCCGCCACCACGCAGAACCGGCCCGGCGCGCTGCTCGGCCTGCTCACCGAGCTCGCGGTGCGCGGGATCGACCTCACGCGCATCGAGTCCCGGCCCATCAAGGACCGGCACGCCGAGTACTGGTTCCACCTCGACTGCACCGGGCACGTCGCCGAGCCGGCCATGGGCGAGGCGCTCGCCGCCCTGCACCGCAGGTGCGACCGCGTCCGGTTCCTCGGCTCTTACCCGCGTGCCGCCAACGGCGCGTCGACGGCGCCCCCCAGCACGTCCCCGCTGCCCGTCGGGGGTGCCGACGCGGCGCAGTTCCGCGCCGCCCAGGAGTGGCTCGACCGAGTGCGCACGGGGGGAGTGGCGTGAGTGATGTCCGGCTCGTCATGGCGCGGCACGGGGAGACCCCGGCGAACGCGCAGCACATCCTCGACACCCGCCCGCCGGGCCTACCGCTGAACGAGCGGGGCCAGGCCCAGGCGGCCACGCTCGCCCAGCGGCTCGCCGCCGACCCGGTCACCGCGGTGCACGCCTCGGTGGCGATCAGAGCGCAGGAGACGGCCGCCCCGGTCGCCGCGGCGCACGGTCTGGACGTCCGGGTGGTCGACGGGGTCCACGAGGTGTTCTGCGGCGAGCTGGAGGGCCGGTCCGGCCGCGCGGCGCTGGAGAGCTTCATGGCCGTCTACGACGCGTGGTGGACCGGAGACCTGGACGCCCGCCTCCCCGGCGGCGAGTCGGCCCACGACGTGCGGGAGCGGTTCCTGCCCGCGCTCGACGGCATCCTGGACGGCGCGAGCGGCGACGTCGTGCTCGTGAGCCACGGCGCCGCCATCCGCCTCGCGGCGGCCGCCCTGCTCGGCGACACCGCGGAGACGCGTTTCCTCCCCAACACGGGGATCGTGGTGCTGCGCCCCGAGAACGGCCGCTGGGCGCTCGAGCACTGGGACGGCGCCGTGCCGGTGCCCGGTGATGTCACCGCGGGCGGCGCGCCTGCCTGATCGGCCGAGCTCGGCGGCGGCTCAGCCCCAGCCGAGCTCGTGCAGGGTCGCCTCGTCGATCCCGAAGTGGTGTGCCACCTCGTGCACGACGGTGACGGCGACCTCGTGCACGACGTCGTCCTCCGTCTCGCAGATGTCGAGGATGGCGTCCTGGTAGATCATGATCCGGTCGGGTAGCACGCCGCCGTAGTTCGACGTGCGCTCGGTGAGCGCCACGCCCTCGTAGAGCCCCAACAGCTCCGGATCGGTGCCGTGGCGGTCGTCGACCAGCACCACGACGTTGTCCATGGCGGCGGTGAGCTCGGGCGGGATCGTGTCGAGTGCGTCCGCGACGAGCTCCTCGAACTGCCGCCGGGTCATGTCCACCGCTGGATGGTCGCACCGCCGTGCCCGGCGGCGCGCTCATCGCCTCGCTACCGGCCCGTCACCGCGGCGGTCGGCGCAACGCCGCTGACCACCGGCGGCTCGGGCGTCTCCGGCTTCTCGGGGCGCTCCGGCGCGGGCGGGGTGGTGGCCGCCGGCCGGGTCGGCTCCACCGGGGGCGTCGGGGCGGACGGCTCGCTCGTCGGCGCCGGTGTCGGCGTCGCCGTGGGGATCTCCTCGGCGGGCGGGCCGTCCGTCGGCGGGGCGGGCGTGCTCGGCCCCTGCGTGCCGGTGACGGGCGGGGCCGGCTCGTCGCCGACGACGACGTCGCCCTTCACCGGCCCGGTGACGGGCGCGAACCCGCTCCGGTCGGGCAGGAGCGCCGCGAGGTTGCAGTTGGCCTTGCGGCTGCCGGCCTTCCAGGACGCCTCGGTGATGTTGTCCCAGTAGACGGTGAGGCCCTTCTTCGAGATCGAGTCGGCGCTGCCCGCGTACTCGTTGGCGATCTTGGCGCACTGGGGCTGCAGGTAGGCGTCCTGGTCGCCGACCGCGGGGAAGGCGTCGGGGAACTTCTCGGAGAGGTCGACGATCCCGACCGTCTCGACGGCGTGCGGCCCGGCGCAGTCGACGGGGTCGCCGATCGTGCGGCCGTCGATCGCGAGGCAGGTGCCCGGATCGTGGACGGCGGCCTGGTCGGAGTCGGCCGCGCGGCCGGAGAGGGGCAGGAGCGCGCCGGACCGGGAGGCGCTCTGCACGCCGCAGCGCAGCTCGCGGTCGCCGTCGGCCCACTTGGACGGCGAGGGCTTCAGCGCGCCCACCCGGAACCGCCCGTCCGGGTCGAACTTGCCGCGGAGGTAGTCGACCACGACCGGCTGGCAACGCTCGTTGACCAGCTGACGCCACTGCCGGTCGTCGGGCAGCGCCATGTCGCTCGCGAGGGTGACGGAACCGGCCTGCTCGAACAGGTGCGGCTGGGCGCAGTCGACGACGTCGGTGTCGGCGGCGTCGGGACGCGTCCACATGAGGCACGTGCCCGGGGTGGCGGGCGGCGGGGGGACCTCACGCGCGCTCGACCCGCTCACGGCCGCGGGGAGCGAGGCGAGCGTGCCCAGAACGGGCACCTTGGCGCCGGCGAAGGAGTCGAGGGTGGCGACGCCCAGCATGGTGAGCGAGCCGATGAGGACGCCGAGGACCATGCGTCGCACCAGCCGCGGCTCGGGGGCGCGGGACGGGGGAGGCGGTGGGGGCGCGGGCTGCGCCGACGGAGCCGGGACGCTGTGTCTGCCCGTGCGGGCGGCGACCGCGTTGCCCTGCGCCGTGGCCCGGGCAGCGGCGAGGCGGTTGACGTTGGGGACGACGACGGTGGGCGCGTCGCCAGGGCGCAGCGCAGGCTGCAGGCGTGGGGCACCTGGGTGCTGCGGCGTCCGGGGCCGGCCGGGGGGAGCGGTCAGTCGGTCCATGTCGGCCGTCATCATGCCGTTACCTGGGGTCACGTCCAGAGGGCGGGGTCGATCTGCGCGACCATCGGTCGTCGGCGTGCTGCGAGCGTCAGCGTTTGCCGGTGGGTGGCAGCCCGGTACGGTTCGGCGCGCGGGACGGACCTGTCACCGGCCCGGGAGCGCGGCCGAAGGGGGGATGAGCGGTGCCCGACGAGGATGTCGACGGCGGCAAGACCGGCGGTGAGCCGGACGAGCAGCCCGACGGCGCACCGGCGCCGGACGAGGGTGCTCGCGGCCGGATGCGCTTCCAGGACGAGTCGACGACTCCGCGTGAACCCACTCTCGCCGAGCGCCGCGCCCGTGAGGTCGCCGCGCGCCGCGCGGAGGAGGCCGAGCGCCAGGAGGCCGAGGAGCAGGAGCGCTCCAAGCGCAAGCGCAAGCGGATCCTGATCGGTGCGGGCGTCACGGTCGGCGTGGTCGCGCTCATCGCCGTCGGGTACTCCGTGGTGCAGGCCGACGACGAGGTCCAGGCCCAGTGCGTCGACGACGAGGGTGTGATCGTCGACGACTCGAACTGCGTCACTCCCGCGAGCTCGAGCGGCGGGTACTACGGCGGGGGTGGCGTCTACCCGATCTTCATCGGTGGCGGCGGCCGCCAGTACCACTACACGTACGGCGGCAGCGGCGCGATCGGCCAGAAGGTGCAGGGCGGCACCACCACGGTGCCGAGGGAGGGCACCCGGGTCACCACCTCGTCCGGCAAGACCGTCGTCAACCCGTCCGGGAGCAGCTCGGTGTCCCGGGGCGGGCTCGGGGTCTCGCGCGGCAGCTCGAGCAGCGGTTCCTAGTGGAGCGGCACACGGGGGAGCCCCGCCCGGGCTGGGAGAGCATCGTCCGCGAGCAGGGCATGGTCTACAACACGCCGGGCGTCGGCATCGGCGGTGCGCCCCGGCCGTACTGGGACGAGTCCGTGCACTACACGTTCTCGATGGACGAGGTCCTCTCGCTCGAGGCCGACGTCGAGGTGATCCACGGGATGTGCCTGGAGGCCGTCGACCACGTGGTCACCACCGAGCGGTACCGCGACTTCGCGCTGCCGGAGTGGGCCTTCGACGCCGTCGCGGCGTCGTGGAGGCGCAGCGACCCGCACGTCTACGGCCGGTTCGACCTGCGCTACGACGGCGGTGGCCCGGCCAAGCTGCTGGAGTACAACGCCGACACCCCCACCACGCTGCTCGAGGCGTCGCTGCTGCAGTGGTACTGGCTCAAGGACGTCCACCCCGACGACGACCAGTGGAACTCCCTGCACGAGGCGCTCGTGGAGCGCTGGACGACGATCAAGGGCAGGCTGCCGGGCGGCGAGATCCACTTCACGTGGTCGGGCGGCGACGCCACCGGTGAGGACCACGTCACCGCCGGCTACCTGCAGGAGACGGCGGCCGAGGCGGGCCTGGACACCGTCGGCCTCACCATCGAGGACATCGGCTGGGACGCCGCCCTCGACCGGTTCGTCGACCTCGAGGAATCGCCCATGGCGGCGGTCTTCAAGCTCTACCCCTGGGAGTGGGTGCTCACCGACCAGTTCGGCAAGAGCGTGATCCGCAGCCTCCCGGAGACGCTGTGGATCGAGCCGCTGTGGAAGGCCCTGCTGTCCAACAAGGCGCTGCTCGCCGTGCTGTGGGAGATGTACCCGGGCCACCCCAACCTGCTCCCCGCCTACCTCGACCAGCCGGGGCTCCTCACCGAGTACGTCCGCAAGCCCCGGCTCGGCCGCGAGGGCGCGAACATCTCGATCGTGGCGCCCGGCATGGAGCACCAGACGGGTGGTGTGTACGGCGAGGAGGGGTACGTCTACCAGCTCTTCGACCCGCTCCCCGAGTTCGACGGCTACCGTCCCGCGCTGGGTGCGTGGGTGGTCGGTGACACCGCGGCCGGGCTGGGCATCCGCGAGACCGTCGGGCTCGTCACCGACGACGGCGCGGCGTTCGTCCCCCACCGCATCCCCGCATCCTGACGCTCCCCATGGAGGTATTCGTGACGTTCCTGGCCCAGATCGGACCGGGTTTCGGCGAGGTGATCGGCCGTGGCGTCGGCGCGATCCTGCTCTACGCGGTGCTCGGCGTGCTGCTCGTGCTGCTCGGCTTCTACGCCGTCGACATCACGACTCCGGGCAAGCTCAACCGGCTGGTCCGCGACGGCCTGCCCAACGCCGTGGTGGTCACCGCCGCAGGCATGGTGAGCATGGCCTTCATCATCGTGGTCGCGATCTACACGTCGACCGGTGGCCTGCTCGAGGGCCTGCTCTCGTCGCTGATCTTCGGTCTGGTCGGGATCGTGGCGCAGGTCGGCGGCGTGCGGCTGCTGGAGTGGGTCACGGGCATCGACATCGGCGCCGTGCTGGCCGCCGACAGCATCCGCCCGCAGGCCTTCGTCGTCTCCGCGGCGCACCTGGCCCTCGGCCTCGTCGTGGCCGTCGCCATCCTCTGACCCGCGGGTCGGGCGGCCCGGCTCACGCCGCTGCCACGACCTCCTCCGCGAGCGGCTCGTTGAGCGCCACCCGCACCAGCGCCGCCGCCAGCGGGGCGAGGTCCGAACCGGGAGCGAGCCGGGCCAGCTCGTGCGCGTCGGCCGGCAGCCCGACGCGGCGTGCGCCGTCGAGGGCCTTGCCGTCGATCGCGGGGCGCAGCGACGGCCACACGTCCTGTGCCTCGCGGCAGAAGATGTCGGCGCCGACCGGGCCCAGCCGCGGGAACCCGGTGAGCGCCTCCCGGATGCGCTTCGGGTCGCCGTCGGCGCGGTCGCGCAGCTTCCGCAGGTCGTCGCCGTACTCGCGGTGCACCAGCTCGGCGCCCTCGCCGAGCGCGGTCGCGGTGCTCTCGTCGTAGCGCTTGTAGCTCGCCCGCCCGAGCGCGTCCACGCGCTCCTGCCAGGACGCCTCGCGCATCTTCGCCGGCGTGCCCATCCCGGCGTCGGCGAGCGCGCGGGCGGCGTCCACCGCGATGTCGGCCTTGATCCGCGTCGAGAGCAGGACCGACAGCACGAGGAGGCGGTACAGCGGCGCCGGGCTGTCCTTCAGCCGGATCCCGGCCTGCTCGGCGTACGTGGTGCCGGCGCGGTTGAGCAGTGCTTTCAGGAGGGTCCGTTCGTCGGCCATGCCCCTGCGTACCCGCTCCGAGTGCGGCTACGTTGGCCTACAGCAGTGCTACGGTCGTCGCATGTCCAGCGTTCCCTCCCGCGAGCTGCGGAACGACACGGCTGGTGTGCTGCGGCGGGTCGAAGCCGGTGAGCGGGTCACGATCACCGTCAACGGCAGGCCGGTCGCGGAGATGGTGCCGGTACAGCGGACACGGCGGTCGTGGATCAGGCGGGAGGAGCTCGTGTCGCGCCTCCGCCGGATCCAGGCAGATCCCGGCCTCCGGGACGACCTCGCCCGGCTGGCCGGCGACACGACGGACGACCTCGGCCCGATCAGGTGAAGGGTTTGCTCGATACGAGCGTGTTCATCGCCCTGGAGAGCGGCCGGGCCCTCGACGAGCAGGGGATTCCTGAGGAAACGGCGGTGTCGGTCGTGACGTTGGCGGAACTCCAGGCCGGCGTCCTCGCAGCTGCGGATGTCGATATCAGGGCGCGCCGCCTGGCCACGCTGGACGCCGTCAGCGACATCGAGCTGATCGACATCGACGAGTCGGCCGCGCGGGCGTGGGCGCGGATGCGCGTGCACCTTGCCGAGAGCGGTCGACGGGTCAACGTCAACGATCTCTGGATCGCAGCGGTCGCTGCGTCCCGTGGTCTTCCGGTCGTGACGCAGGACGACGGCTTCGGTCCGCTCGCGGGCGTCATGGGGCTCGAGGTCATCCGCGTTCGACGTTGACTCTCGACCATGTCGAGGCACGAGGGTCGGTGACGTGGAGAGCTCGAAGGGGGCCGGCTCGGCCGGGGCGGTGCGCACGATCGGCCGGATGGCGCGCGAGAGCGGCCTGTCGGTCAGCGCGCTGCGCTTCTACGACGGCGCGGGGGTGCTGACGCCTGCGAGCGTCGACCCGGCTTCCGGCTACCGGTACTACACCCCCGACCAGGTGGTCGTCGCCCGGCTCGTCGCCTCGTTGCGCCGGGTCGGGGTGCCGCTGGCCGGGATCCGGGAGGTGCTGGCCGCCCGGCACGACCCGGGCGCCGTCGACGCCATGCTCGACCGGCACCTGCTCCGCCTGGAACAGGGCCTTGCCGACGCCCGCCGTGAGCTCTCCTCCGTCCGATCACTGCTCGCACAGGAGGATCTCGTGCCGACCACCACCGTGACCGTCCGCGGCACCGACCTGGCCGCCGCGCTGCGCGCCGTCCGGTTCGCCGTCGGCTCCGACCCGGATCTCCCGGTGCTGTCGGGTGTGCTGTTCGACGTGACGCCCGGTGCGCTCACGGTCGTCGCGACCGACCGCTACCGGCTCGCGGCGGCCGAGGTGCCCGTCGTCGGGATGGACGGTCCGGCGGTGGGGGCCGTGCTCCCGGTCGACCTCGTCGACCGCATCCCATCGGCGGAGACCGTCGCGATCACGCTGGCCGGAGGGGTGGTCCGCGTGGCGGCGGGCACCGGGACGTTCGACGGGGATGTGATCGCAGAACCGTTCCCGGACTACCGCAGGCTCCTGCCCGTGGACGACGCCGGGGTCGCGGTGGACGGGGCCGCCCTGCGGGCCGCGCTGGCAGCGGCGCCTCCACGCCGGGTGCGTCGTGACGGGACCGAGTACGAGGTGACGACCCTGGAGAGCGGGCCGGGCGGCGTCCGGATCACCGACGGCCCCGGGGTCGCGGTGAACCGCGAGTTCCTGCTGCAGGCTCTGGACGCGGGCGGCGGTGGCCAGCTCGTGCTCGGCCTCGACGGCCCGATCACGCCGTTGGTCATCACCGGGCGGTCGCCGCGGTCGGTCTCCCTGCTCATGCCGGTGCGCCTGTAGACGCTCACGACCGCGGTCGGTCGGGCTCACGAGCGGGAGCGGACACCACGAGGACACGTACCGCGCGAACGTAGTCTGGTCGGGTGCAACCTCCCAGCCTCGTCGCCACCGACGTCGACGGCACGCTGCTCGACCCCGACGAGCGGGTCTCGCCGCGTGCGGTCGCCGTCGTCGAGCGGCTGGTCGCGGCCGGGGTCGGGTTCGTGCTGGTCACCGGCCGGCCACCGCGGTGGATCCCGCCCGTCGTGGCGCAGCTGGAGGTGGCCGCGCTCGCCGTGTGCGCCAACGGGAGCGTGCTCTACGACGCCGCTGCGGACCGCGTGCTGTGGGCCGACGCCATCCCGCCGGACGCGCTCGCCCGGCTCGCCGAAGCGGCGACGGAGACGCTGCCCGGGTGCGCGCTGGCGGTCGAGCGGGTCGACCTCGGCGCGCCGTTCGTCGCCGAGCCGGGGTACCGGCACGCCTGGGACGACGGCGACGAGATCGCGGCAGATCGCTCCGTGCTGCTGAGCCGGCCTGCGGTGAAGCTGCTCATCCGCGATCCGCGGCTGTCCAGCGACGCGATGGTCGCCGCCCTCACCCCGGTGATCGGCGACCAGGCCGACCTCACGTTCTCCTACCCGCGCGGGCTCGTCGAGGTGTCGCCGCCCGGCGTCACGAAGGCCACCGGTCTCGCCGAGGTGGCGCGGCGGCGCGGTGTGACGGCCGCCGACGTGGTCGCGTTCGGCGACATGCCCAACGACCTGGAGATGCTGCGCTGGGCCGGGCACGGCGTCGCGATGGGGAACGCCCACCCGGCGCTCCTCGAGGTCGCCGACGAGGTCACGGCGAGCAACGCGGAGGACGGTCTGGCGCTCGTTCTGGAGCGCTGGTTCTGACACTGTTCCGCCCACACCCGAACACGCAGCGTGACCGGGCGTAGCATCGGGCGACGTCAGCGCACTCCGTGCGGCGCGTGCCGCACCTCTTCCCGCGCGGGCCGCACCGCCCGCACGCCGTACTGGAGGCCCCGCCCGTGGCCGAGCTACTCGACCGCCCGCACGCCGTCCCGACCCTCGAGCCGGACGGCACGGTCGACGTCCCGCCGATGGCAGCCGAGGTGTGGGTCCTCGAGGCCGTGCAGGGCGCGCTGGCCCACCCGCCCGTGGTGCGGGTGGCGCGCGGGATGTCGTTCTTCGGCGAGCACGCCGCCGGCTGGCTCGCCATGGGGGCGATCGGGGCGCTCGTCGACCGCAGGCGCCGCCGGGAGTGGATCGCCGCCACGGCCGCGGTGGCCGTCGCCCACGGGGCGTCGGTCGGGGTCAAGCGCGTGGTGCGCAGGCCGCGGCCCGACGACCCGCGGGTGCAGGTGCACGTCGGCACCCCGAGCAGGCTGAGCTTCCCGTCGGCGCACGCCACCTCCAGCACCGCGGCAGCGGTCCTGTTCGGCGCGTTGCTGCGCAAGCCGCTCGCCGCCGTCGTGGTGCCGGCGATGGCGCTCTCGCGGATGGTGCTCGGCGTCCACTACCCCACAGATGTCCTCGCAGGCTCCGCGCTCGGCGCCGCCGTCGCGGCCGTGGCGCGCAGGGCCATCCGGAAGGAAGAGCGATGACCAGCACCGACGTGCCGGCCGAGCAGGCCGTCCCGCACCGCACGCCCGTGAGCGTCGCGCGGGGCGTGCTGAAGACGATGCGGCCCCGGCAGTGGGTCAAGAACGTCCTGGTGCTGGCCGCGCCGTTCGCGAGCGGTGACCTGCTGCGCCACGGCATCGTGATGGAGCTCGCGGTGGCGTTCGTGGCGTTCTCGCTCGCCGCGTCCGGCATCTATCTGGTCAACGACGCCAACGACGTGGCCGCCGACCGGGCCCACCCGACGAAGCGCAACCGGCCGATCGCCGCAGGCATCGTCCCGCCGGGCCTCGCGATGGCCGTGGCCGCCGTGCTGCTGCTGGGCGCGCTGGCGCTGAGCGCGCTGGCGAGCGTCCAGCTGGTGGTCGTGCTCGGCGTGTACATCGCGGTGCAGCTGGCCTACTGCTACTGGCTCAAGCACCAGGCGGTGCTCGACATCTGCATCGTCGCCTCCGGTTTCCTGCTGCGCGCCATCGCGGGCGGCGCGGCCACCGGCATCGCGCTGTCGCAGTGGTTCCTGCTGGTCGCCGGGTTCGGTTCGCTGTTCATGGTGGCCGGCAAGCGGTACGCCGAGATGATGCTCGCCGAGCGCACCGGCGCGAAGATCCGCAAGTCGCTGGAGAGCTACTCCGCGTCCTACCTGCGGTTCGTGTGGGCGCTGTCGGCCACGATCCTGATCACCACCTACTCGCTGTGGGCCTTCGACATCGGCGTCGTGCGGCACAACCAGATGTGGTCGGTGATCTCGATCGTGCCGTTCGTGATCGCGGTGCTGCGCTACTCCGTCGACGTCGACTCCGGCAACGGCGGCGAACCGGAGGAGATCGCGCTGGGCGACCGCGTGCTGCAGGTGCTGGCGCTCGTGTGGGTCGCCACCCTGACGCTCGCCGTCTACTCCTGATCGGTGCCGATGAAGGGCATCATCCTGGCCGGCGGGTCGGGCACGCGGCTGCACCCGATCACCCGTGCGGTGTCGAAGCAGCTCCTGCCCGTCTACGACAAGCCGATGATCTACTACCCGATGTCGGTGCTGATGCTGGCCGGGATCCGGGACATCCTCGTGATCTCCACCCCGCAGGACGTCCCCGTGTTCCGGCGGCTGCTCGGTGACGGCGGCGAGCTCGGCCTGCGCATCGGCTACGCCGAGCAGCCCGAGCCGAACGGGCTGGCCGAGGCGTTCGTGATCGGTGCCGAGCACGTCGGTTCCGACGCGGCCGCCCTTGTGCTCGGCGACAACATCTTCCACGGGCCGGGCTTCTCCGGGCTGCTGCAGCGCTCGATCGCCGACGTCACCGACGGTGAGGCGGGTTGCGTGCTGTTCGGCTACGCGGTGCGCGACCCGCAGCGCTACGGCGTGGCGGAGGCCGGCCCCGACGGCCGGTTGCTGTCGATCGAGGAGAAGCCGGCGCACCCGCGGTCCAACCGTGCGGTCACCGGGCTCTACTTCTACGACAACGACGTCGTCGAGATCGCGGCAGGCCTCACTCCCTCGGCCCGGGGCGAGCTGGAGATCACCGACGTCAACCGCGCCTACCTCGAGCGCGGCACGGCGAAGCTGGTGGACCTCGGCCGCGGGTTCGCCTGGCTCGACACCGGCACGCACGAGTCGTTGCTGGAGGCGGGTGAGTACGTGCGGGTGCTGGAGAACCGCCAGGGCGTGCGGATCGCCTGCATCGAGGAGATCGCGATGCGGATGGGCTTCATCGACCCGGCCGCCTGCTACGCGCTGGGCGAGCGGCAGGCGAAGTCGGGCTACGGCGAGTACGTGATGGACGTGGCGAAGTCGTTCGCGGGTTAGGAGAGAACGTGCAGGTACTGGTGACCGGGGGAGCGGGCTTCATCGGCTCGCACTACGTCCGCTCGCTGCTGGGCGGCGCCTACCCCGCGTACGCCGATGCCGACGTCGTGGTGCTCGACCTGCTCACCTACGCCGGCACGCTCACCAACCTCGCGCCGTTCACCGACGACGCGCGACTGCGGTTCGTCCGCGGCGACATCCGTGACCCGGGTGTTGTCACCGAGGTGATGGCCGGCACGGACGTCGTTGTGCACTTCGCGGCCGAGTCGCACGTCGACCGCTCGATCGCCGGGGCAGCCGACTTCGTCTCCACCAATGTCGTCGGCACGCAGGTGCTGCTCCAGGCGGCGCTCGAGCGCGGCGTCTCGCGGTTCGTGCACGTCTCCACCGACGAGGTGTACGGCTCGATCGACGAGGGCGCGTGGCCCGAGACGCACCCCCTGGAACCGAACTCGCCGTACTCGGCTTCGAAGGCGGGTTCGGACCTGCTCGCCCGCTCCTACCACCGCACGCACGGCCTGCCGGTCTGCATCACCCGCTGCTCGAACAACTACGGGCCGCACCAGTTCCCGGAGAAGGTCGTCCCGCTGTTCGTCACCAACCTCCTCGACGGGAGGAAGGTGCCGCTCTACGGCGACGGCCTCAACGTCCGCGACTGGCTGCACGTGGACGACCACTGCCGCGGCATCCAGCTCGTCGCGGAGAAGGGGCGCGACGGCGAGGTCTACAACATCGGCGGCGGCACGGAGCTGACGAACAAGGAGCTCACGCTGCGGCTGCTCGCCGCCGTGGGGGCCGACGAGTCGATGATCGAGCCCGTGGCCGACCGCAAGGGCCACGACCGCCGCTACTGCGTGGACTGGTCCAAGATCGCCGAGGAGCTGGGCTACGCCCCGCAGGTGTCGTTCGAGCGGGGTCTCGCCGACACCGTCCGCTGGTACACCGAGCACCGCTCCTGGTGGGAGCCGCTCAAGAACCGGACGTGACGTACTCCGCGAGCCGCTCGCGCCAGTCCGGCAGCTCCACGCCGGCCGCGGCGGCCCGGGACAGGTCGAGCACGCTGTTGAGCGGGCGCTGCGCCGCGTGCGGCTTGTCGGCGAAGTACTCGGCGGTGGTGGTGTCGGTGACCCGGAGGTCGCCGTGCCCGGCCAGCGCGAAGGTGGCCCGGGCGACCTCCGCCCACGACGCCGGCTCGCCGCCACCGGTGACGTGGTAGGTCCCGTACGGGGCCCCGCTCGCGACGAGGTGCACGATCGCGGAAGCGAGGTCGGTGGCGAACGTCGGTCGTCCGATCTGGTCGGCCACCACGGACGGCTCGACGCCCTTCTCGGCCAGCCGGAGCATGGTGCGCACGAAGTTGTGGCCGTCGCCGACCACCCAGCTCGGGCGTACCAGGTAGTGCCGCTCGAGGGTCTGCACGGCGAGGTCGCCGGCGGCCTTCGACGCGCCGTACACCGACAGCGGCGCGACCGGCGCGTCCTCCGGGTACGGCTGCGTGGACCGGCCGTCGAACACGTACTCGGTGGACAGGTGCACCAGCGTCGAGCCGGAGCGGTGGCAGATCGCGGCGAGCGCGGCCGGCCCGGCGGCGTTGGCCAGCCACGCGGCGGCACGGCCCTGGACGGTCTCCGCGCCGTCGACGTCGGTGAACGCCGCGGCGTTGACGACGGTGTCGTAGGCCGCCCAGTCGATGGTCGCGTTCGCGGCGTCGGCGATGTCGAGGTCGAGGTGGCGCAGCGCGGTGGCGTCCGGCAGGGCCGCGACCAACGCCCGCCCCACCTGCCCACCGGCCCCGAGCACGAGTACCCGCACGTCATGCCCCCGTCGCGGCGAGGGCGGACAGCGGTGGGTGGCCGCGGTCCTTGTCGGAGCGGATCGCCTTGTCCTCACCGATCGGCCATTCGATGCCCAGCGCGGGGTCGAACGCCTGGATCAGCGTGTACCGCGCGTCCGGCGTCCAGTGCTCGTTCACCAGGTACGAGTAGACGACGTCCGGCGTGAGCGTCTGGTAGGAGTTGCCGCACCCGTGGGGCACGAAGATTGCGTTGCCCGGGTGCAGCTCGAACGTCTCGACCCGCCCGAACGACTCGCCCGCCCGCAGGTCAACGATCGCGGCGAACGCCCGACCGTGCGCGAGCGAGATGAACTTGTCCCACGGCTCGGCGTGGATGCCGCGCGTGACGCCCACCTCGGCGTTGTAGGAGACGTTGCTCTGCACGATCTCGAACGGCGGGAACCCGAGCGCCTCGAGCTTCGCGCGCTGGAAGGACTCCTTGAACCAGCCGCGGCCGTCGTGGTGCAGGACGAGGTCGATGTGCAGCAGGCCTGGGATGGACGTCTGCGACACCCGCAGGTCGGTCATTCGGACCGCTCCCGGGGGAGGGTGCGCACCCAGTCGAGGGTGGCGCGCAGCCCGTCGGTGAGGCCGGTCGGCTCGGGGAGCCCGAGGTCGGTCCGGGCGCGGCCGACGTCGAGGCAGCTGCGCAGCACCTCGCCGGGCCGCGCCGGCAGGAGCTCGGGCGTGAAGTCGTCCACGCCCGCCGCCGCGGCCACGGCCTCGGCGAGTGCGAGCACGTCGACCTCGGTGCCGGTGCCGACGTTGTAGATCTCGTGCGCGAGGTCGGTCGCCGCGGCGGCGGCCCGGTTGGCGGCGACGATGTCACCGACGAACACGTAGTCGCGGGTCTGCCTGCCGTCCCCGAACACGGTGGGCCGCTGCCCCGCGAGCACCCGGTCGCAGAAGATCGCGATGACGCCGGCGTCGCCGCGCGGGTCCTGGCGCGGCCCGTACACGTTGCCGTACCGCAGGGTGACGACGTCGAGCCCGCGGCTGCGCCGGAACCAGCTGCCGTACCGCTCCGCGGTGCGCTTGCCCAGCCCGTACGCCGACAGCGGGTCGGTCGGTGTGGTCTCCGGGGTGGGGACGACGTCGGTCTCGCCGTAGATCGCCCCGCCGGTGGAGGTGTTCACCACCCGCCGCGCGCCCGCCGCCAGCGCCGCGGAGAAGACGTTGACCGAGCCGAGGACGTTGACCGAGGTGTCGGTGACCGGGTCGGCCATCGACTTGCGCACGTCGATCTGCGCCGCGAGGTGGAACACCACCTCGGGCGCGAACCCGGTGATCGCCTTGCGCACGCCCGCCTCGTCGCGCACGTCGAGCTCCACCAGCTCGGCCGCGGGGGAGCCGGCGAGGTTGGCGGCGGACCCGTGGCTGAGGTCGTCGAGCACGAGGACGTCGGCGCCGTCGGCGACGAGGGAATCCACGACGTGGGACCCGATGAACCCGGCCCCACCGGTCACTACGGCGCGCACGGCGGGATCGTAACGGGCCGCCCGCGTACGGTTGTGAGCGCCAGCACGCCCGTGGGAGATCCCAGATGGCCGAGGCCAGCGGTGCCCCGGTGGGGCGGCGGCTGCGCGAGATCCGGTTGTGGCGGGCCTGTCGTTGCGCGCCGTGGCTGGCGGCGCTCGAGGAGGCCGAACCCCTCAGGCCACGCCGAGGTTCTCCCTCAGCAACGCCGCCAGCCCCGGCGCGCTCTCCTCGGCCGTCGGTGGGGTGAGGCGGTTGTGGGTGAAGGCGAAGCCGAGCCGCCGCTCCGGGTCGGCGTAGGCCTCCGCCCCGCCGAGGCCGCCGAACCCGAACGCGCTCTCGATCCCGCCGGAGACCGGGTCGGCGTGCAGGTAGCCCAGTGACTTGAGGGCCGGGGCGCCGATGATCTGGTCGGTGTCGCGGCGGCGGATGCGGGTGGCGAGCGCGACCCGCTCCGGCGAGAGCAGCCGCCCGCCCCCGCTTGCCAGCGCGCCGTACAGCGCGGCGCCCGCGCGTGCCGTCATCGTCGCACCGAACGGGAGGAACGCGTCCATGGCCCAGCTCCGGCCGGCCGGCGCGACCCGCCTCGGCACGATCGAGTCGACCCGGATCCCGCCGACCACTTTCTGGAACGCGTTCCCGCTGGGGAGCTGCGCCTGGAGCGCGACGAAGTCGGTCGCGTCGATGTCGGCGAGCCGGTGGGCCTGCTCCGTGGGGGGCACGATGAACAGCTGGTCCTCGATCCCCAGCGGCTCGGCGACCTCGGTCCGGACGACTTCGTCCACCGTTCGCCCGGTGGCCCGCCGGACCACCTCCGCCACGAGGTAGCCGAACGTGAGGCTGTGGTAGCCGGTCATGGTGCCCGGATCCCATGCCGGCTCGAGGTCGGCGACCAGGGACACGACCCGGTCGTAGTCGGCGAGGTCGTCAGGGGTCAGGCCGGTGGGGAAGTAGGGGATCCCCGCGCTGTGTTCGAGCACGTGGGCGACCGTGACCGCCTCCTTGCCGCGGGTTCCGAACTCGGGCCACAGCTCGGCGATCCCGGTGTCGTAACGCAGCACGTCGCGCTCCACCAGCCGGTGCACCGCGGTGGTGAGGATGCCCTTGCTGACCGAGAAGACCGGGAACAGCGTGTTCCCGTCGACGGGCCGTCCGGTGGCGGGGTCGGCCACCCCCGCCCACGCGTGGACCACGAGCTCGTCCCCGACGTACGCGGCCACCTGTGCACCGAGCTCGACCCCGGAATCGACCAGGTCGTCGAGCCTGCGTTGGATGGCCTCCTGGGCGGTTCGAGCAGGTGAGAGCGTCATGCTCCGAGTGTCGCGGTCTCACTGGTGTCCGGATGGCGATGCTTGGCCAACTGCTGTCGCATATCGGTCAATGCTCCATGCGGGGGTGGTCGCGGACGGGTGAGGCGGTGGGCGGCACACTGGACCGGTGACAGCGCCAGACGGTCGACCGCGCACCGACGCCCCCGACTACGCCGAACGCCTGAAGAACCTGGAGCAGGCGCGGTGGAAGCGGTGGCTCGACGTGCAGGCGCCGTACCGCTGGAACATCCGCCGGCTCCAGCTCGGCCGCACCCTCGACGTGGGCTGCGGTCTCGGGCGCAACCTGGCCCACCTCGGCGGCGAGGGGGTGGGCGTCGACCACAACGCCGCCTCGGTCTCGGTGGCGAGGGAGCGCGGGCTGGTCGCCTACACCTCGGACGAGTTCTTCACCAGCGCGCACGCCACCGAGGGTTCGTTCGACAGCCTGCTGGCCGCGCACGTCGTCGAGCACATGTCCGAGGAGGACGCCGTCGGCCTGCTGCGCACCTACCTGCCGTTCGTGCGCAAGGGCGGCAAGGTCGTGCTGATCACCCCGCAGGAGAAGGGGTACACCACCGACGCCACGCACGTGCGGTTCTGCGGGTTCGCCGAGGTCGCGGCCCTGTGCGAGACCGTGGGTTTGACGGTGGCCCGGCAGTACTCGTTCCCGTTCCCCCGCCTCGCGGGCCGGGTCTTCCCGTACAACGAGTTCGTCACCCTCGCCCGGATCTGACGGAACCCGGCCCACTACCGTGACCACGTGACACCCGCCCGCCGGCTCGGCACCGCGGCACACCTCGCCGCGGGGCTCGGGGTGCTCGGTGCGGCGGGCTACGCGTTCGTCGCCGTGGTCGGCCACGTGTTCCACGGCCCGGCCGACGCGGGCGCGCTGAGCGCCCTCATCTCGCTGTACATGCTCGTCAACATCATCGGGCCGGGGGTCTTCGCCGCGCTCGAGCAGGAGACGAGCCGCGCGGTCAGCTCCGCCGCGGCGCGCGGTGAGCCGCTGCGCCCGGTCGCGAGGCGGGCGGCGGTGCTCGCGCTGTGGTCGTTCGCCGCGCTGGTCGCGGTCGTGCTCGTGGCGTGGCCGCTCGTTCTGGGTCGGGTCCTCGAATGGCGCCCCGGCCTGTTCGTCGCGCTGCTCGTCGCGATCGCCGGGTCCGGTGCCGTGTACTGGACCCGTGGCCTGCTCGGGGGGCAGCAGCGCTTCACCGCGTACGCGCGCACCCTGTACGTCGAGGGCGCTGTCCGGTTGCTGCCGTGCCTCGCCCTGCTGGCGTTCGCGCTGGACGAGCCCGCGGGCTACGGCTTCGCGTTCGCCGTCGGCTCGGCGGTGGCCGCCCTGAGCGTGTGGCCGGCCGTGAAGCTGCCCGCGACGGACGTCACGACCAGCCCGCCCGGGATGGGGCGCTCGCTGCTGTGGCTCGTCGGGGCGATCGCGCTCAGCCAGCTGGTGGCCAACCTGGCCCCGGTCGTCGTCACCTACCGGTTGCCGGACGACCTCGTGGCCGCCGCGGTCTTCGGGTCGACGTTCGTGCTCGCCCGCGTGCCGCTGTTCCTGTTCGCGCCGGTGCAGGCGGTGCTGCTGCCGCAGGTCACGCGGGCCGCGGCGATGGGCCGTCACGACGAGCTGACCAGCCGCCTGTGGCAGGTGCTCGGGCTGGTGGCCGGTCTGGGCGTGGTCGGGGTGGCCGGGTGCGTGTGGCTCGGCCCGTGGGCCGCCGAGCAGCTGTTCAACACCGCGTACCGCCCATCGGTCGGCACGCTCGCCCTGCTCGGCGCGGCAACGCTGGTGATGATGCTGGCGCTCGTCGTGCAGCCCACGCTGTTGGCGCTCGCCCGTCAACGTACGGTCACGATCGGGTGGATGGCCGGATCCGTCGTGTTCCTCGTGGTACTGGTGGTGGGACCGGAGCCGATCAGCGCCGCCCTCGTGGCCCAGCTCGTCGGCCCCCTCGTGGTGCTCGCCGTGCTGCTGGTCGGAGTGCTGCGGGCACTGCGCCTGCCGGCCGCGGGCGTGGGTGCATCGCCCGCCACGGGACGCCGGTAGGTTGACGCGGCCATGCCTGGAGAAAACGACCCGGAGGAGACCGGTGTGACCACCGTCGACGGCAGGCGCAACGAGGACGTCTGGGTCGTGATCCCGGTCTTCAACGAGGCGCCGGTGCTGGAATCGGTCGTCCGGCAGGTCCTGACGGTCTTCCCCAACGTCGTGTGCGTCGACGACGGCAGCGGCGACGGATCGGCCGAGGCCGTGCTGCGCACCGGTGCCCACCTCGTGCGGCACCCGGTGAACCTCGGCCAGGGCGCGGCCCTGCAGACCGGCCTGACCTACGCCCGCGTGCAGCCGGGTGCCCAGTACTTCGTCACCTACGACGCCGACGGCCAGCACCGGCTCGAGGACGCTTCCGCGATGGTCGACGTCGCCCGGTCCGGGGCGGCCGACGTCGTGCTCGGCACGAGGTTCGCCGACCACGCCGACTCGGTGCCGCTGATCAAGCGGATCGTGCTGAGGGTCGCGGTGCTGCTCAGCCCGGCGGGGCGCAAGCTGCGTCTCACCGACGCGCACAACGGCCTGCGTGTGCTCACCCGCCCGGTCGCGGACCAGCTGCAGATCACCATGAACGGCATGGCGCACGCCTCGGAGATCGTCTCGTACCTGGGGCGCTCGAAGTGGCGCGTGCGGGAGATCCCCGTGTCGATCCGCTACACCGAGTACTCCCGCAGCAAGGGCCAGTCGCTGCTGAACGGGGTCAACATCCTCTTCGACCTGTCCGTCCGCAACCGGGGGTGATCGGCCGTGCTAATCCAGTTCCTCCTCGTGCTCGCGGTCCTGACGATCATGTACGTCTTCGTCCGCAGCTCCCACGCGATCTACGTGCAGGCGAGCAAGCGGATCGCTCTCGTGCTCTTCGCGCTCGCGAACGTCTACGCCGTGATGCGGCCCGACGACCTCACCGCGATCGCCCGCATGCTCGGCGTCGGCCGCGGCACCGATCTCGTGCTGTACGCGCTGGTCGTGGCGTTCATGGCCGGCATGTTCAGCATGTACCAGCGGTTCCGGGTGGTCGACCGCCGCTACACGGAGCTGGCCCGCACCGTGGCCATCCGGGAGGCGGAGCTGATCAACAGGGAGCGGGGTCTGCACTCCGCCCAGGTGGTCAGCATCGCGACCGGCGACGGCGAACGCGCGCCCGTGGTGAGCGAGGACAACCTGCGGTGACCACCGTGGACGTCATGCTGCCCCACTACGGGCGGCTCGACCTCGTGCAGGCCACCATCCGCAGCGTGCTCGCCCAGGACGATCCGAACTGGCGGCTCACGATCCTCGACGACACCGGGGAGTCGGCCGACGACGCGCTCGCCGAGTGGTGCGCAGGCCTCGGCGACGAGCGGGTGCGCTACCGGCTCAACCCGCGGAACCTGGGCATCAACCGCAACTTCCAGCAGTGCGTCGACCGGGTCGAGCACGAGCTCGCGGTGATCATCGGCAACGACGACCTCATGCTCGCCGACTACGTCGGCACGGTGCGACGCGCGCACGCGGCACACCCGGACGCCGCGATCATCCAGCCCGGCGTCGAGGTGGTCGACGCCGACGGTGCGCCGGCGCGCTCGCTGGTGGACCTGGGCAAGCGCTGGGTCTACGCCCCCCGGGTCACCGAGCACACCGTCCTCTCCGGGCAGGAGCTCGCCGTGAGCCTGCTGCGGGGCAACTGGCTGTACTTCCCGTCGATCTGCTGGCGCTCGGAGCCGTTGCGGCGGACCGGGTTCCGCGAGGGCGTCGAGGTGGTGCAGGACCTCGCACTCGTGCTCGACCTCGTGCTCGACGGCGAGTCGCTGCTCGTCGAGCCCACCACCTGCTTCCAGTACCGGCGGCACGACGCGTCCGTGTCCTCCGCGCACGCCGCCGACGGCAGGCGTTTCGCCGAGGAGCGCGCCTTCTTCCTCGAGACGGCCGACCGCATGGCTGTGCGCGGATGGCCGCGCGCGGCCCGCGCGGCCCGCCGGCACCTGTCGTCGCGGATCAACGCCCTCACCCGGCTGCCTGCCGCGGCACGACACGG